>JALETK010000127.1 GCA_022781505.1 Clostridiales bacterium | reverse complement strand
GAGATCCAGGTCATCCCCCAGGTGCTTCATGGAGATGCCGGAGCACTCAATGTGCCAGCCGGGGTAGCCCACGCCCCAGGGGGAGTCCCACTTCAGGGCCTGATCCTCAAACTTGGACTTGGTGAACCAGAGGACGAAGTCATTCTTATTCCGCTTGTTGGTGTCCTCCTCCACGCCCTCCCGGACGCCCACGGCCAAATCCTCTTCGTCGTGGTCGTTGAACACATAATATTTCTCCAGCTTGGAGGTGTCAAAGTACACGTTGCCCCCGGCCTCATAGGCAAAGCCCTTTTCCAGGAGGTTGGAGACAATGTTGATATACTCCCCAATGCAGTTGGTGGCGGGCTCCACCACGTCCGGGCGCTTAATGTTCAGCTTCCGGCAGTCCTCAAAGAAGGCTTCCGTGTAGAACTGGGCGATTTCCATGACGGACTTGTGCTCCCGTTTTGCGCCCTTCAGCATCTTGTCCTCGCCGGTGTCCGCGTCGGAGGCCAGGTGGCCCACGTCGGTGATGTTCATCACCCGCTTCACGTTGTAGCCCTCATAGCGCAGGTACTTCTCCAGCACGTCCTCCATGATATAGGAGCGGAGATTGCCGATGTGGGCATAGTGATACACCGTGGGGCCGCAGGTGTACATCTTCACAATGTCCGGATGGTTGGGGACAAACTGTTCCTTTTTATGAGAGAGAGAATTATAGAGATACATAGTCAGCTTTCCTTCCTTTGTAATTGTCTTTCCAGTTCTTCCACCCGCTGGCGGAGCTCCTGGAGCTCCAGGGCCACGGGATCCGGGGTGTGGACGTGATCCAGCTTCTCCCCGTTGACACGAACCACCCGGCCGGGCACGCCCACCACCGTGGAGTTCTCCGGCACGTCCCGGAGCACCACGGCGTTGGCGGCCACACGGGAATTATCCCCAATTTTAATGGGGCCTAAAATCTTTGCACCGCTGCCCACCATCACGTTGTTGCCCAGGGTGGGATGGCGCTTGCCGGTGGTGATGCCGGTGCCTCCCAGGGTGACGCACTGGTATAAAAGGCAGTCATCTCCGATCTCCGTGGTGGCGCCGATGACGATGCCGGTGCCGTGGTCAATGACCAGGCGGCGGCCGATGGTGGCTGCCGGGTGGATTTCCACCCCGGTGGTCCATTTGGCGTGCTGGGAGAGCCAGCGGGCCAGGAATTTGCAGTGGTGCAGGTATAGCCAATGGGCAACTCTGTAGTAGAGAATTGCGTGCAGGCCGTTGTACAGGAGAAAAATCTCCAGCTTGGACCGGGCTGCGGGGTCGTTTTTTTGATAGGCGCGCAGGGTCTCGCCCAGATTCATGGGATATCACCTTCCAGGTTTTCGGGAATGTTCTACATCTTACGCAGAAAGCCCGCCTCTTGTTATCAAGAGGCGGGCAGAAGCTCGCGGTTCCACTCTGATTTATCACTCACGGCCTTGCGCGGCCAACGGGGTCTCCCCTCACTCCCGGACGCACTTGGGGCGCTTCCCTTCCCCGGGGCTCTCAGCCAATGACCCCGGTTCTCTTTCAAGTTTCCCGCCTTACTCTTTCCGTTCCTCGTGATATTCAGTTGGGGCTATTTTATCATCGGGCCAGGGGGATTGTCAATAGAAAGTTTCACCCCCAGCAGCCACACCGGGAATGGGAAGTTGGCCTCGCCAGTAAAGCCCTGTGGAGGTAAAGCGTGGGTTTGATCAGGGTACCTGGGCTCCGGTAAGTGCCCGGGAGGGTCATGACCCTCCCCTACCGGCGCACCACCGGGGGCCACACTGTAAGTCCCTCCCGGGCAGTGGCAAATCCCATTGACAGCCGGAGATTAATCCACCGGCCCCCAACTTGTCATCCTGAGCCGAAGGCGAAGGATCTCGCGCTCAGGGGTGGGTTATTTCAAACAGCTACCGTTTTTGATGAAATACTCCGCGCCGGAGTACAGGGTGGTGAGCACCACCACGGCAATTACAATCCAGCGGAGAATATCCACCTGGGGGAAGGCCATGAGGACGCACAGGCCGATCATGGTGCTGGCGGTCTTCACCTTGCCGGACCAGCCGGCGGCGATGACGGTGCCCTTTCCGGCGGCCACCAGGCGCAGGCCGGTGACGGCGAACTCCCGGGTGAGGACGATCATCAAAGCCCAGGCGGGCCACATGCCCCACTCACAGAACATGGTCATGGCGGAAATCACCAGGAGCTTGTCCGCCAGGGGATCCAGGAACTTGCCGAAGTCGCTGACCTGGTTGTAGCGCCGGGCGATGTAGCCATCCACAAAGTCCGTCAGGCTGGCCACAATAAAGACGGCCAGGGACGCGAACATCCAGGGGCCGGCGGCGCCGCCGCTCAAATACATGAAAACAAGGTACACCGGAATCATCAGCACCCGAAGGAGGGTGATTTTTGTTGCAGTGGTCATTGGGCTGCCTCCTGTCCCGTAAGCTCTCCGTCCCGGACGCCGGTGACGGTCACAGATACAAAGCTACCGGTCTTCACCGTCCGGTCCGCCGTGAACCAGACCCGGCCGTCAATCTCCGGGGAGTCCGCGTAGGTTCTGCCGTAGTACAGATCCTCCTCCGGGTCGTAGCCATCGGTAAGCACCTCCAGGGTTTTCCCCAGCATGGCTTCGTTGTACGCATCCATAATCCGGGACTGGAGCTCCTCCACAATCTCCGCCCGCTGGGCGGCCACCTCCGAATCCGGGTACTCCATCTTGGCGGCGGGGGTTCCCTCCTCCGGGGAGAAGGCAAAGGCTCCCACCCGCTCCAGCTTCGCCCGCTTCAGGAAGGCGCACAGCTCCTGGAACTCCGCCTCCCCCTCCCCGGGCAGGCCGGTGATAAGGCTGGTGCGGAGGACCAGGCCGGGAATCCGCTCCCGGAGCTTTTGGAACAGCGCCTCCACATAGGCTCCATTCCCCCGGCGGTTCATCCGGCGGAGAATGTCGTTGTTGATGTGCTGAATGGGAATATCCAGGTATTTTACGATCTTAGGCTCCGAGGCAATCACGTCAATGAGCTCGTCGTCGATCTCGTCGGGATACAGATAGTGCACCCGGACCCAGTGGATACCCTCAATGCGGCAAAGCTGCCGCAGAAGCTCCCCCAGAAGACGCTTGTGGCCGGGCAGATCCGTGCCGTAGCGGCTGGTGTCCTGGGCCACCACGATCAGCTCCTTCACCCCGTCCGCAGCCAGGGTTCGGGCCTCGTAGAGCACATCGTCCATTTGACGGCTGCGGTATTTGCCCCGCAGGGAGGGAATCACGCAATAGGCGCAGTGATTGTCGCAGCCCTCGGCGATTTTCAGATAGGCATAGTGCTGGGGCGTGGTGAGCACCCGGCCCACCTCTTCCTCCGGAGCATGAATGCTGCCGAAGCGCTCCACACTGCGGCCCTCCAGCAGGGCCTCCACCGCAGGGACGATCTCCCCGTAGCTTCCGGTGCCCAAAAGGCCGTCCACCTCCGGCATTTCCTCCAGGATCTCATCCTGATACCGCTGGGACAGGCAGCCTGTCACCAGAATTTTTCCGATGGCTCCGGCCTCCTTCAGCTGGCCCATGGCGATGATATTGTCAATGGCCTCGGACTTGGCCGAGTCGATAAAGCCGCAGGTGTTGATGACCACCACATCGGCTCCGTTCACGTCCTGCAAAATCTCATGGCCGGCCTCCTGGAGGCGGTACATCATCTGCTCGCAGTTCACCTGGTTCTTGGCACAGCCCAGGGAGATAAATCCTATTTTTGCCACGTCTATTCCTCCGGTTCTCCATCCACGTCCTCCCCCCGGCGGCTCAGAACCCGGCGGATGTCCTGCCAGGCATAGCCTCTGCGGAGAAGGGCGTCAATGGTTTTTTTCAATTCCTTCCGGTCCGGCTCCGGGCCGAGCCGCTGATCCAGAAACCGTGTAATCGCCTGGTCGGGCTCCGGCGCCTGGGCCAGGGCCTCCTCCCAAAGCTCCTTGGGAATCTGCTTTTCATAGAGCATCTGCCGCAGGCGGTTCTTCCCATAGCCCCGGGACACACCCCGGCGCACCAGCTGCTTCGCCGTGTCCAGATCGTCTACCAGCTGCAGCTCCTGCATCCAGGCCACCGCCTCCCGGGCGTCCTCCGGGTTCTCCCCCTTGTGCCGCAGCCGGGACTCCAGATCCCGGGCGGAGACGGCGGAGGCGGAGACGATTCGCACCGCCCGCATTTTGGCAGACACCGCCCCGGCGGACTGCCGGAGCCGGGTCAGCTCCTCCTCCTCCAGCTCCCTGCCCTGATAGAGGTTGAACTCCCCCAGGGTCTGGGGATAGAGGCGCAGGGTTCTCCCGTCGGACAGCTTCACATAGTACTGCCCCGCCCGGTCCGCCTTCTCCGAGACCGACTCAATCCTCATCGTTGAAATCGTCCGCGGACACGGTCACAGGCTTCTCCGCCGCCTTGGCGGGCTTGCCCTTCTTGGCCTGGAGCTTGTACAGGTTGTCCCGCACCTTCTGCTCCAGGTCGTTCAAAAGATCGGGGTGATCCAAAATGTACTGCTTGGCATTGTCCCGGCCCTGGCCGATGCGCTCATCGCCGATGGAGAACCAGCTGCCGCTCTTCTGCACCAGATCCAGCTCCACAGCCATGTCCAGAATCTCTCCGCCCTTGGAGATGCCCTCGCCGTACATAATGTCGAAAATGGCCTCTTTGAAGGGCGGGGCCACCTTGTTCTTCACCACCCGGACCCGGGTCTTGTTGCCGATGACGTCCGAGCCGTTTTTGATGGACTCCACCCGGCGCACATCCAGGCGCACGGAGGCGTAGAACTTCAGGGCGTTGCCGCCGGTGGTGGTCTCGGGGTTTCCGTACATGACGCCGATTTTCATACGCAGCTGGTTGATGAAAATCACCACGCAGTTGGTCTTGGAGATGGAACCGGCCAGCTTCCGCAGAGCCTGGGACATGAGCCGGGCCTGGAGGCCCACAAAGCTGTCGCCCATCTCGCCCTCAATCTCCGCCCGGGGGGTCAGAGCCGCCACGGAGTCCACAACCACCGCATCCAGGGCGCCGGAGCGCACCAGGGCGTCGGCAATCTCCAGGGCCTGCTCGCCGGTGTCCGGCTGGGAGACCAGCATGGAGTCAATGTCCACACCCAGGGCTGCGGCGTACTCCGGGTCAAGGGCGTGCTCGGCGTCCACAAAGGCCACTTCCCCGCCCCGCTTCTGGGCCTCAGCCAGAATGTGAAGGGCCAGGGTGGTCTTGCCGGAGGACTCCGGCCCGTAAATCTC
Source organism: Clostridiales bacterium (assembly GCA_022781505.1). Classification (GTDB taxonomy): domain Bacteria; phylum Bacillota; class Clostridia; order Oscillospirales; family Oscillospiraceae; genus Faecousia. The sequence goes on along the minus strand of JALETK010000127.1, from coordinate 6,495 downwards.
AATGATACGGCCCCGGGGAACACCGCCGATGCCCAGGGCGGCGTCCAGCGCCAAAGAGCCCGTGGGGATGGCGTCCACCACCATCTCCGGCCGGTCTCCCAGGCGCATCACCGCGCCCTTGCCATAGGTCTTCTCAATCTGAGCCAGGGCGGTGTCCAGAGCCTTTTTCTTATCGCTGGCAGGGGCCGGCGCTTCATACGCGGTTTTCTTTGATGCCATCTTCATCTTCCTCTCTGTTCTTTTGGGCCAGCACGGCCCGTTCGATTCCGTTGTAGTCCTGCTTCCGCTCCACAATCCGGAAGCCGTTTTTCTCCAGGATGCGGCAGACCTCGTCCCCCTGGCCCATGCCGAACTCAAAGCAGAGCCAGCCCTGGGGCTTCAGGCGGGCGGCGTAATTGGCCCCAATGGCCCGGTAAAAGTCCAGGCCGTCCCGGCCCCCGTCCAGGGCCAGTGCCGGCTCAAAGTCCCGGACGCTGGGCTGGAGCCCTGCCATATCCCCGGAGCGCACATAGGGGGGATTGGACACAATCAGGTCAAAGTTCCCCAAAAAGGCGGGGGGCGTGCCCAGAGCGTCCGCCTGGACGCAGCTCACCCGGCCGGTGAGCTTCTGGCCCACCACGTTCTTCTTCGCCACCGCCAGGGCCTCCCGGGAGATGTCCGCCAGGGTCACCCGGGCGTCCTTGACCTTCCGGGCAATGGCCAGGCCGATGCAGCCGGAGCCGGTGCACAAATCCAGAATTCTGGGGTCCTGCTCCAAAAACAGGGCCTTTTTGATAGCCAGTTCCGTGACGGCGCAGGTATCGTCCCGGGGAATGAGCACATCCTTTGTCACATGGAGGGTCATGCCATAAAAATCCCACTCCTCCAGAATGTAGGCCAGGGGCTCTCCCCGGAGGGCCCGCTCCGTAAAGTCCTCCATCTTCCGGCACACCTCCTGGGAGGCGTAGGCGTCCCGGGCGGCAATGATGGCCTCCTGGGTCTTGCCCGAGGCGGCGCACAGGAGCTCTCTTGCAATGAGCCCCGCCCGCTGCTGCCCCTCTGTGGGAAGCAGGGCCTTCCGGGTGTCCATATATAAGTCGCTGTACCGCTTTACCATTGATCCGCGCCCTCCTCCTGGGGAAGAACCGCCTCCAGGGCGGCAATGCCCACCTCAATCATGGAGTCGTCCGGCTCGTTGGTGGTGAAGTTCTGGAACCACAGGCCGGGGGCGGTGACAATCCGGGTCAGGAGGTTGTCATACCGGCCCACCAGGCGGTTCATCTCATAGGCCACGGACACCACCACAGGGAGCATCAGCAGCTTGAACGCAATCATAAGGAACCTGTACAGGAAGCTCCCCCGCATGGCGGCAAGGCCGGGAACCAGTGTGAGCAGCAGAGAGGAGGCGATGGAGAAGATCAGGATGGAGAGCACCATCACCACCAGCAAAAAGCTGGTGCCGCACCGGGGGTGGCGGCGGGTCTGCTTCCGGACATTTTCCACCGTGAGGGGGAGCTTTGCCTCATAGCAGCGAATGGTCTTGTGCTCCGCCCCGTGGTAGGAAAACAGGCGCTTCATCTCCTGCATCCGGGAGATGAGATACATATACAAAATGAAAATCACCATGCGGATGGCGCCCTCGATGAGGTTGATGCCCAGGCTGCTTTCAATCCAGCGGTCAAAAAAGCTGCCGATGATCATGGGGATCAGGAAGAACAGCACCACAGACATGCAGATGCCCAGAAACACCGCGAAGCTCACCAGGGCCTTCTGGAACTTCTCATTGCCCAGCTTCTTCTCCAACCATTTGTCCAGCTTGGACTCGGACTCCGCCTCCCCCTCCTCGGGGGACAGGTCCGCCGAGCGCATCAGCGCCTTGACGCCCACAACGTTGGAGCCCAGAAAATTATACACACCCCGAATCAGGGGCCACTTCAGAGGGGAGTTCTTTTTGGGCAGCTTCCGGGGGGTCACCTCCACGGTGAGGCCGTCCTTTCCCCGGACCACCACGGCGTCCTTATCCGGGCCCCGCATCATAATGCCTTCGATCAGGGCCTGGCCGCCGATCATGGTCTTGAATTTCTCCTGGGATTCAGGTTTCTCTTTTTTTGCCATAGTCAGGATATCATGCCTTTCTTATCTACTATTGTTCCGCTGCCGGAAGCCGGATGGTCACAAGGGTTCCGCCGCCGGGGGCGTTCTCCAGGTCCAGCCGGCCGCCGTGCATCTCCACAATCTCGTCGCACACCGCCAGGCCGATGCCGGAGCCCCGGGCCTTGGAGCTCCCCTTGAAAAACTTCTTCTTCACCAGGGGCAGCTCGTCCTCCGGAATGCCGGGGCCATAGTCCCGGATGCGGATGACGATGTTCTCCCCCTCCAGGGCCATGGAGGCCTCGATCACCTTGCCCTCGCCCCCGTGCTTGGCGGCGTTGTCCAGGATGTTCAAAAGCACCTGGCGCATACGCTTGGGGTCGCAGGGAATCTCCGGGATGTCGTCGTCATTGTCCAGCACCCGCAGGGCAATGCCCTCCTGCCGCAGCCGGGAGCCGTACATATACACCGTGTCCTCAAACTCCGCCCGGAGATCCGTCATCTCCACATTGAGGGTCATGCGGCCATCCTCCATGCGGGTGAAGTCCAGAAGCTCCGTGACCATCTCCGTCAGGCGGCGGCTCTCCCGCTGAATGATGGCGATGCCCCGCCGGGTCTCCTCGGGGTCCAGCGCATCTCCTGACAGAAGGGTTTCGCTCCAGCCGCTGATGGCCGTAAGGGGGGTGCGGAGCTCATGGGACAGAGAGGAAATGAACTCCGTCTGGAGCTTTTCATTCTGGTTGATTTTGTTGGACATGTCGTTGATGGTCTGGGCCAGCTCGCCGATCTCGTCGTCATACTGGGACTTGATCTGCACCCCGTAGCTGCCTCCCGCGATGCGCTTGGCTGTGGCCGTGATCTCCGCCACAGGCTCCAGGATGGAGCGGATGTAGAAGCTGCTGCTGATAATTACCACCAGCACAAACAGGGCGCCGGCACCCAGGGCGATCAGGGCGGCAAAGGCAAGCTGGCGGTCCACCAGCTTCATGCTGGTGACATACCGCAAAACGCCGATGACCTCCCCGTTCCGGTAAATCATGGGGCTGGACACCGCCATAATCCGCTCCCCCGTGGCCGGGTCCCGGCCCAGATAGGAGGCGATTTTCTGGGTGTCCATGGCGTTCTGCACATCTGGCGTGGTGGGATTCTTCCCCGCCCACTGGCCGTAGGAGGAGGCCACAATCCGCCCCCCGGTGCTGATGAATTGCAGCTCAATGGTGTTTTTGTCCTCAAAGCTCCTGGCGTAGGAGATGCAGGACTGATAATACTCGTTGTAGCTCTGGCCGATGTAGTTGGCGAAGAACTCCGTGGTGGTCTTTGCCCGGTGGGAGAGGTCTGCCTGCATGTTGGAGTAGTAATACACCGCAAAGCAGGCGGTGATGATCACAACGCACACCGCCGCCAGGATGGACACCGGGCCCACGGTGTGGGTCAGCCAGCGGCCTCTCAGGCCCTTGTTCTTCTTTTTCCGGGAGGCCCGCTCCCCTTTCTTACCGGGCTTGCGCCCCATCAGTTGCCCCACTTATATCCGAACCCCCAGACTGTGGTGATAAACTTGGGTGATGTGGGATCATCCTCAATTTTAATCCGCAGGCGGCGGATATTCACATCCACCACCTTCAGCTCTCCGTCATAGTCCTGACCCCAGACGGCGGTGAGCACATCCTCCCGGGACAGGGCCCGGCCGGGATTCTGCATGAAGAGCTTCAAAATGGCAAACTCCACCTGGGTCAGACGAATCCGCTCCCCGTTTTTCTCCAGGGTTCGATTGCGGATGTTCATGACAAAGGGGCCCTGAATCAGGCAGTCGGCATTGGCCCCGTCGTCCCCGCCGATGCGGCGGTACAGAGCATCAATCCGGGCTGTGAGCTCCGCAGGGGAAAAGGGCTTTGTCACATAGTCATCGGCGCCGGTCATGAGGCCCGTGACCTTGTCCATCTCCTGGGTCCGGGCGGTGAGCATGATAATGCCGATCTGCTTGTTGGTGGCCCGGATGTTCCGGCAGACCTCAAAGCCGTCGATGTCCGGCAGCATGATGTCCAGAATGGCCACGCCGATGTCCGGATTTTCCTTCAGGCGCTCCAGAGCCTCCATGCCGGTGCCCGCCTCGATGGCGTCATATCCGGCCCGCTTCAGGTTGATGACCACAAAGCTGCGGATGTTTACCTCATCCTCAAGAATCAATACCTTTTTCATATTTCACACTCCTCATGTTTCCCCTGTTTTCCAGTCCTCCTGGATGAAGTTAAAGTAGGAAGTCAGCGTCTCCTGATCCAGCCCGAAGGTCCGGCTCTCCGGGCCCAGGCATCCGGCATAGACCACCTCTTCCGTCTGGCTCAGCACAAACCGGCCCTCTGAGGTGGCCAGGGTCATTCTCTCGTCGCCGGTGAAGGCGTAAATGACGAACAGAACATTCCCCTTGCTGCCGCAGGAGAAGACATAGCCTGCCATCTGCCCCACATCCTGTCCCCGGGTCACATGGAGGGTATCCATCCACCGGCTCTCCAGGGTGACATACCAGTGCTCCAGATAATTGTGATAGGTGAAGGCCTTGTCCACCTCGTCCCCCGTGGTGGTGAGGTTGTACCACCGGAGGAGATCCTGACGGCTGGGGGTCTCTTCGTCGGGATAGACCAGAGCGGGAATCTCAATGAGGCCGTCGCTGTCAATATCATCGCCGTATACATAATAATTCCGGATGGTCTTCATACTGGTACCCGACTCGTTGGAGAAGGACACGTTGACAAACCGGCCGTTCACCACCGTGAAGACGTCGGTGATGATGGAGTCCTCTCCATAGGTGCTGGCCACAAACACCGCATTGGTGGCGGCGTACATGCCGCCGGCGGCAATCCGCTTGATGTTCTCCACCGGGACGGACATGGGCACCTCCGTGGCCCGCTCCATGGCGCCGTTTTGAAAGTCATACAGCTCCGCCACCCCATTTCCCGCCTCGGCGCCGGGCCGGAGGACCACCAGCTCCCGCAGGCTGTCCTGATCCAGCTCCGCCGTGAGAAAGCGGGTATAGCCCGCCGTGAGAATGGTGTCCGCCTGACCGGAGGCGAAGGAATAGGCGGACAGGGAGTGGAGCACCTCGTTCCCCACCTGGCGGCCCACCACCAGCTCTACGCCGGGGGCTTCGTCAATCTCCGCGTACTCCACCTGCTCAAAGGCGGTGCCGGTGGTCTCCATGGCGGCAATCTGCTCATAGGTTCCGTTTCGCTGGGAGAAAACAAAAATCTTCAGAGGCCGCTCCCCGCTTCCCTTGGCAAACAGCACCGCCTCCAGCTGGCCGTCCCCGTTCAGGTCCGCCAGCTGAACCGTCTGCTGATTCTCTCCCTGAATGGGGGCGCAGTACTCCAGGCCCCCCATGACCCCGTCAATGGCGGTCTGGAGATCCTGGTATTCCTCCGAGCGCCTGGGGAGGGCGTACATCTCGTCTATGGTTTTCAGCATACAGCCCGGCAGGAGCAGGGCCAGAGCCGCCGTCAGCAAAATCAGCTTCCAAATTCGCCGCACCGGGTCATCCCTCCTCCATGCAGCACATTTTGCGGACAATCCGTCCGCTCTAACATAGGATTATATCCCAATCACAGAGAAAAAGCAAGGCAGCGCCGCAAAATCCCCGGGACAATCCCCAGAATTTGCGCAACGGCCTATTTGACCACCACATTTTCCCCGCCCAGGAGCCGCTTCAGCTCCCCAATCATGTCCCCGTCCAGGTCGCACAGGGTTCCCTGGCGGCTCTTGGTGTCCGCGAAATACAAAATCACCTGGCGGTTTCCCGGGAACATATTCAAAATGGCCTTGGTCTTCCGGCACTGGGGAACCGTCTCCGAGGGAAGCCGCAGGTACAGCCGCTCCCCCGGGACCCGGGAGCCTCCGGCTTGCTCCTGGGGAACCTCGCCGTTGGCATAGTCTTCGATGGGGCGGGCCCGGTTGATGACAATCTGGGGATCCTTCTCATCCCGGATGGAGAGCCGCCCCACCACCACCACGGCCTTGCCCTCCTGGAGATTGCTGCCGCACTGGGTCAGGGTATTGGAGAAGGCCAGCATCTCCATGGAGCCGGTGTCGTCCTCCAGGGTGACGTAGGCCATGACGGAATTGTTCCGGGTGGTCTTCATCTTCACCTTCTGAACAATCCCCGCCACGGAGACAATGGCGCCGTCGTCCACCTGCCGTTCCTCGTTCATAAGGCTGGCCACGGTCATGACCCGGGTGTTTTTCAGATAGGCCCGGTAATCGTCCATGGGGTGGCCGGAGAGATAGAGGCCGGTGGTTTCCTTCTCCATGGCCATCAGCTCTCCCCGGCTCATCTCCTGGAGCTTGGGCACCGGCACGGACACCTCCGTGTTTCCCTCCTCCTCCAGCATACCGAACAGGCCCATCTGGCCCTCCACGTTTCGCTTCCGGCTGTCCGCC
>JALETK010000126.1 GCA_022781505.1 Clostridiales bacterium | reverse complement strand
TGATTACTCCCGGCCTGGGGGACGTGTTTCTTCTGGATGAGAACAACCGGGTTCTGTCCTCCTACGACGGCAGTATGCTGGGGGAGGTTATGGACGGGGAGTACACGGAGCTTCTGTCCTCGGACAAGGAGGTTTACCATGTGCAGTCCAACGGGGATACGGTGTACACCAGCGGAGAGATGGGCAATGGGTGGCGCCTGATGATGACCGTCTCCGCCTCCTACTACCTGGACGGTCTCAACGGCCTCAGCAAGGTGTTCATTCTGTCTGCCGTGGCCATGACGGCCCTGGCGGCATTGATTCTGTACCTCATAATGCTCCACCTGACCAAGCCCATCTCCGACCTGGCCGGGGCCATGGAGGACTTCGGCGCGGGTAACCTGGAGGCCCACTGTACCGTGACCACGGAGGATGAGATTGGAATGCTGGGCAGCACCTTTAACAAAATGATTGAGGATATGCACCAGCTCTATCTCACGGCCTATGAGCAGCGGATTCTCCGGCAGGACGCGGAGCTCCAGGCTCTGCAGATGCAGATCAATCCCCATTTCCTGTACAACACCCTGGACACCATCAACTGGAAGGCCCGCTTCTCCGGGGCGGAGGACGTGGGGGACATGGCCTATTGCCTGGGCTGCCTGCTGCGCCACTCCCTGGCTCCCGGTGATTTTACGGTGCTGGCGAAGGAGGTGGCCAGTCTGGAGTATTATCTGAAAATTCAGAATTACCGGTACAGCGACCGGCTGACCACCTTCCTGGATGTGGATGAATCCTTCTACAACATCGACGTGCCCAAGCTCCTGATTCAGCCCATTGTGGAAAACGCCATTGTCCACGGCCTGGAGGGAAAAATCCAGGGGGGCACCGTCCGGGTCTGGGCGGAGCTGGACGGGGAGATGGATTTCCTCATCCATGTGGATGACGACGGGGTGGGCATGAGCCAGGAGGTGCAGGAGCGGGTTCTCGCCGGAGAGCGGGAGAAGGACTTCCGGAAGAGACCCCACATCGGGGTCTATAACGTCCACCGGAGAATTCAGCTGTATTACGGAAAGGACTACGGCCTGGAAATCCAGAGCGCACCGGACCTGGGCACACGGGTCACCATGCGCATCAAGGCCCTCCGGGAGCCGGAGGACGTCTTCCGGTCTGTCCAGGAGTCGGGATAACCCCAAACGCCCAAGGCACTTTCTCATCCTGAGGCGAAGCCAAAGGAGCTCATGCACCGGGGTTTTTGTGTCGGAACCCTTCTGCGCGAGATCCTTCGCTGTTGGCTCAGGATGACAAGTGGGGGGCTGCGCCGGTTGTTTCACAGCAATCCAAGGCATGATACAAAGGGAGGCCCACGCCGCGAAGCGTTTTCGCGGTGTGGGCCTCCCTTTGTACGCCGAAAGGGGGGAAGACCCCAGTGCCGCCCCCGGAAGCCTGGCAATGTGCAAGAATTTGCCAGGCAATCATTGTGCAAGCTGTCAGAACCCCAAGAGGCCAGGTTAATTATTTCAACATTTTGGACAATCCCACCGGTGGCTCCCGGGTCTTGCTTTCGATAAAATGAGGATGCAACAAACGCGCGCGTTGTAGGTTCCAACGGAAGGACATCCAAAAAACAAACATCAGGAGGAAAAACAAATGAAAAAAGTGTTCAGTATCATCCTTTGCGCCCTTATGCTGCTCACCTGCCTAGCGGCCTGCGCCAAGGAGCAGGGACAGCAGACCCAGAGCAGCCCGGACAGCACCACCGTCCCCGCCGACAACGACGCCACCGCTCCCGCAGATAACCAGGCAGACCAGGAGCAGGACGCAGAGCCCGTCACCATCAAGGTATTCTCCAACCTCACCGACCGCACCAGCGGCCAGGGCCTCATTGAGCAGACCCTGTTTGACAACTACATGACCGAGCATCCCAACGTCACCATCCAGGTGGAGGCTCTGGACGACGAGAGCTACAAGACCAAGTTCAAGGCCTACGCCAGCGGCAGCTCCATGCCCGACCTGGTGAACATCTGGTGCTCCCCCTCCTTCCTGGACGAGGTCATTGCCGCCAATGTCCTGGCGCCCCTGAATGCGGCTGACTACGCGGATTACGGCTTTGCCGACGGCTCTCTGGCCGGCGTCACCTATGACGGCCAGCTCTACGGCCTGCCCCGGAACACCGACGTGCTGGGCTTCTACTACAACAAGGACATGTTCGCCCAGTACAATCTGGAGGTTCCCACCACCTGGGCGGAGCTGCTCACCGTCTGCCAGACCCTGAAGGACAACGACGTTTCCGCCATCGCCATGGACGGCCAGGACGGCTGGCCCCTGACCCACTTCACCAACTGCATGGCCGGCACCATTCTGGGGGCCGACACCTATGACGTGATGCTGAACTCCGTGAAGAACGGCGACTACTCCGACCCCGCCTGGAACACGGTGATCACGGCCGCTTCTGAGAATGCCGCCCTGCTGTTCCAGCCGGGCTTTGAGACCACCGATTACGGCACCGCCATGAACCTGTTCATCAACGGCCAGGCCGCCATGTTCTTCATGGGCAGCTGGGAGATGTCCATGAGCACGGACTTCCCCGTGGGCCACTTTACCATGCCGGATGTGGAGGGCGACGACCAGGGCGTCATCGGCGCCTACAACGGCGGCGGCTACGCGGTCAGCGCCGACTCCAAGGTGAAGGAGGAGGCCATCGCCCTGCTCAACTACATGTTCCTGCCTGAGAACTGGTCCAAGCTCAGCTGGGAGAACGGCGTGTGCATGTCCGCCCAGGACTTCTCCGCCTACCTCACCGGCAATGAGAGCGACCTGCAGAAGGAGATTATCGCCAACCTGAACAATGCCTCCGGCATCACCGGCATGACCTACAATGACCTGGGCAGCAGCGAGTACAAGACCGTCTGCGAGACCAGCACCATTGAGGTGCTCTCCGGTATGATCACCGTGGAGCGCTACTTTGAAGCTCTGGCCGGGGTGAGATAAGCAAGCAATTGTGACCAATCGCCGGTGGGGCCGGTATCCGGCCCCACCGCAGACAAACCGGCGAGGAGGAGAAGCGCTTTGCACAAGCTATACAGCAATAAATGGGTTATTTTTAGCCTGGTTCTGCCCGGACTGCTGACATTTGTGATCGCTATCCTGGCCCCAATCATTCTCAGTGTTTTCTATTCCCTGACTGACTATTCCGGCCTGGGCGAGGCGACGGTCACGGGAATTCAGAACTATAAGGCGCTGCTCCATGACTCCGTATTCTGGACGGCGCTCCGCAATTCTCTGCTGCTGGCCATCGGCTTTGTGGCGATTCAGCACCCCATTGCCGTCTATGTGGCAGTGAAGCTGGACCGCCTCCAGGGCAAGGCGGAGGGCTTTCTCCGCTGCGTGTATTTCATCCCCAACGTGATTTCCGTGGCGGTGATTGCCTATTTGTGGAAGTTCATCTACAACCCCAATTTTGGCCTGCTCCAAAAGATTCTGGAGTTTTTCGGCTATGACGGAACCTTCAACGCCCTCAGCAGCGGCTCGGCCATCTGGGCGGTGCTGGTGGTGCTCATCTGGCACGGCTTCGGCTGGGGCATGTTGATTTACTACACCGGCATCAAGAACATAGACCCCGTTGTTTACGAAGCGGCAAAAATCGACGGCGCCACCGAGGGACAGGCCTTTTTGCACATCACCCTTCCCCTGATGAAGCCCGTCATCAAGTACAATGTGACCCTGGCCGTGATCAGCGCCCTGAAGCAGATGGAGACGGTGTATCTCCTGACCAACGGAGGCCCCGGCAACGAGACCCAGTTCCTGGGAACCTACCTCTATAAGCAGGCCTTCGGCTCGTTCAAATACGGCTATGGCAATGCCATCAGCGTGGTGTTCATTGCAATCTGCCTGCTGTCCACGGTGATCCTGAACAAGGTCTTTGAGGACCGCAGCGAGAGAAGGGAGGGGAAGCGTCTTGCAAAGGCAGCGAAAAAAGCGAAGTCTTAAGCAGGTGCTTGGCTTCATTCCCATGATTCTCCTGGCGGTGATTCAGCTGTTTCCCCTGATCTGGCTGGTGGATTTTTCCCTGTGCAAGAGTAACCAGCTGTTCACCAGCGGCATTCTGGTCTGGCCGGAGAGCCTCCAGTGGGGAAACTATGCCAAAGCCATCACCGGCAGCAACTTCCTCCACTACCTGGGCAACAGCATCCTCATCAACGCCCTGGCGGTGATTCTGGTTGTCCTCATCTCCGTTATGGCGGCCTTCGCCTGCACCCGGATGCACTGGAGGTTCAAGGGCCTGGTGTCCATGCTTCTGATGATGGGCCTGATGATTCCCATCCACGCGACCCTGCTGCCCAACTATATGATCTTTGACCGGGTGGGGGTTCTGGATACCATCTTTGCCCTGCTGATTCCCTATGTGGCCTTTTCGCTCCCCCAGGGCTTCTTCCTCACCTCCAGCTATATGGACTCCGTGCCCAAAGAGCTGGAGGAGGCGGCCATCATGGACGGCTGCGGCATCTACCGCACCCTGGTGGTGATTGTCCTTCCTATGATGAAGTCGTCGCTTACCACTGTGGCCATCATGACCTATCTCAACAACTGGAATGAGTTCCTCATGGCCATGACCTTCCTCAGCAGTCCCGACTGGAAGACCCTGCCCTTTGCCATCCTGGAGTTTACGGGCCAGTATTCCTCGGACTACGCGGTGCAGTTCGCGGTGATGACGCTCTCCGCCCTGCCTGCCATCATTATCTACATTCTGCTCAACAAGCACATCACCAAGGGCGTGGCCATGGGCGCGGTCAAGGGATAAGCAGATTCTGAGTCATCCTTTATTCCGCCCCGCCCTCTGGTTCTGAACGAAGGGAGGATTCTCCCCCCACAGAGGCTCCCGCCCGGGAACCCCCCTGAAAAGAGCGGCAACCTGCCCGGAGCGGATTGCCGGGAGGACTGTCATGAAATTCTTTCGATACGATTCCGGCTTCTGGTCGGTGACCGGAAAAATCTTTGACCTTATGGTGCTGAACTTTCTCTGGTTTTTGACCAGCCTTCCCATTGTCACCATGGGGGCGGCCTCCGCGGCCCTGTCCTCGGTGACCATGAGAATGGCCCGGGGAGAGGAGCCGCCCCTGCTGAGAAGCTATTTTTCCGCCTTTGCCGCAAACTGGAAGCGGGCCACGGCTGCGCTGCTGGTGTGCCTGCCTCTGGTGGCCTGGCTGATTTTCGGCCTGATTGTCTGCGGGGGGCTCCGAAGTCCGGTTCTGCGCCTGGCGGTGATTCCGGAGGGAGCGCTGCTGCTTGTGTGCCTGCTGGGGATGCAGTATGTGTTCCCACTGTGCGCGGAGGGTGCTGCCGGGCTTCTGGAAACCCTGAAGTCGGCGGTGTATCTGTCCCTGCTGCACCTGCCCTGGTCCTGTCTCCTGGCCCTCCTGGTGGCCGCCCCTGTGGGGGTGACCCTGTTTGTGCCGGACGCTTTTCCCTTTATGCTGATGCTGTGGATTTTCCTGGGAGCGGGAGGCATCTCCTTTGGCCGCTCCCACATTCTGAAGCATCTTCTGGGGAGAAAAATCACCGGGGCGGCGGAGCCCTCCTGAGAAGAGAGAGGAGGCGTTGCCATACCCCTTTGTCCCGATACCACCCAACCCAATGGTACCATTTCAAATGAAAAGGAGAGAACTATGAAATCATTGAAAAAGCTTCTGGCATTCGTTCTGGCGTTTGTCCTGGTGCTGGGCCTGGTGCCCGCCACGGTGTCCGCCGCCGGAGCCGATGAGATCGTCTACAACGGAACCGAGAGCATCACCTACAAGGGCATTACCTTCCAGCGCCAGCAGGGCGGCACCTATGACGGCATCCCCCTGTTTGACGCTGAGCCGGAGCATCTGGACGCCTATCTGGATGTCTACATGGATTACATCGGCCTGGACGGCATGGTTCGCATCGGCCTGGAGAAGCGAAACGACTACACCCTGGTGGATACCTACACCATCAGCGAGTCCTATGCCGACCCGGAGCTGGCGGGCAAGACCATCACCTGGGAGAACAAGAATGCCGGTAAGGTGATCCCCGGCTCTCCCCAGTTCTCCAGCCCCGAGGCTGTGCAGGGCTATTCCACCAACTTCCCCGCCCAGGTGGGCGTGGGCCAGACCTGGAACACCGAGCTGGTTGCCCGGGAGGGCCGGGTGGTCGGCACGGAGAAGCTCTACGGCTCCGGCTCCATGAGCTATGAGGGCAGCTACCTGTCCACTGCCAACCAGATGGTCTCCACCGCCCTCACCGACCTGCGGATCAACCCCCTGTCCGGCCGGATTGACGAGGGCTATTCCGAGGACCCCTATCTGGCCTCCGTCATGGTGGACACCATGGCCGCTGCCGTCACCGGTCACGACCAGGAGATCAGCGACGGCGGCTTCTGGCAGATGGCCTTCGTGGACACCAAGCACTTCAGCAACTACCTGGCCCAGTGGCAGCGGAACAACGGCAGCTTTAACAACAGCGCCCGGGGCCTGGTGGAGTATGTGGCCCGCAGCTGCTACAAGGCCTTCTCCAATGACAACATTGGCTGCTTCATGACCAGCTACGGCTGCACCAACTACATCCCCAACGGCATGTCTCCCATGATTCAGTATGTAAAGAGCATGTCCTCCTATCCCATCAGCACCATCAACGACAACGGCGCGGAGACGGCGCCTGTCAGCCGTCTGGGCAATGACTACATGACCACCTACTGGCCCCGCCGGGCGGAGCAGATCATCTCCCAGGCCTTCGCCAACGCCTCCGCCGGCTACCAGCAGCGCACCGCCGACAATGTCTGCGACGACATCTACGCCACGGTCTACGCCATCCAGTCCGGCAAGCTGGGCGTCTCCGAGGCCGACTTCGTGGAGCAGGCCAAGGGGGCCATCATCAACCAGATCCGCGGCGGCATTCTGAACGAGCGGGATGAGAACGGCAATCCCAAGGGCTATCCCTTCCTGGATATCGTAACCGGCAACACGGTTTACAATTATACCAACGCCGACCATCAGGCTGTCTCCCTGGCCACCGCTGAGGAGTCCGCCGTCCTTCTGAAGAACAACGGCGTCCTGCCCCTGTCCGTGGAGGACGATGTGGTGGTCACCGGCCAAATTGCCGATGCCCGCTTCACTACCACCTATGCAGGCACCACCTATGCCGGTGAGGACATGGGCCTCACGCCTCTGGGCGGTATCATGACCGTCACCGGCAAGACTGCCCAGGAGCTCCACTACACCACCGGCGCCAAGCAGATCAAGCTGATGTCCGGCGACCGCTACATTGTCTCCGACGGAACCATTGAGGGCACCACCGCCACCGGCACCGCCGATGAGGCCGCCGTCTTCGAGCTGTACGCCTGGGGTCAGGACGACTCCATCAGCCTCCTGGAGACCGCCTCCAACAAGTGGCTTGGCTATGTTGCAGCAGGCCGGAATACCCCTGCCGGTATTGCCATGAGTGATGATGCTATGCACCTGGGTGCGCGCTCCGTCAATGAGAGCAACGGGAGAATTAACGCATCCACCATGCCCAATAACATGCGGCGGGAGTATGTAACCGAGGACAGCTTCCGTATGCTGGGTGGTACCTTTACGGGCAGCTTCTTCAATTCCTTTGAGCAGTCCTATTGGACCCAGGGTGTATATCTGAAGATCAATGAAGAAGGTGCCATTGATTTCACTGAGCCCATGGGCAGCCCTGAAAATGCTGACAAGGTTCGCACCCAGGACACCGTGTTCACTGCCCAGGTGGTGAGCGAGGCAGGTGCAAATGTCTACACTAAGGGTGATGCCGCCATTGTGGTTGTTGGTGTCAACCCCAGATTCTCCGCAGGCGAGGGCACCGACCGCATTGACCTGGATCTGGGCGCCGAGCAGTATGAGCTGTGCCACAACGTGGCGAAGCAGTACCCCGGCAAGACCGTTGTTGTCGTGAAGGTCTCCAGCCCCGTGGGTCTGGAGGAGCTGGAGAAGGACGCCAACATCGGCGCCATTCTGTACCAGCCCTATGCCGGTGAGTATGAGAACCTGGGCCTTGCAAACCTGCTGTTCGGCAAGGCCAACCCCTCCGGCCACCTGACCAACTCCTGGTATGCCGACACCTCCAACCTCCCCGCCATTGACTCCACCGTGATCTACAACGGCTGGGAGACCGCCGGTGTCACCCTGGAGACTCTGGACCCCGCCCGGGATGTGCTTCTGACCAACGGCGACCCCTACGACACCGGCCTCACCTATATGTACAACCAGGGGGAGAACGTGGTCTACGAGTTCGGCTATGGCCTCAGCTATTCCGACTTTGAAATCCGCTCCTTCAAGGCGCCCGCCGCCGTCAACGCCGGTGAGACCTTCCAGGCTGAGGTGGAGATTGCCAACCTGTCCGACACCCCCGGCTACGCGGTTGTGCAGCTCTACATCGCCGCCGAGAACTCCCCCTACGGCGACGCCGCTCCTTCCAAGCAGCTGGTTGGCTTTGCCAAGGTCTGGGTTCCCGCCGTCACCAGCACCACCGCCACCATCACCGTGGACCCCGCTGACTTCGCGGTTTACACGGCGGACAACCAGGATATGACCGTCCTGTCCGGCACATGCACCCTCATGGCCGGCCAGTCCTGCGACCTCATCGAGGCCACCGCCAAGATCGCCGTCACCGGTGAGGAGCTGGGTGTCCTGGATCCCACCCAGCGTCTGGACGTCTTTGCCAGCGCTTTTGCCGCCAATGACGTCTACTATCGTGAGTACAACCGCCAGAGCACCCTGGACAGCCTGAAGGCCGACAGCGTCACCGATGGCTACTACGCCGTCACCTCCAAGTGGGAGGGCGCCTGGGTTGCCATTGCCAATGTGAACCTCTATGAGCTCACCGGCTTCACCGCCGAGGTGGGCGCCAGAGAGGGTGTCAGCGGCACCATCGACATCCGTGTGGGAAGCCCCGAGGGTACCCTTGTCGGCACCATCGCGGTTCCCGAGACCGGCGCAACCACCTATGTCCTGGAGGACTCCGGCAACGGTGACAACTCCGACATTGAGATCACCGAGCTGAAGTTCGTCCCCGTGGAGGCCCAGCTTAAGAACGTGGAGGGCCTTGGCACCGAGACTGTCTACTTTGTGTTCAACGACGCCGAGCTGCGCCTGGCTTCCTTCACCGCCCAGGTCAGCGAGCAGCCCGTGCCCGCGGAGCTGCCCTTCACCGATGTGGAGGAGGGCAAGTGGTATTACGAGGCTGTGGAGTATGTCTATGTCCATGACCTGATGCAGGGCATGACCGAGGACACCTTCGCCCCCAATACCACCACCACCCGTGGCATGGTTGCCACCATCCTGTGGAGAATGGCCGGTTCCCCCGAGCCCAAGTCCGCAGCGTCCTTCTCCGATGTGGCTACCAACCGCTACTACACCAAGGCCATTGCCTGGGCTGCGGAGAACGGAATTGTGTATGGTATGACCGGCACCACCTTTGAGCCGGAGCAGAACGTCACCCGGGAGCAGCTTGCCGCCATGCTCTACCGCTACGCCAACTACGCGGGCCTGGACACCACTGCCACCGCCGATCTGTCCGGCTTCCGTGACGCGGGCAGCATCCACAAGTACGCCCAGAAGGCCCTGTCCTGGGCCAATGCCAACGGCCTCATCATCGGTGTAGGCAACAACACCCTGGCTCCCAGAGACAATGCCACCCGGGCACACATTGCCCAGCTCATTATGAACTTCTGCCTGCGTTATGAGCTGTAACACCTGGGGATAAACCCCGAATAAATCCGTAAGCGCTGAAAAGGGGTTGTCTCAAAACTCGTTTTGAGACAACCCCTGACGTTTTTCCAAACCAATGAGGTTTGGAAAAACGGTTGATTGAACGCGAAAGGGGCCCTTTGCCCCTTTCACACTTTCCCCGCTACTCTGCATCGCTAAATTTTTCTCCTATTTTTCTTGGTGCAACAGTATATGAGGCAGTCCCGATTGTATGCGGCGCATTCCCTTGGAGAGGATGAACCGGCTTGACGGTGTGGATTCTCCGGGGTATAATCTCCTTATGGAGGGATGGCTTATGCTGGAAATCAGAGAGACGACCCGCGAAGACCTGAAGCTGGTTCAGTCCCTTTGGGCAGACGGGAATGTGATGCAGTATGTGGGCTTTCCGGAGGGGCTGAAGGAGAGCGATGAATCCATGGAGCGCTGGTATCGCTGGATTGCGGAATCAAGGCCCCGGCAGAACCACTATTCCATTTTTGAAAGCGGCGTTTACTGCGGGGAGACGTTCTACCAGATTGACGGGGAATCCCACAGTGCGGCACTGGACATCAAGCTCTTTCCCCACGCCCGGGGAAGGGGCATTGGAACGGAGGCGCTGAGGTTTGCCATCCGGGAGGCCTTCCGAAACGGAGCGGAGCGGGCGTGGGTTGATCCCGATCCCCGGAATGAGAAGGCCCTGGCGCTGTACCGGCGGGTGGGCATGATGAGAAAGCCTACGCCCCCGGAGCTGTACAACCCGGAATACCCCAATGTGCTTTATTTTGAGATCACCAAAACCGGCGAATGACGGAATTTTCAGGGGCTGCTTTACGGAACCAGGTAAAGCGGCCCCTTTTTCTTCATCCCCGGAGCATCCATTGACGTCTTCCCGCAAAAGGAAATGGGGCCTGCCCCATAAGGAGCAGGCCCCGGAATATCCGGAAATGGGTTTCTTATCAAAGCTCAGAAGCCATAGGCATCCTGGAACCGGACCAGAATGACGGCGGCCTGGGCTCTGGTGGCGCTGGCCTTGGGAGCCAGGGTGTCAGAAGAGACGCCCTTGATGAGACCGGTGGAGACAGCCCAGGTGACAGCGTTCCTGGCGTAGGAGCTGACCTGATCCTGGTCGGCAAAGGCGCTGAGGTCGCCCTCGGCGGTTACATCCAAGCCCTTGTAGCCGGCGTAACGGTAGAGGATTGCGGCGAACTGCTCTCGGGTTACGGGGACATTGGGGGCAAAGGTCTTGTCGTCCACACCCTTTACAATGCCGTTTTCAGCGGCCCAGTTCACGGCGTCCACATAGTAGGCGTTCTCCTTCAGATCCTGGAAACCGGCCTGGGAGGCGGCCTCGGGCTTGCCCTCCATGCGGTAGAGCACGGTGACCAGCTGGGCCCGGGTCAGGGCAACATTGGGCGCGAAGGTGTCGTCGGACACGCCCTTGAACAGGCCTCTGTACACGGCCTCCCAGATGTCCTCCTTGGCCCAGTGGTTGTCGATGTCCTTAAACTGGGTCTTGATTGCCTCAAAGTCCGGGTCGCTGACGGTGATTTCCACCGCCTGCTTATACTCGCCAAAGCCGCCGCTGACGGTAATCTTGCCCTTCTTCAACCCCTTGACGGTGACACGTTGTCCGTCGCTTTCCACGATCTCCGCGACGGTGGGGTCAGAGACCTCCCAGTACAAAGCGGTATTGAAGTCATTTTCGGCCACATTCTCCACGGTAATGGTGTCGCCTGCCATGATTTCGGTCTTGTCGGCCTTGAGATCAATATAATTCAGCAGGTTTTCGCCGCCGGTGAGTTCATAAGCGGAGACGTTCCCGGCGTAGTCGTAGTAGAACATCAGAGCCTTGCTGTTGGAGCCGAACACGGAGGTGCCCGTCTGACCGATGCCACCCTGGCCCCGCATGGGAGTGGCGCTGCCGCCGTAGGTGGAGCCAAAGGCGAAGCCTTCCCAGACGCCCAGCTCCTCGTTGTAGTCGAGGGAGATCTCCGTGGAGTAGTCCATGAACCACTGCTCAGCCAGCTCGGCTTTGAAGGTGTACATGGTAATGGGGGGGTCTTCGGGAGACCACTGCTCCACTTCCGTGCCCAGGGTGAAATGCTCCCCGGGGACGGGCCCCTCATTGTCGATGTAGACGGTAAAGGACTTGCTGGCCGTGGGCTTGGAGGCGCCCTCGGGGGTCACGTCGGCCTTGATTTCCACCCAGGTGTCGTTATCCAGCAGACACTGGTTGAAGTCATAGTAGGCCCAGTCTCCGTCAACAATCAGGGGATACAGCCATTCTCTGGACAGCTCATCGCCCGCATAGGCACGGCTGGAGAAGGTTTTCTGGACGAAGCCGGTGTCCTGCTCCCACAGCACCTCACCGGTTTCCACGTTGGTGACGGTGTAGTGGATGTTGTCGGCATTCCGCCGCAAAGCCAGACCGTAGCCCAGAATATCCATATTGCCGTCGCCGTTGGGGGAGAGGCCTGCCTGTTCGGAATAGAACTCCGTGGCCCACGTCCACATGGTCTCATGGTCGTAGTCTGCCTGAGGAATCTTTACGCAGCCGGGGGCGTCGGTATCACCCAGGTAGCGGTCAACCGTCAGGAAGTTATCGGGGTTGTCGCTGATGCGGGCATAGCTCCAAACGCCGCTGTGGAACTGGTCGGCGGTGTAGTAGCTGTGGGCGCCGCCCAGAATGGTCTCATAGCTGCCCTCTTCCAGGATGGGGGCGTCGTCAAAATCGCCATAGAAGCCCAGGAAGGGGACGGTGAGGTTGGGGGTGTCGTCGCTGAGAAGCTGGATGAAGCCCTCCACATAAGCGCCGACGGGGAACCGCTCGTCGTAGTAGGCCTTCTCACCGTCGCTGAGCGCCACGGTGACGGTGACATTGGCCGTGGTACCGGCGGGAACCGTGAGCTTGCCGCCGGTGAGGCTGGTGGTGACGGTGGCGTCCAGATCTCTGGCGTAGTCAACGGTGAGATATGTCACCTTGCCGTTTTTGAACTGACCGCCTTCGGCCTTCTGGCCCAGAACGGTGGTGTCCAGGGTGTAGGTCTTGTCGGTGTCGGAGAAGTTCACCACCTGGAAGGTCATGTCATAGACGCCGGTCTTGCCGGGGTCGTCGCCCAGCTCCAGCTTGGCCTTGTTGGTGCCCGCCACGGAGATGTACGCGCCGGAGGCGATTGCGGCGCTGATGTTGACCATGCCTGCGCCCTGCTGGCGTGCGGGATAATAAGTGCTGTGGGCCTCGTCGAAGACGGGGGTAGCGGTGCTCATGAGCAGGCAGTTGACCACGGTGTTCAGGTTGTCGCCGGAGATCAGATTGTTCTCCGTCAGGTACTGCCGCAGCAGGGCCGCGGAGGCGGCAACGGCAGGAGAGGACATGGAGGTGCCGGAGGCAATGGCGAAGTACTCACCGTAGTAAGCGGAGAAGACATTGCCGCCGATGCCGGTGATTTCCGGCTTCAGAGTCAGACCGTCGGTGGGGCCCCAGGAGGAGAAGGAGGACATCTGTCCGGCGGTGGCGCTGGGGTTCCAGACATCATCCACGCGGATGAGGCCCTCGGGGGGATTCTGCGCGACCATCCAATTGTATTGAGCGATATCGGAGACACAGGTGGGCAGATCATAGCGGGTGGCTGTTACCTCCACATAGCTCCAGCCGCTTTCCTCTGTAGGCTCGGGGCCGGTGAGGATGAGACCGGCCGCGCCGGCCCTGGCGGCTTCGGCGATGACGCTGTCGGCGTTGCCGCCGTCAAAGGGGTAGAAGAGCAGCTTGCCCTTTGCGTCCTTCAGGGAATCGGTGAACGGGTAGATGCCGCCCACCAGTCTGTCCTTGAAGCCCTTGCCCTCGGGCACATCGGGCAGTTCCTCAAAGATTACCATCTGGCGAATGCCCAGCTTGGCGTTGAACCAGGTGATGACGTTGTCGTTAAAGTTGATGATGTGACTGTTTTCCGCACTGGCCACGGTGAGCACGGAGTCAAAGCTGCCGGGCATACCCACGGTGCCGGTGAAGACGGTGTCGGACTTCACCATGTTGTTGCCCCAGAAGGAGCCGACGCCGGAGTGAGCGTCATTGCCGGCGGAAACCACCACGTTGATACCGGCGGCCACGGCCGCGTCATAGACCTCGGTGATGTCCTCCAGGTACACGGGGCCGCTGGGGGAGCCCAGGGACAGGTTGGCGCAGTCCACACCCAGGACGATGGCATCCTCAAGCGCGGCGATGAGATAGTCGAAATAGCAGTTGCCGGACATGTCGAAGACCTTCATGATAATGAGCTGGGCCTCGGGGGCGATGCCCATGGTCTCCATGTCGAATTCTTCCTTGGCCTCATCTACCAGGTTGCCGGCGACGATACCGGCCACATGGGTGCCGTGGCCAAACCAGGTGTCGTCATCGGAGCCGAAGTTGGCCACGCTGTCACCATAGTTGAAGCCGAAGGGCACCTTGGAGCTGTAATAAACGGTGTCAATGCCGGTGGTCTCGTCCAGAGCCTCGGCGTGGAGATCGTTGGCCTCCAGAATGGCGGCAATGTCCTCCTTGCTGTAGGCGACGCCGTCGGGATCGGAGGGCTCAATGGAGAAGGAGGGGTTGTCAAAGCACAGGCCGGTGTCGATCACCGCCACGCTCATGCCCTCGCCCTTGTACCCGGCGTCCCAGGCACTGTTGGCGCCCATGGCAGGGGCGGCGTACTTCAGGCTGGGCTGGAGATCAGCGGCGTCCACGGTGACGGCGTTGATTTCGGGGATGGAATAGCTGGGCATGAGAACGGCGCTCTTGACGCCGCTGATCCGGCTGATGGCGGCCAGGTCGCCGTAGTTCACAGTGACGGAGACAGCGTTGGTCAGCAGGGAGAACTGGCCGTTCACCTGAATGTCCACACCCAGCTTCTTCTCGGCTCTGGAGATGAGAGCCAGCTGCTGCTGCTCAATGGATTTGGAGGCCTGGAGCTCCGCCTGGCCCAGCTTGCTGCCCAGGGAGACGGACATGCCCTGGAGCTGGCTCACCGGCGCAGCGTCAAAGGTGATGAGGGCCCGCACAGGCGTCTGGGCGGTGCAGGGCTCACTGAGGATGCTGATCTGGTCGCCCTCGGACACCTGAGCGTCTCCCAGGATGGCCTTGACGGCGTCGGAATAAGCGGCGGCGGCCTTGGCGTCGTACTCTTTGCACACCAGGGTCTGGCCGTTTTCATCCACCAGGTAGCCTTCCCCGCCGGTGCTGAGAGCGGCCAGGGAACTGGCCTCCTGGGCGGTCAGAACCCGGGCGGACACATAGATGTCCTGCTCAGCCTGGCGGCTGTACACCTGGCCGTTGGCTCCCTGGTATACATAAGTATATCCCTCGGGAACGAAGGTAACTCCTTCGTCAGATGCGTACACAATCTTGCTGCTCTGCCGGGGCGCGGTGGTGCTTCCCGCGGCGTCCGCTGCAAAGGCGGGCAGGATGCCAAGCACCAGGGCCAGGCACAGAGCCCAGATCAGGAACCGTTTGCATACGTTTTTCATAATGTACCTCCTGTATATTCGTTTTTATCATCACACCGGTATGGCCGGTGTAATAACCATCATACAAACACGCTGCCAAAGTAAAATATCTCATGGGTAAATAAATATAATTTAATATACTATCTGAACACCTGAGTGTCAATTTGGTAGATTGTAGAAATACTAAGAGACCAGAGGGGGCTTTTTGTAGAACTATACAAATATGCATGGATTACGGCCTGTGGCTTCCCTTTGGGTGTGAAAAGGAGGCAGGTTCCCGTCCCAGATTGACCGGCGGGAGCGTTCTGTGCTATAATGGAGCCAAAAGAGACGGAGGGGGGAGCCTATGGCCTACCAGGAGCTGATCAAGCGCTTTGACCGGATTCGGGACTACATGCGGGAGTTTTATGTGTACGGCTTTAAGAGCCGGGAGGAGTATGATCGGAAAAGCGCCCGTTCCTATGACGATGAACGGCGGCGGGTGGAGAGCTGGCTGGGGGACTATATGGGCTTCCGCCAGACCCCGGAGGGAAAGAATGTGTTTCTTTCCATTGACAGCCGGCGCTCCCATCACAATCCCCTCTACAAGGCCTGGAAGGCCAGGAGCTTCACGGATGGAGACATCACCTTGCATTTTATTCTCCTTGACATCCTGTATGCCCCGGAGATTGCTATGTCTCTGGGAGAAATCACCGGGGCCATTGACAAAGACTATCTGGCGTGCTTTGAATCGCCCAGGCTGTTTGACGAGTCTACGGTGCGGAAGAAGCTGAAGGAATATGTGTCCGAGGGGCTTCTTGTCACCCGGCGGGAGGGAAAGAACGTCCTGTACAGCAGAGCGCCGGAGGACTGTTCCGTTTGCCCTGAGGTGCTGGACTTTTTCTCTGAGGTATCCCCCTGCGGTGTGGTGGGCTCGTTCCTTCTGGACCGGGAGAAGGAGCATACCTCCAGGATTTCCTTCAAGCACCATTACATCACCCAGGCCCTGGACAGCGAAATCCTCTGCGCCCTTTTCGGGGCCATGGAGGAGAAGCGAGAGGCGGATATTGAGAATCTGGGCCGGCACTCCGGGACACCTCAGACAAGCCGGGTGGTTCCCCTGCGGATTTTCATCAGCGTCCAGAGTGGCCGCCAGTACCTCCTGGCCTATCACCGCCCCACCAGGCGGATGAAGTCCTTCCGCCTGGACTACATTCAGGGCGTCACGCCCCGGGAGATCGCGGCGGATTTTGACAGCCTCCGGGCGCTGCTGGAGCGGATGCGGGCGCACATGTGGGGGGTCAGCCCCCAGGGAAGCGGGGGGAGGACGGAGCGGGTATCCTTTACGGTTCACCTGGAGGAGGACGAGGAATTCATTTTCCGACGCCTGGAGCGGGAGAAGCGCTGCGGCCTGGTGGAGCGGCTGGATGCCCACACCTGCCGGTTTACGGCGGAGGTATATGACGCCAATGAGCTGGTGCCCTGGATTCGGACCTTCCTTGGAAGGATTACGGAGCTTCACTTCTCCAACCCCTCCCTGGAGCGGCAGTTTCAGGGGGATCTTCTGACCATGTACCGGCTGTACGGTGTGGAGGAGGAGACATGATATTCAGTGAGCTTTACGGCGTGTATTACAGCACGGTGGCAGAGATTCTGAGGGCGGCGGTGGCCCGGCCAGTGACAGGGGAGGAGCTGCGGCACATTGTGGAGACCCACGCCTTTTCCGAGAGCGTTCTCACCATAGAACCGGCCCTTCGGGAGGGACGGTGGCAGCTCCTCCGGGGAGACGGGTCAACCCCATGCAAGCATCCGCCCACCATGCCCCTGACAAACCTGGAGCGAAGATGGCTGAAGGCCATCTCCCTGGACCCCAGAATCCGCCTGTTTGACTGGGCGCCTGGGGGCCTGGAGGAGGTGCAGCCCCTGTTTACCCCGGAGGATTACTGCCTGTTTGACCGGTACAGCGACGGGGACCCCTATGAAGATCCCGGGTACATCCGGAACTTCCGGCTGATTCTGGAGGCGATCAAAGCCCGGCGGCCTCTGCGGCTTCTGATCAAAACCCGCAAGGGAAGAACGGCCCGCTTCCGGGTGATGCCCCTGGAGCTGGAGTACTCGGAGAAGGACGACAAATTCCGGCTGCTCACCGGGGGAAACCCCCATGCCACGGTGGTGAACCTGGGGAGAATTCTGGAGTGCTCGCCTGTCTGGGGCCCCTTTGAGGATTGCACCCCTGTGGCCGTGGACGCCGCCCGCACCGTCACCCTGGAGCTGACGGACCGGAGGAACGCCCTGGAGCGGGTGATGCTGCACTTTTCCCATTTTGAAAAGCAGGCGGAGCGGCTGGATGGAAACCGCTACCGGCTGCGGATAACCTACCAGGCGGACGATGAGACGGAGCTGGTGATTCGGATTCTGTCCTTCGGCCCCCACCTCCGGGTCACAGGCCCGGAGACCTTTATGGGGCTGATCCGGGATCGTCTGAGGCGGCAAAAGAGTCTGCTGTAACCTCCGCACCCCCCATTTGTCATCCGAGGCATCGCCGAAGGATGACAAACAGGGGGTGCGGAGGCATCTTTTTCCATGGGACAAATCCGGAGGAATTGAAGTTCGCAGCTTTTTTTCCGGGATTTACCTGGGAGGTTCTGCTAAGATATGGGTGTGATCCGGAAGAGATTTGACAAGAACAGGAGGAGACAGATGTGCTACTGACCATTACATACACCGGAAAACAGACGAGGGATTTGGGATACCTCCTGCACAAAAACCCGGACCGGGCCCAGTGCTTTGCCCTCAGCTTCGGCAACGCCTATGTGTTCTACCCGGAGGTCTCCGAGGAGAGAACCACGGCGGCGCTGCTGCTGGATCTGAACCCCGTGGATCTGGCCCGGGGGAAGCTGGGAACCAGGGAGGGGGGCCTGTTCGATTATGTGAACGACCGGCCCTATGTGGCCTCCTCCTTCCTGAGCACGGCCATTGCCCGGGTTTTCGGCACGGCCATGAGCGGCCGGTGCGAAAAGCGGCAAGCCCTGGCGGACACGCCCCTGGATCTCACCGCCTGCGTCCACATGCTCCCGGGAGACGCGGGTCTGGCTGCAGAGCTGTTTGAGCCTCTGGGCTACAGCGTCACAGCCGCCGGCTCCGTGCTGGACGAGACCTTCCCGGAATGGGGAGGCAGCCCCTACATAGACCTCACTCTCCGGGGAAAGGTGACGCTCTCCCGGCTTCTCAACCACCTCTATGTGCTGATTCCCGCCTTTGACCGGCAGAAGCACTATTATGTGGGGAAGGACGAGATTGAAAAGCTCCTGAGCCATGGGGAGGACTGGCTGGCCGGTCACCCGGCCCGGGACAAGATTGTAAAGCGCTATTTTGCCATGCAGCGGAGCTTTGCCCGGGAGGCCATCAGCCGGATGACCGGGGAGGAAGAGGAGCGTCCCGCCTCCCGGGAGGAGCGGGAGCGGAGGCTGTCTCTCAATGCCAGGCGGCTGGAGGCGGTGAAGGACGCGGTACTGGAGAGCGGCGCCGTGTCCGTCATTGACCTGGGCTGCGGGGAGGGGAAGCTCACCGCCATGCTTTTGAAGGAGAAGCAGCTTCTCCGGGTGGCTGCGGTGGACGTGTCCCTCCGGGCCCTGGAACGGGCGAGGCAGAACCTGCAGCCGGACCGGATGCCGCCGTCCCAAAGAGAGAAGCTCACATGGATGCAGGCCTCCCTGACCTACCGGGATGAGCGGTTTTCCGGCTTTGACGCCGCCTGTGTGGTGGAGGTGGTGGAGCATCTGGATCCCCAGCGGCTTCCGGCCTTTGAGCGGGTGCTCTTTGAATTTGCCGCTCCCCGGACGGTAGTGCTCACCACCCCCAACCGGGCGTACAACCCCTGCTATCCCACCCTGGCCCCCGGAGCCCTGCGCCATGAGGATCACCGGTTTGAGTGGACCAGGGAGGAATTCCGGGTCTGGGCGGAGGGGGTCTGTGAGCGGTATGGATACACGGTGGAACTGAGAGAGATCGGAGACCTGAGCGAAGGCTGCGGCGCTCCGACCCAGATGGGGGTGTTTACAAAATGCGGATAGAGATTCCTGCCTTTTCCCTGGTGGCCATGATTGGAGCCACCTCCAGCGGAAAAACGACCTTTGCCAAAAAGCACTTTCTTCCCACGGAGGTGCTGTCCTCGGACTTTTTCCGGGGTATGGTCGCGGACGACGAAAATGACCAGAGCGCCTCGGGGGATGCCTTTGAGCTCCTGTACGAGGCGGCAAACAAGCGCCTGAGCCGGATGAAGACCACGGTGATTGACGCCACCAACGTGCAGGCCCAGTCGAGAAAGAAGATACTGGATCTGGCCCGGGAACAGAACGTCCACCCGGTGGCCATTGTGCTGAACCTGCCCGAGGGAGAGCTCCTGGCGAGAAACGCCGCCCGGCCGGACCGGGGATATCCTGCCCATGTGATTCACAGGCATGTCTCGGAGCTGCGCCGCAGCCTGAAGCAGCTGAAGCGGGAGGGCTTCCGGTTCATCTATGTGCTGAACTCCCAGGAGGAGATTGACGGCGCGGAGCTGGTTCGGACCAGGCTCTGGAACGACAAGCGGGAAGAGCACGGCCCCTTTGACATCATCGGAGACATCCACGGCTGCGGAGACGAGCTGACGGAGCTGCTGGAGCGCCTGGGCTATGCACAGGGAGCGGAGGGCCTCTGGGCCCACCCCCAGGGGCGGCGGGCCGTGTTTCTGGGAGACCTCTGCGACCGGGGCCCCAAAAATGTGGAGGTGCTCCGGCTGGTGATGGGGATGGTGCGCTCCGGCAACGCCCTGGCGGTGCCGGGGAACCACGATGTGAAGCTGGTCCGGTACCTGGCCGGGAAAACCGTGCAGATGACCCACGGCCTGAGCCGGACGGTGTCGGAGCTGGAGCAGGAGAGTGGGGACTTCCGGGAGGAGGTTCGGGCCTTCCTGGATGGTCTGGTCAGCCACTATGTGCTGGACGAGGGCCGGCTGGTGGTGTGCCACGCGGGCATCCGGGAGGCGTATATGGGCCGGGGCTCTGCCCGGGTGAGGAGCTTCTGCCTGTACGGGGAGACCACCGGGGAGACCGACGAATACGGCCTTCCCGTCCGGCTGGACTGGGCCTCGGACTACCGGGGCAGGGCCACGGTGGTCTACGGCCACATCCCCCAGCGGGAGGTGCAGAGCGTCAACCGAACCTATTGCATTGACACGGGCTGCGTCTTCGGCGGACGGCTCACGGCCCTCCGGTATCCGGAGAAGGAGACGGTGAGCGTGGAAGCCAGGCGGCAGTACTATGCCCCGGCCAAGCCCCTTGCGCCGGAGCAGGAGCCGGACGATCTGCTGTCCATCCGGGACGTCCGGGGGAAGCTGTATCTCACCACGGCCCTGATGCCGGGGATTACGGTTCCGGAGTCCTGCACCGCCTCGGCTCTGGAGACCATGTCCCGGTTCGCGGCGGACCCCCACTGGCTCATCTACCTGCCGCCCACCATGTCTCCCTGCGAGACCAGCCCGCTGGAGGGCTACCTGGAGCATCCTCTGGAGGCCTTCCGGTATTACGGCAGCCGGGGGGTCAACCAGGTGGTCTGCGAGAAGAAGCATATGGGCTCCCGGGCGGTGGTGGTCCTCTGCCACAGCCCGGAGACGGCGGAGCGGCGCTTCGGGGTCAGGAACGGGGAGACCGGCATCATCTACACCAGAACCGGCCGCCGGTTCTTTGAGAACCCGGAGACGGAGCGGGAAATCCTCACCCGGCTGGACGCGGTTCTCACGAAGACGGGCTTCTGGACGGACTTCCACACGGACTGGGTCTGCCTGGACACGGAGTTGATGCCCTGGTCGGAGAAGGCCCAGGCGCTGCTCTCCCGGCAGTACGCCCCTGTGGGCCGGGCCGGGCGGGACGGCCTGGCCGCCGCCGTGGCGGCCCTGGAGCAGGCGACAAGGCGGGAGAACCATCCCTTCCGGGTAGATGGGGAGACCTCCGGGCAGAACGCGGACCCGGCGGAGCTTCTGGAGCGGTTCCGGGAGAAGGAGACGGCCATGAACCGGTATGTGGAGGCCTACCGGGCCTACTGCTGGCGGGTGAGCGGCGTGGACGATCTGAGAATCGCCCCCTTCCATCTTCTGGCCTGCGAGGGGAGGGCGTTCTCCCAGGAGAAGCATGTGTGGCACATGGAGACCATCAAGCGGTATTGCACCGGCTTAGACCCCATTTTCATGGCCACGGACTACATCTGCGTGGACACGGGGGATGAGAAGAGCGTACAGGCCGGGGTGGACTGGTGGCTGTCCCTCACCGCCGCCGGGGGAGAGGGGATGGTGGTAAAGCCGGAGACCTTCGTAGCAAAGCGCCAGACGGAGCTGCTGCAGCCGGCTGTGAAGTGCCGGGGCCCGGAGTACCTGCGGATTATCTACGGCCCCGAGTACCGAATGCCGGAGCACCTGGCAAGGCTCAAAAGCCGCTCCCTCACCCGAAAGCGCTCCCTGGCCCTCCGGGAGTTCGCCCTGGGCGTGGAGTCCCTCACCCGCTTTGTGGAGAAGGAGCCCCTGCACAAGGTGCATCCATGTGTATTCGCCATCCTGGCCTTTGAAAGCGAGCCGGTGGACCCCAGACTGTAAGGGGAAGCGGTGCGGCTGCCTCAGATAGAATGATACCCGGGAGACGGCGGAGGGCCGTCTCCCGGGTGTTTTCCAAAGGCTGCTATTCTGTTTCATTTCATGCCTCCCAAATCGCCGGAATTTTCCACCACTGAAAGACGGTTCCGCCAATTTTCAAGGTGTGAATGGGCTTCTGAGGCGCCGCCTCAGGCAATGTCCTTTTTGGTGTATTTCCAGTACGCGGCCAGGATTCCGGCGGCGGTGAGCAGGGCGCCGGGGAGGAGGAGCGATCCGTCCAGGGTGGCGGAGGCCACAATCTCCGTGCCGTCCGCGTAGCCGAAGGGGGTGATGTACCGGAGGAAGGACGCGCTCTGTGTGATGTTTGCCACCAGGTTCAGAAAGTACATCACAACGGCCACTCCCAGGCCGGCGCCCATGCTCCCCCGGCGGAGGAAGGCGGAGATGCCGAAGCAGATGCCTGCCAGCTCCAGCTGCAAAAGGAGATAGGCCAGATGCAGCAGACACACCTCCCGCCAGGGGATTTCCTCCCCGATGAGGGCCATGGAGGCCAGGGAGATGCAGAACACGGCGGCGTTCAGAATGAGAAGCTGCAGCACCACGGCCAGGAGCTTTTCCGTGATGACCCGGGACCGGCTCACGGGATGGGTCAGGAGAAACTCCGCCGTGTGTCCCTGCTCCTCCTTGGACAGGGCGGACACGGCGGCCAGGGCCGCAAAGAATGCGCCGCCAAGGCCCAGAATGTTGCCGCACTCCACGGCGTAAAAGCCCAGAAGGGTGCCGAAGCTGACCTTGTCCATGCCGAAGGCCTTGGTAAAGCCTCCCATGGAGGCAAACAGGTCACTGATGCTGTCCATCTCGCCCTTCATCTCCGGGAAGAGAAAGACACACACGGCGATGAGAAAACCGATGGCGGCCGTCCAGACCGTGAGGGAGAGGCGGCTCTGCCGGAGCTCATGATTGATGATGGTCATTGTGATGCGCCTCCGTCCAGATAGTAATGCAGGAAGATTTCCTCCAGGTCAGGCTCGGAAATGGTGAGATCGGCAATGGGCTGCCCGGCCAGGAATTGGAGAAGGGTGTGAATGTCTCCGCTGTAGAGAAAGCTCAGGGCGTTTTCTGCCCTTTGCACATCCCGGACGCCGGGGAGCAGGGACAGGTCCGCCGTGCCCTGAAGGTGAACCCGCCGGGCGTTTGTCCGGGACAGGGCCTCCACAGTGTCGCAGGCGATGAGGCTTCCCTCCCGGATGATGGCCGCCCGGGTGCAGTTCCGCTGAATTTCCGACAGCACATGGGAGGACAGGAAGACGGTGGTTCCCTGGGCGCTGCGTTCTTTCAGAATGGAGAAGAACTCCTTCTGCATGAGAGGGTCCAGTCCGCTGGTGGGCTCGTCCAGAATGCACAGCCGGGGCTTGTGCTGCAGGGCGCAGACGATGGCCACCTTCTTCCGGTTGCCGAAGGACAGCTCCTCCACCCGCCGGTTGGGGTCCAGCTCCAGACGGCGGCACAGAGCCTCCGCCTCCTCCCGGCAGTCGCGCTTTCGCAGATTGGCGGACAGGCGGAGCACCTCCTTCACCCGCAGGCCGGGGTAGAAGACGGACTCGGAGGGGAGGTAGCCCACCTGGGACAAAATGGCCTCCCGGTCCCGGAGAATGTCCATGCCCAGAACGGAGGCGCTGCCCTCCGTGGGCCGGAGGAGCCCCAGGAGGGTGCGGATGGTGGTGCTCTTCCCGGCTCCGTTGGGGCCGATGAAGCCGAAGAATTCTCCCTCCTCCACGGTGAGGCTCAGATTGACAATGCCTCTGGCCTTGCCATAGAATTTGGTGAGGCGGTTGGTTTCGATGGCGTTCATGATTCTCCCTCGTTTCTCAGATAAATTGATTTCCAGAATGCAAGCATTCGGGTGAAGTCCCACTCCATTTGGGAGACGTCCACAGGGCCCCTTTGCAGCATCTCCCAGAGGTAGCCCTCCGAGGCCAGGTACATCTCCCGGTACATCATGGCAAGATCCAGCCCCTCTTTGAATTGCCCGGGGTCCAGATTCGCCAGGGTGCCTTTGGCCTTGAAGAGCATGTGGGAGGCGTAGCTCTCCTGAATGGCAGGGCGAAGGGCGGGGTCCTTTTCATAAAAGGCCTTGATTGCGAACTGTCCCATGTAGGGGTACTGCCTCATAATTTGAATTTTCGCCTGCATCCCCCGGTGCATCATTTCAAACAGATCCGTTTCCTCATAGCAGCCTCTCTCGGTGAGGGACTGGATGGTGATCTGGGCGCAGTGGTTCCAGAGATACAAATAAAGCTCCCGCTTGTTTTGAAAATAGTGAAACAGCAGGGATTTGCTGATTCCGGCCCCATCGGCAATTTCGCTCATGGGGCTTTTCTTGTAGGAGTTCTGGGAGAAAACCCGGTAGCCTGCATTGAGAATCGCCTGCTGCTTTTCCGCCGGGAGGGCAAAGAACTTGGGATTCATTCGGTCACCTCCATAGACCGTTCCGGTCAATTCCTATTGTACACCGTTGACCGTTTTTGTGAAGACCCTCTGTTTCTTTTTTCAGTATACCGGATTGGGAGGACGGGGGCAAGACCAATTTTTTTGCTCCCGGGGACAATCCCTGTTGGCAAAGCCGGGGCGTATGTGGTATAATCGCTTACACTGTAGAAAAAGTGGTGATTGGGATGGATTCTGTGACCAGGCTGTT
The DNA here is from genome assembly GCA_022781505.1 of Clostridiales bacterium. Lineage (GTDB taxonomy): Bacteria > Bacillota > Clostridia > Oscillospirales > Oscillospiraceae > Faecousia. Next base: position 5,698 of record JALETK010000126.1, on the reverse strand, counting down.
TCTGGAGGCCCTGCGGGCCGCTTTGCAAAGGGAAAGGGTGGATTGGGAGCTGGCCCTTTCTCCCCATGATTGGCAGAGGCTGTTTCGGCTGGCGGAGGAGCACCATGTGCTTCCCATGGTGTATGAGGCGGTGTTCCGCTGCCCGGCGGCGGAGCAGGGGGAGCGGGAGCTGTTTCAGGCCGTCCGGCGGCGCACCCTTCAGTCCGTCGCCCTCCAGACGGGAAAGACCGATGCGTTTCTCCGGCTGTATGGCCGCCTGCGGGAGGCAGGGGTGCGGGCCTGTGTGGTGAAGGGAATCGTCTGCCGGAGCCTGTACCCCAAGCCGGACTACCGCATGTCCGGAGATGAGGATGTGCTGATTCCGGCGGAGCAGTTCCGCCTCTGCCATGAGGTGCTGCTCTGCGCCGGTATGAGCCCCAAGAATGGAGAGGCGGGAATTGATGAGGCCTTTGAGGTGTCCTACGGAAAAGCGGGCAGCCCCCTTTACCTGGAGCTGCACAAGAGCCTCTTTGCACCGGACTCCGAGAGCTATGGAGACCTCAACCGCTTTTTTGACAGGGTGACGGACCGGCTGACGGAGTTCCTTGTTCCGGGCGGTGAGATTCTCACCATGCCCGCCACGGATCATCTTCTCTATCTGATTCTCCATGCCCTCAAGCACTTCCTGCACAGCGGCTTTGGCATCCGGCAGGTGTGCGACATCTGCCTCTTTGCCAATGCTTTCGGGGCCGAGATCGACTGGCAGTATCTTCTGAGGTGCTGCCGGGAGGTTCACGGGGAGCTGTTCGCGGCGGCTCTGTTCCGGATTGGGGAGCGGTATCTCACCTTCCGGCCGGAGGAGGCTCACTATCCCGCGGAATGGCGGCAGCTGGCCGTGGACGAGGGGCCTATGCTGGAGGATTTGCTGGCCGGTGGGGCCTATGGGGACTCCAGCATGAGCCGGAAGCACAGCAGCGGCATCACCCTCAGCGCCGTCTCCGCGGAGAAGCAGGGGAAAAAGGCCGGGGGCCATGTGCTGAGAACCATCTTTCCCCGGGCGAAGGCCCTGGAGGGCCGGTTTCCGTATCTTAAGAAGCATCCCATCCTTCTGCCGGTGGCGTGGGCCAGCCGCATTGTGAAATACGGCTGGGAGACGGGGGGCAAGCTGGAGAAGGAGGCGGCCCAGAGCGTCCAAATCGGAAACCGGCGGATTGAGCTTCTGAGGCAGTACGGGATTCTGCGGAAATAGACCGGCGGTTTTGAGACAGAGGTAGTTGGAAAATGAACCAAGTGATTATGATTCTCATGGCCTTCGGGGCTGTGACTGGGGGCCTGGATCGGATCCTGGGAAACCGCTTTGGCCTGGGAGAGAAATTTGAGGAGGGCTTCCGGTTGATGGGCTCTCTGGGCCTGTCCATGGCGGGCATCATCTGCCTGACGCCCCTGCTGTCCGGGCTTTTGGGGAGATTTGCCGCCCCATTATGCGCCGGGGTGGGTTTGGACCCGGGGCTCTTCGGCGGCATTCCGGCCATTGACATGGGCGGCTACCAGCTGGCCATGAGCCTTGCGGAGAATCCGGCGGTGGGGCGCTTTGCGGGCATTGTAATCTCCGCCATCTTTGGGTGCACTGTTGTGTTCACCATTCCCGTGGGTATGGGTACCATAGAGGAAGCGGACAAGCCTCTGTTTTCCAGAGGCCTGTTCCTGGGGCTACTGGCCATGCCTGCGGCCCTTTTCCTGGGCGGCCTGCTGAGCGGCCTGGGCCCGGGGCAGACGGCGTGGCAGTGCGTCCCCTTCCTGGTGGGGGCGGGGCTGCTCCTTCTGGGCATGGGAAAATGGCAGGACAAGCTGGTGCGGGGCTTTGGGGTCTTCGCCCAGGTGATCCGGGTGGTGACCACCCTCGGCCTGATTCTGGGGGCCGTACAGTACATGACCGGCTGGACGATTCTCCCAGGCCTCGCGCCGTTGGAGGAGGCCATGGAGGTGGTCAGCGCCATTGCCATTGTGATGCTGGGGAGTATGCCCCTGGCGGAGCTGATCCAGAGACTTCTGAAGAAGCCCTTTGGCTGGGTGGGGCACAAAACGGGCCTCAACACGGCCAGTACCACGGGGCTTCTGGTGGGGGCGGTGAGCGTGGTTCCCGCCCTTGTGATGATGAAGGATATGGACCCCCGGGGGAAGGTGGTAAACGCCGCCTTCCTGGTGTGCGGAGCCTCGGCCCTCTCCGCCCACCTGGGCTTTGCCGCCGGAACGGAGCCGGACATGGTGGCGCCGCTTTTGGCCGCAAAGCTCCTGGGCGGCCTCCTGGGCGCCGCCGTGGCGATGTGGTACACCCGCCCTACCATGAACTTGTCCGAGTTTGCAGCCAGGGGTATTCAACATCCGCAGGAGCGGACACGCGGGTCAATGTAACAAATTTAAGCGTGCATGTATATTGATTATGTCCGGCTCAGGAGGCCCTGCACCTGGGACAGGACTTCCTCCGTGGACGTCTGGCCGGAGCGCACATGGATGTGATGGGGCTCCTGGTCGAAAGAGCCGTGCTTTCGCTCCAGCATGGCGGCCACGGGGGCGGGCAGGTTACCGTGCATCCGCTGGGCAAAGCGGGCTTTGATGGTCTCCAGCTCAGCAGTCACCAGAATGCGGACGGCGCTGTCCGGCAGGAGCGGCAGCTGTTCTCTCTCTGTGATGATGTAAATGATGCTTCTGTCCGGGCCGGCCTCCCGGAGCAGCTTTTGAAAGGCCTGCTTCGCGCCGGATTCGTTCTTTCCCAGGCGAAGATAGTCCTTGCCGGAGAAAAGCTCCGCGCCCAGGGGTTCCTGCAAAGCCGCAGCCAGGGTGGATTTGCCGGTGCAGCTCTCTCCAAAAATTCCGATTACCATAGATATTCTCCTTTTGATAGGTGGATTGTGTCAAATTCTGACGGGGTACCATAGAATGAGCTGTGCCCCGGGGCACGATTCAGAATGAGAGGGTGATTGCTCTATGGAAACAACCCAGACCATGCCGCCCCGCCGGGAGGACAGCCGCTGTGAAGCCATTACCGAGCTGATTGAATCCGTGGCCGAGCAGCAGGAGGCCCTGGCCAAAATTCTGGAGGCCGAGCATAAAAAGATCGAGAAGACCGCAGAGATGTGCGATACCGATGTGGATGACCTGGTGAAAATCGACAAGAGCGTGGAGCGGGTCATTGCCGCCGTGACTCGCCTGGAGCTGGCCCTCCAGCTGAAGCTGGATCTGTTCCGGGAGTGCCTCTGCCCGGATACGCCCTGCCACGGTGATCATAAGCCCTGCCACTAAAGAGGCTTCAAAACGGGAGGGCGCATTCCCTCCGCGCAGCGCCAAGAGGGAGAGGAAACCGGGCGATTCTTCAGAATGCCCGGAAGACAGCCTGCTTTGGCCGTGCTGCCGGAGTTGTGACCGTCGGGAGGGCTGTCCATGCATCCTGGATCAGCTGCTGTGTCACGCCGCCGCCCAGGGGCGGGAATCGGCACAGTTTCTGCGGGAGGAGGCAGACCGGCTCCTGGAGACCATCTCCTGCTTCCATGATGTGCAGCACCTCCTGAACGGCGACAGGGTCGCAGCCTGTGCCCTTGCCTGTGAGCTGCGCCGGGAGCTGTCCTTGCTGGATTGGCTTCTGGAGCAAAGAGCCAGATTCCGTCTGTAAGTCATAAGGGGGATTCCGGGAATCGCTTTGCGGTTCCCGGAATTTTGACGGCTTTATGGCTGCGGAAACCGCAACCCGAATGCATGGAATTTCTCCGGGTTCAGATGGAAGGTGAGGCCGTCATACAACCGGCCCCGGACAAGGCGGATGCCCTCTTTCCGGCAGCACAGCTCAAAGCCCAGCTTCGCGGCAATGTGCACCATGCGCTCATTTCCGGACCAGGTCTGGAGGTAGACGGCTTCCTCTCCGCTTTCCATCAGATAGGAGATAAAGGCGTACAGCGCCTGGTAGGAATATCCCTTTCCCCGGGCGGTCATGTCCGGGATGTCGATTCCCACGGTGCACAGCCCGTCCCCCGGGGTGTATGTAAAGGTCTCGTCAATGTCATAGGAGTTACACCAGCCGATGTATCTCCCGGTTCCGTCACCGAGGGCAATCTGAAAGGAACTGCGGGGGTCAGTCTCCGACAGCGCCCGGCAGCGCAGGGCTGCCGCCTTTAGACCGGCCACATACCGGTTCAGCTCCTCCGCCCGGGCGGCCTCCGTAAGCCCCTCATACTCCCAGGGCGCGTCCCACAGCTGCCACTCCGTTTCCTCGGTCTCCCAGAGGATGCGCTTTTCAATGTCGGATTCCAGAAAATCCCGCAAAATAATGTCCTGAAAATGAATTTCCATCGGAGGCTCCTTTTTCCAGTATCTCGAACCGTCCCGTTCCCGATTCAAAAAGGCGTAGTCAATAAGCTCTCTTCGGATCAGCGCAACATCCGAAAACGCAAGCTGTTCTTTGAGCATCTGATTGATTTCCTTTTCTGTATAATCCTTTCCCGGTTCAAACCTGCCGGCGATGCGCTGAAGCACAATCTCCCTGACGGGCTTTTTGGAAGGATATTGTTTTAGAATCCCGGCCTGGTCGAAATAATGATCTGCCATTTTGTTATAATCTTTCATGTGCAATCTCCTGTAATGCGCTCCGGAGCTCCTCCACATGGGCCTCAAACCATCTCAGGAGTTTTGAGGACAGCCTCGCCTGCTGCAGATATATGGCCCTGTTTTTGGTCAGGGAATCGTAATACTGACCATAAAAATCACAGACGGCAGTGAAGTAAAAGAACATCTGCGCCATATTCTCCAGATCATAGGAATTGAGTTCGCCGTCCTCCAAATATGTCCGCACATACTCCGTAAAGTCAGCAATGTTAATCTCACCGTTCACGCACAGAGGCGACGCATAAACATAAGACCGGATCATTTCCCACACGACCGGATGCACACACGCAGTTGTCCAGTCGATTACACCGTTGATGCGGTTTTCGCCGCAGATGAGCTGTGTGATCATGAAATCCCCGTGGGTATTTGTGCATGTAAACTGATCCATATGGAATTTGTATGGGGGAAAATGCTCCAGAACCCGCATGTTGGAGCGGATTTCCTCTGCAATCTGAACATCACCGCTTGCAATTGCTTTTTGCAGTGTGACCTGATACCCTTTTAAAGCAGCCTGGGGTGTTCTGCATCTGAAAAAATCCGCTCCGATCCCAACCGGCAAGTCAGGAAAATCCTTTAATGCGCTGTGTATTTTTGCAAGCATTTGTACCGACTCACCCATGAGCCATTTGGGGGCGTGATTGTAGTCATACACGGCTCCTTCAATGAAGTGCTGTACATGGAATCTTCTCCCGTTTTCATCGACGGAAATCACATTTCCCTGGCTGTTTTCCACAAACCGGCACACTGGAATCCCCTTTTTCAAAAGATGTGCACACACTTCAGGCTCTGCCTCAGGGTGGTTCATTTCATTCTCGCTGGCATATTTTACGACGAATTTCTGCCCTTTGCAGGTAATAAAATATGTCAGCGAACCGGGCCTCAATGAAAAAGTTTGTGTGTTTTGGCGTTCCGAAGCTACATCATATCATGCAGTATGTGTCGGATTCCGAACATCCCACACCCTTGTCCACATTCTTTCGGGGCGCAGGATGCAAAAATCACTGCTTTAGCTGCAAGATTCAATTTGGTTACAAAATGTAAATCACACAAGTTTTTTCATTGAACC
>JALETK010000113.1 GCA_022781505.1 Clostridiales bacterium | reverse complement strand
GCGGGCGGACACACGGCTTAAGCCCCTACGAACAGGGAACGACCTTTTCCGCATTTCCGGAGAACAGACACCCAACCTGTGCGTCCGTAGGGGCGGACCCATGTGTCCGCCCGCGGTAGGAGCGTATAAATTTGTAAAAATCTTGGGCGAATTCGTATTTTCCCAAAGGCCAATGTGAAGACGAAGCATTTACCCTGATCAGAGAGCAGCCCTCCCGCTCCCCTTCTCAGCTTCGCGGCGAATCCTGGGGGGCGATGGTGTCGTCGTCGAAGACCCAGTCCTGGACGTTGAACACCTGGTACCGGCCGTTGGTGTTCCGCATGACCACCTTGCTGATCCCGGCGTTGATAATCATCATTTTGCACTGGGGACAGGGGGCGTGATCCTCCAGCAGGGCCCCGGTGACGGCGTCCCGGCCCACCAGGTACATGGCCCCGCCCATGCACTCGCTGCGGGAGGCGGAGATGATGGCGTTGGCCTCGGCGTGGATGCTGCGGCACAGGCCGCCCCGCTCCCGGACGCAGCAGCCCAGGTCGATGCAGTTGGCCCGGCCCCGGGGGGCGCCGTTGTAGCCCGTGGAGACGATCTCATCGTTGCGCACGATCAGCGCCCCAAACCGGGTACACCGGCAGGTGGAGCGCTCCATCACGGTCTCGGCGATGTCCAGATAATAATTTTCCTTGTCAATCCGGCTCATGGTATCCCTCCTGTCCGTCCTGATCCTTGTATGGGGGATTATACCACGTTCCCGGTGATACTTCAAGGGATTTTGGAAAATTTCTACACTGAGGCCCAAAATTTTGCTCAAAATTCGCCCTTTTCCTCCACTGGGCACCCCCGGCTCCCCCATAGCCCCGGCTTGACGGCGTATGATATAATGGTGGAAACGGAAACTTTTTTGCCGGAATCACACCGGGGAGGCGCGCCATGGAGCCTGAGCTTTTGAAAAGAACCATTGCCAACAACATCGCCCTGCTCCGCAGGCAGGCGGGACTGACCCAGGCGGAGCTGGCGGAGCGGCTCTCCTATTCCGACAAGGCGGTGTCCAAGTGGGAGCGGGGGGAGTCCCTGCCGGACGTTGTCACCCTGGTGCAGCTGGCCGGGGTTCTGGGGGTCAGCGTGGACGCCCTCACGGGCACGGCTCCCCCGGCTGCCGCTCCCCCGCCGGAGGCCCGGAAGCCCCGACTGTCCCACAACAAGCGGGTGGTGGCCGCCCTGGCCTCGGTGCTGGTGTGGTTCGTGGCTCTGCTGGCCGATGTGGTGCTGTCCTACTGCGGCGTCCCCGGCTCCTGGCTGGGCTTCGTGGGGGCCGTCCCGGCCAATGCCATTGTGCTTCTGTCCCTCCTGTCCGCCTGGAGGTACTTCCGGTGGAACCGGCTCCTGGTCTCCCTCATCGTCTGGGGCTCCCTGGTTCTGGTGTTCACCGCCCTGCTCCAGGGCGGCCTGTGCCTGCCCAAAATCTTCCTTCTGGGCATCCCCGGCCAGCTGGCCATTTTCCTCTGGTTCCGCCTGGGGAAATAGCCTCCCCCGGGTTCCGTATTGACGGGCCGGGGAAAATCCGGTAGAATAAAGGAAAATTTCTCACAAGGGGATGGAACTATGGATAAAAAAGCCCTGCGCCGGGAGATTCGGGCCCGGAAGGCGGCCATGACGCCGGAGCAGATCGCCTCCTGCAGCCAGGCCCTCACGGCCATGGCCCTGGCCTCGCCCCTGTACCGGGAGGCCCGGGCGATTTACGGCTATCTCTCCTACAACCAGGAGGTGCGCACCGGCGCTCTCCTCCGGGCGGCCCTGGCGGGCGGGAAACGGGTGGCGGTGCCCAGGGTCTTCGGGGAGGAGATGCGCTTTCTCTGGCTGGAGAACCTGAATGACGTGGCCCCGGGGTACTGCGGCATTCCGGAGCCAAGGGCGGATTGTCCCCAGGCGGACGACCCCCACGCCCTGGTGCTCATGCCCGGCCTGGCCTTTGACCCCCAGGGCCACCGGATGGGCTACGGCGGCGGCTTCTACGACAAATTCCTGACATTGGAGCCGGAGCACCCCACCCTGGCCCTGTGCTATGACTTCCAGATGTTCGACCACCTGGAGACCGACCCCCACGACATTCCTGTGGATCAGGTTCTCTGGGTGAGGGTTCCGGAGGATGAGGCATGAAATATCTTTTCTATCTGCTCTTCGCCGGAGCCGTCTTCGGCCTGTGCTTCCTGGTGGACAAGGGTGCCGGGATTCTGCGCCGCCGGGGGGTCAACGCCCCCGCCATCCGCCTGCCCCTGCGGTATCCCCTGGCGGTGGCCGGGCTTCCCCTGGTGGCCCTGGGCTGCGGCGTCTACGCCTGGGCAAACCGCTCCTGGCTCTTTGCCGCGGCGGCGGTGTGCTTCCTGTCCGTGGCGGGCTACGTCCTGTACTGCTACCGGAGCACCCGGATTGACTATGACGAGGCGGAATTCACCTTCTGCCGGGGAAAAATCCAGAAAACCTTCCGGTTTTCGGACATTGACGGCCAGCGGGTGGCCGTCTCCAGGCGGAGCTGCTGCCTGGTTCTGTGCCTGGGCCGGGACGAGGTGGTGCTGTACAGCAACATGCAGGGCTTTCACCCCTTCCTGGAGGCGGCCTTCACCGGCTGGTGCCGGGGCCAGGGCCTGAACCCGGCGGAGCAGGACTGGCACAGCCCCGCCAATCACCAGTGGTTCCCGGACCAACCGGAACAGGAGGACTGAAGCCATGGGTCACATTCCCAGCTCCGACACGGCCCTTTTGGCCCTAGCCCCCTTTGACCGGGCCCTGGCCCAGGCTCTGGAGCCCAACGAACACTACGACGTCAGCCGCTGGCTCTACGTCCCCAACGCCTACGGGGAATACCGGTACGTCCTGGGCACCCGGGGCAGCCGCCCCCTCATCTGCGTGGGCATCAACCCCTCCACCGCCGCCCCGGACCGGCTGGACAACACCCTCAAGTCCGTGGAGCGCATCGCCCTGGGCAACGGCTACGACAGCTTCCTCATGTTTAACGTCTACGCCCAGCGGGCCACAGACCCCAACGCCATGGAGCAGAGCTGCAACCTGGAGCTTCACCGGGAGAACCTCCGGGCCCTGGAGTACCTCCTGTCCCTGAATCCCCATCCCGCCGTGTGGGCCGCCTGGGGGGCCATCATTGAAAAACGGCGGTATCTGGCCCGGTGCCTCCTGGACGAGATCGCCCTGGGCCGCCGGTTCGGCGCCCGCTGGTTCACCGCCGGCCCCATCTCCAAAAAGGGCCACCCCCACCACCCCCTGTACCTCCCCAAATCCGCCCCCCTGGCCCCCTTCGACCCGGAGCGCTACTGCCGGGAAATCCTGGGCTTCACCAATTAACCGCAGCCTCACACATTTATAAAAATATGAAAAGGCCATTGGCATGTTCGTAGGGGCTTAAGCCTGTGTCCGCCCGCAGCACAGGGAACCCCTCCGCAAAATCCAATGCGAATTCGTACAAGATTTTGGAAAAATACGAATTCGCCCCAAATTTCCGGCAAGGCATCCACCTACTGCGGACGGACACGCGGGTCCGCCCCTACGAACAGTCAGGAAGCCTTTCGCATAAATTCGCGCCACCCTCCTTCCCCCAACCAGCAAAGGCCGTTGGCATGTCCGCCCCTACGAACGGTCAGGAAGCCTTTTGCTTCAATTCCTGCCATCCTCCTTGCCCCAGGTAAAAATTGAGAGCCGCCCTCCATGGAGGGCGGCTCTTCGTATAGAGAAACACAGAAAGAGAGGAAAAAGAAACAGTCGATGTAAATGGGTCAATCCTCCGGGGACATCATCTGCTGGCAGTAGCGCATGATGGAGCGGCGGGTGACGATGCCGATGAAGGTGTTCTTGTCGTCAATGACCGGCACAAAGTTCTGCTCGCTGGCTCTGGCAATGAGATCCTGCATGGTGGTGGTGACGCTGACGGGGACATTGTCCCTGCGGCGTTCAATCTCCATAATCCGGTGATTCTCCGTCTGGCGGAGATCCATCCCACAGAGATTTTTCACGGCCCAGAGCATATCGCCCTCGGTGAGGGTGCCGCAGTACTCTCCTTTTTTATTTAAAATGGGAAGGGCCGCATAGCCCGCGCCCTCCATGCGCTCCAGCGCCTGGCGCAGGGTACAGTCGTTCTCTAAGTAGGCACACATGCTCTTCGGTGTCAGGAAGAACAGGATATTCATGGACTCGCTCCTTTTGCTTGGCTCTGACGGGAGCCTGAAGTTTTCTTCCTTCCCATTATAGCACATGGGCCGGTGAAAAGCTATTAATTTTCTGTGAAGCTGGCACATTATCTTGAGAAATTTTCGGGGTGGATTTGTGCAATCCCCACAAAATCTCAGGCCTGCTCCATGGTCACATATCCGGCAAGGAGCTTCAGGGTATTGAACACCCCATCCATGTGGCTGCGCTCGTAGCCGTGGGAGGCGTAGACCCCCGGGCCGATGAGGCCGTGGCGCAGGTCATAGCCCGCCCCCAGGGTGGCCTCCACGTCGCTGCCGTAGTGGGGATACACGTCCACGGCGTAATCCGACCCCTGGGCCTTGGCGGCGGCGATGAGCCGGCCCACCACCTCATAGGAGTAGGGCCCGCCGGAGTCCTTGGCGCAGATGGACACCTGCCGCTCGGTGCAGGTAAGGCCGTCGCCCACGCAGCCCATATCCACGGAGATGGCCTCCGTGACCCCCTGGGGCACGGAAGCGGCCCCGCCGTGACCCACCTCCTCGTAGACCGTCACATGCACCCAGACATGCCGGGCGGGGGTGACGCCCTGCTCCTTCAGGTACCTGGCCAGGCCCAGGAGAATGCCCACGGAGAGCTTGTCGTCCAGGAAGCGGCTTTTGATGTAGCCCGTGGAGGTAATCCGGGTCCGGGGCTCAAAGCACACCATGTCCCCGGTCTCCACCCCCAGGGCCCTGGTCTCCTGGGCGCTGGCGGTGTTCTCGTCCAGCACCACCTCCAGGGTGTCAAAGCTCCGCTTGGCGGTGGCATAGTCCCCGTTCACATGAACCGAGGCGTTGCACAGCTGGCAGGTGCCCTCCAGCACCTTGCCCCCCCGGGTGTAGACCCGGACGTTCTCCGCCTCTGCGTTGTTGGGGCTCATGCCCCCCAGGTTGGTGAGGCGCAGGCGTCCGTTCTCCTTCACCTCCGCAACCATAGCCCCCAGGGTGTCCGTGTGGGCCTCCAGCAAAAGGCCATTCTCCCCCTGGGACCCGCCCAGATCCACCAGGACGCCCCCCTTGGTGGTGAGCCGGGCCTCGAAGCCCAGGCCGGAAAAGGCCTCCAGCACCCACCGGGCCGCCCGGGCCGTAAAGCCCGTGGGACTGTCAATGGCCAGAAGCTGCGCCGCCATCTGAGCGGCATACTGCGCGTAAGAATACTCCATATTGAAACCTCCATATTTCAGATGTGAAAACCCTGCTATATCCCCACGATGTACCCGGGGGACTGTGTCAGCGTCCGAAAAGCATGTAGTAGGCCACCCCAAAGGCCTCCCGGAAATAGTAGTGAAGCCGCAGAGGCAGCGGGTAGGTGGCTGCTGGCACCCCCAGCATGGTGACGCCGCAGCTTTTGGCCATGAGTCCCGCCCGGTAGAGGTGGAACTCATTGGAAATCACCGCCAGGGAGGCGGGGCGGGAGCCGGTCTTCTCCTCAATCAGATCCAGGGTGAAGCGGAGATTCTCCAGGGTGGAGGTGGCCCTGTCCTCCATCCAGATCCGCTCCGGGGCGATGCCCCGCTCCGTGAGCCAGGTGTACATGCACAGGGCCTCGGTAATCTCCTCCCCCGCGCCCATGCCTCCGGAGACGATGCACTGGGCCTGGGGATAGTCCCGGAGGTACCGGTAGGCCACCTCCAGCCGCTGGCCCAGAGCCCGGGAGGGGGTGGTGCCGTTGACCCCGGCCCCCAGAACCAGCACATACCCACACCCGGGCTCCTTCGCCCCCCGGGAGCCTGCCACAATCAGCCCCTCCAGCACCGCCCCGGCGGCCAGCACCAGCACCAGGCACACCGTAAAGGCCACCCGGAGGGCCCTGGCGCCCCGGGGATGCCCTTTCCCCAGCCGGGCCAGAAGCCGGTACACCGCCCACACCGCTGCCACGCCCCAGAGGACGAAGGCGGTATAGCGATAGGGCAAAATCCAAATCCAGAACACCGCCCCCACAAGCACCAGAAGGGCGAAACAAACCGTCCGAAGCACTGCTTTTCTCTTCATGGCTGCCTCCTTATAAGCTGTTGCCCCCATTGTACCATACCGGTGAGGATTTGTCCATTCGTTTCCACCAGCCCATACCGCGCCCCCGGGGGGAAGGGCCATCTCCGCACTTTTGGGAATGCGAAAGGCCTCCCTAAGCGTCCGTAGGGGCGAACACAGGCCTAAGCCCCTACAAACAAGGAACGACCATCTCCGCACTTTTTGGAAAGCGAAAAGCCTCCCTAAGCGTCCGTAGGGGCGGACCCGCGTGTCCGCCCGCAGGAAAGGGAGTCGAACCGCAAAATTTTTCGGCGAATTCCGAGCGAATACCGAAATCGTACGAATTCGCCTTACATTTTTACAATTACGCCCCTGTACCGCGGGCGGACACAGGCTTAAGCCCCTACGAACAAGGAACAACATTCTCCGCACTTTTGGGAAGCGAAAAGCCTCCCTAAGCGTCCGTAGGGGCGGACCCATGTGTCCGCCCGTAGGAAAGGGAATCGAACCGCAAAATTTTTCGGCGAATTCAAAAAGAATACCGAAACAGTACGAATTCGCCTTACATTTTTAGAAAAAGCCGCCCCTGTACCGCGGGCGGACACTTGGGTCCGCCCCTACGAACAAGGCAGGGCCATCTCCGCGCTTTTTGGGAAGCGGCCCCCCTGAGCGTCCGCAAGGGGGCGGCCAGAAGGCCGCCCCCCGCAGGTAGGCTTGTAATTCGGGTTACTCCCCCAGCAGGGCGCTGAGGCGCATGAGGATTTCGGCCACCTGGGCACGGGTTGCGGTGCCCTTGGGCTCCAGGGTGGTGGGGGTCATGCCCTTGATGATGCCGTTCTCCACGGCCCAGGTCATGGACTCCACGGCGTAGCCGCTGACCTTATCCGCGTCCACGAAGTCCATGAGGTCGCCCTGGGTCTCCAGGCTCTGACCGGCGAAGGCAGCGTACCGGGCGAAGAAGGTGACCATCTGCTCTCGGGTCACGGAGCCCTCGGGAACAAAGAGAGTCTCGGTCATGCCCTTGGCGATGCCGGTCTCATAGGCCCAGGCCACAGCCTTGGTGTAGAACCGGCCGCTGGCCACATCGGTGAAGGGAACGGTGACCTCGGTCTCGGGGCTGCCCGCCAGGCGGTACAGGACGGTAACCAGCTGGCCACGGGTCATGTTTCCGTTGGGAGCGAAGGTGTCCTCGCTCATGCCCTTCATGAGGCCGGCGCCAACCACGAAGTCAATGGCCTCGTGATACCATCTGGTGAGATCCACATCCACAAAGGCCTTGGCATAGCAGGTGTGGGGCAGCTCCACGGTGAGGGTCTCGGTGACATCCGAAGCCCCGTTGTTCAGCTCCGCGTACTGCACCTTGATCTCCGCGCCGTCGGTGGCGCCCTCGGCCACCTGGAAGGTCACAAGGGCCAGGGTGTCCCCCTGGGCCACGGCCTTGGCGGCGGCGTAGGCGAACTCCACGGAGCCTTGGGTGTCCACGTCGGCGGAGGCGTCCAGGGTGCTGGCCAGGCTCACGAAGGTGAGCTTTTCGGTATCATAGGTAAGGGTCAGGCGTCCGTTGGTGGTCTCCTCCACGGCGGTGAGGGCCACAGTGACGGTGCCGGTGGCCTCGTCATAGGTGCCGGCGCTCATGGGCTCGGCCACGGGATGGGCCTTGGGGGCGGAGACGGGAGCGGCGTTCAGGGTGCCCTTCGCGTCCTGCTCTCCCTTCCGCTCCGGAGTTTCCAGAGGATCGGTGCTGGCAGCGGCCTTCACGGCGGTGCTCCGGACGCTCTGGGTCCGGTTGCCTGCGGCCTGACCGGCCACGGGGTTCACGCCCAGCTGGAACAGGCCGCCCACGGGCCACGTGCCGTCGGCAAAGGCGCCGGCCTGGAAGATCTCGCCGGTGTCCTCGCAATCCCAGACCATGAGCTTCACATCGTTGCTTGCCTCGTTGAAGGCGCTCCAGTAGAGGAAGGCCCCGTCAAAGTACAGAGAGCTGAAGTAGGGGGTGTCCACGGCGTAGCCGAAGTTCTCCAGATAGCCCTCCTCCTCGCCCTGGAAGTAGTGGTACTCGCCGTTCAGGTCGATGAAGGCCTCCAGATAGACGTTGCCGTCCATGTCCACCAGCAGGAACATGTCGTAGTATTCCTGATAGTTGGTGTTGAAGCCGGAGCCATAGTAGGCGATGCCCACCAGGGAGTTGGAGCACCAGTCCCAGGCGCCCATGTATTCGCCGGTGGTGGAGTCAATCATGACCACATAGCCGTCGAAGACAGCCAACATGCAGCCGCCCTCGGTGAGGTGGGGGGCGTAGGCCAGATCCATGTAGGCCAGCTGGGTGGAGCCGCCGATCTGGGTGGCCTCCAGGGTCTCGGGGTTCACGGTGTAGTAATTGGACAGGAGGCTGTCGGTGTCCATGGAGGCGGCGTACAGCTTGCCGTCGCTGCCGTAGGCCACGGAGGTGAGGCGGGTGCTCAGGGGGCTTTCGGTGAGCTTGGTGTAGGCGGGGAGCTTGCTGGTGTCGAACTCGCTCCACCAGACCTCGCCGTTTTCATCCCACACGACGCCGTTGAGCTGATGGCTGAACAGCTGCACGGTCACCTGGCAGCTGACGCTCCAGTCGGGGTCCAGCACGGAGGTGGCGGTGATGGTGGCGATGCCCTCGGAGACGCCGGTGACCAGGCCGCCGGCATTCACCGTGGCAATGGCCGGGTCGGAGGAGGTCCAGGTGAGACTCTTGTCGCTGACCGTCCAGGGCCACAGGGTCACGGACAGCTGCTTGGTGCCGCCCACCACCACGGTGGCGGAGTCGGGATTCATGACCATATCCCGGATCTCATCCGTGGGATCAAAGATACCGGCGGCCTTCTGGGGACGGATGTACAGGCCAACCATGTTGGCGTTCAGGGTGCGAACCACCGTGGGCTCGGCGGTCTCGGGGTTCAGCTCCAGCAGGAGGTAGGTGCCGCTGTTGGCATAGGCCCAGTACAGCTTGCCGGTGTTGTGATCCCAGGCCATGGTGTTGAGCACCTTGGTGGAGTACCGTGCGTCGCCCACATAGGTGGGAGCGGTGTAGGTACCGGCGGTGTAGGTGTACAGGCTGGAGCCGCCGTACACGGTGCTGTAGAAGTTGCCCGCATCGTCGATGGCCAGGTTGTTGGCGTCAATGGCCATCTCGCCCAGGACGTCCATGGTGCCCATGAGCATGTCGATGGTGCACAGGTAGGGGGTGTTCATGCCGTTGGCTCTGGAGTAGAACAGGCCGTAGAGCTTGCCGTCGGCATAGTTGTAGGCCAGGTCGTTGAAGCCCACAATGTCATGGCCGGGGGCCTCCAGGGTGCTGAGGTAGGTGAAGGTGCCCAGATCCTCGTCGCTGGCAACCAGGAGCTGGTTGTCGTTGCTGATCTCGAAGACATAGCCCTCCACATACTCGGCGGCTCTGGGGAGATCCACATGGAGGTTGCCCAGCCTCTGGATTTCTCCATCCTCCTCCGGGCCAAAGCCCACCCAGAACATCTGGAGATCCTCGGTAATGTTGGTGCGGTCAATGGCGGTGAAGTAGGGCCGGTTGCTATCGCCGCCCAGATCCGCCCCCAGATCCAGGGCGTAGACCGTCTCGTTCATGGCGTAGTCATACACGGCAACCAGGAACTTGCTGCCGGAAGCGCCCTCCAGGGACAGTCCCACGGAGCTCTCCACCCCCGCCTCGGTCTGGTTGGGCAGGCTGTAGCTGTAGACCTTGGTGCCAGCCTGGTTGTACAGAACCACGGCGGCCACATACTGGTTGTCCCGGGTCTTCACCGTGAGGGACTTGCTCCCCATGAGGCTCATGCTCACATCCAGGAGCTCCGGGGCGGTGTTGTCGATGGTCACCTGGTTGGTGAGGTACGCACCCTCGCCCAGCTCATCCCAATTGTAGCTGCCGTCCTCGCCCCGGTAATACTCGGGGGCGGCGATGAAGCTGATGGTCACGGTCTCACCCTCGGCCAGCTTCTCGCCGTTGCCGTCGGTGCCCTGCCAGTTCAGCCGGAGGCTCTTCTGGGTGTCCATCCAGCGGCCGCCGTTGGTGTAGTAGAACGCGGCGCTGACCTCGCCCAGCTCCTGGTCCAGATAGACCTCACCGGAGCCGGTGTTGGAAATGACAATTCTGGCGTCGCCCGCGTTGCGGATCAGGCCGAAGTAGAGCTTCGTCAGGGTGTCGCCCTCCTGGTTGTTGAGGGCGTTGCGCTGGGGCAGGTACTCGTCGTCGGCCCCCAGGGGGTTGCCGCCGAAGTAATACTCGTTGGAGTCACCGGCGTACTGCACGCCAATGAAGTTGTTCTCCAGGCCCAGGTAGTTGGGCCGGGTCTCCAGGCCGTGGCTGTATTCCACGGGGGAGCCCAGGTCGTACATGGAGGCGTCGGTCCAGCCGCCGTAGAAGGCCAGCACGGGGATGGAGTGGGTCACGCCCTGGGTGCCCTCCTCAGAGGCCACGGGAGCGGCGTACACAAAGCCCTCGATGTAGGCGCCGTTGGGGTTGGCCAGATCCAGGTACTCCTTCACGCTCTCGGGCAGGGTCACATTCACGGTGACCTCCACGGAGCCGCCGGCAGGGACGGTCACGCAGGACTTGCCCTGGGCCAGCACCAGAAGCACATGGGCGTCATAGGTGTTCACCTGGCCGTCGCCGTTCACGTCTCCCTGGCCCTTCAGCTCCTCCTCGTTCCCAAGGAGGTACTCCAGCAGGAAGTCCGCGTCCGCCGCGTCCACCTGGCCGTCGCCGTTCAGGTCAAAGTCCGCCAGATCCTCTCCGGCCACCACGGCGGTGCCGCCGGCGGTGAAGCTCACGTCCGCCGCGAGGTTCGTGATCCAGGTGTCCAGATACAGGGCCTGGCCGTGCTGGAACACGTCCTGGGTGAAGAAGTCGGCGCTGAGGCCGTAGTCCAGGGCCTCATCCGTCAGGTTGTTGAGGGTGAAGGAGAAGCTGTAGGAGCCGGTGCGGTCGGGGTCGTCCCCCAGCTCCGCTTTCACCTTGCCGTCGGTCTGACCGTCCACCAGGACGTAGCTCTCGGCGGAGGTGGCCAGGTCGCCTCTGGCAAGACCGGCGCCCTGGGTCAGGATGGAATAGTAATTGCCGCCGGAGGCCTCCTCAAAGAGGGGCTCAGCCGTGGACATGAGCAGGCTCTGGCTGAGGGTCCGGACGCTGAGGCCGGTCTTCTCCTCCAGGCCATTTTCCTGGATGTACTGGGCCATGAGGGCGGACAGGCCGGTGACCTGGGGCGCCGCCATGGAGGTGCCGGACATGAGCACATACTGGTTCGTGTCGGTGGTCTCGCCGTTCACGGAGTAGATGCTGCCGCCGGGGGCGGTGATCTCAGGCTTCATGCTGAGGTCGCCGGGCACGCCCCAGGAGCTGAAGGAGCTCATGGTGTAGTAGTCGGGCCGCACCAGGGAGATACCCACCTTGCTGAAGTTGGTGAGCTCGCCGGTGTAGTAGGCAACGCCCTCGCCGGTGGTGGCCTCGGTGGAGGCGGCCCGGATGGCGGCGCCCTCGGACTGGAGGATGGACACGCAGGGAGCGGTGTACTGGTAGCCCTCCAGGTTCATGGCGATGGTGCCGGGCTGATTGTTGTAGACCACGATGGCGGCTGCGCCCTGGGAGGCGGCCACGTTGGCCTTCTCAAAGAAGGAGGTGGTGCCGCGGGAGCAGAAGACCACCTTGCCCGCAAGGTCGATGCCCTCGTAATCGGACTCCACGCCCACGCCGTCCACGAAAACATAGGGAAGGGTGGTGCCGGAGCCGTCGGCGCTCACGTCCAGGGTAGCCATGGGCGCGTTATTGTAGCCGGAGGTCTCGGTGTAGAACACGGTGAGGTCGCCCACCTGGAAGTAGGAGCCGGTGGAGCCGATGTTGTCCACGGAGGCCACGGCCAGGGAGTTGGTGAAGGAACCGGGGGAGCCCACGGTGTCCAGGTTCACATCGGTGTTGTAAAGGTACCCGCCGTTATAGGCCTCCTCCGCCCAGTAGCCCGCGTTGCCCGCGGAGATGACCACCACGGTGTCGGTCTCGGTGAGGGAGTCCAGGAGCTGGGCGTACTTCTCCTCGCTGTAGGCGTTGCCGGCGTTAGAGGAACCCAGGGACAGGTTCACCGCGTCGCAGCCCAGGAGGATGGCGTCCTCGATGGCGGCCATGTAGTCGGAGTCATAGGCGCCGCCGTTCTTGCCGAAGACCTTCATGGTGAGGAGCTGGGCGTCGGGCGCCGCGCCGTTTACGAAGGTGCTCTCGTTGGTGGCGGAGAAGGTGCCGTCGCCGTTGTTCACATAGCGGTTGGCGGTGGCGATACCGGCCACATGGGAGCCGTGGCCGCTGGCGGTGTCATGGTCGTGGGTAAGATCCAGATCCCGGTCCACATAGTTGTAGCCGAAGGCCAGCTTCTCATTGAGGTACAGATCCTTGGCGGTGAGCTTGGGGTTCCGGGCGTGGACGTTCAGCTGAGGCAGAACCTGGGCGATCTCCGCCTGATCCAGCAGGTCCAGGGATGCCACATATTCGTCGTAAGCCACACCGGCGGCCTGGGCGTCCTGGGCCAGGGCGTAGAGGAAGGCTTCCCCGTCGAAGGCCTCATGGTCGGTGTCCGTGCCGGTGTCAATGATGGCGATCCGGGTGCCCGCGCCGGTGTAGCCCAGGGCCCACAGGCTGGACGCGCCGGTCATGCCGGAGGAGGTGGCAGTCTGGGGCTCGGCCACCTGGCCACCCACCTCTGCCACGGCAGGCTCATAGCGCTGCTCCGGGAACACGTCGGCCACGCCGTCAATGGCCCGGATGGCGTCCAGGGAGCCATAGGGCACGTTGGCGGAGATGATGTTGGCAACCAGGGTCATATTCCAGACCACATCCAGCTCCGCGCCACCCAGGGCCTTGCTGGAGATGGTCTGAGCCATGGCCTCCTGCCGGGCCTGGAGGCTCTGGCGGTAGCCCAGGGCCTGGGGGTTCTGCCCAATGCCCTGGGTGGAGTAGCCCGCCGCCACGGTGGACTTCTCCTCCAGAACAATGGACACACGAACCACGTCCGTGTCCTTGTAGGGAGCCTCCTCCTGAACCGGTTCCACGACCTCGCGGTCGGGCCCCTGGGAGATGGCGCTGCCGGGGACTTCTTCCCAACTGATGCCGGAGGCGGCTTCCACAGGCACCGCAAAGGCGGCGACCATGGCAAAGGCCAGGACCAGAGAGAGAAGCCGGGTCAACACATGCTTCTTCATAGATTTTTCTCCTTATGTATTATTTGCCTGCTGGGTGGCAAACCCTCTATAATCCGGCAAAGGGCCGGTTATATACCGGAGATTTCAGGCAATTTTTTCCAATTGCCTGGGTAAACCGTGCAGAATGTACCGCGCTAAAGTATGTAAAAACAGCAGGTTCCCCCTGCAGAAAGTGCACTGCTCCCATTCTATCTCATTTCCCACATTTTTACAAGCCCCAAAACAGAAATTTCATAACAAAAAGCGGAAAAAAGTAAAGACATTTCCAAGAATATTCAAATAGATACTAACAACTCCCACTTTCCCCCTCCCCACCAAAGCCACCCCCCAACCGCCGCACCCCCGACATGTCATCCTGAGCCAAAGGCGAAGGATCTCGCGCAGAAGGGTTCCGACAAGGAAGCCCGGTGCATGAGCTCCTCCGGCTGCGCCTCGCCGATGACAATCGGGGCCTTTCGTTTATGGTGGTGTGAAAACACATGATGCTTGCGGGGAGCACAGCGACGTGGCAATCCGTTTCCCCGCAATGCAAAGCATTGCACCGGCCGTGAGGCCTGTCATGCGCCCCTGGCGGGGCGCGCAAGCCTTGCCGCTTGCGGGGGGGGACGGATTGCCACGACCCCTGCGGGGTCTCGCAATGACAGGCTTGGAGGTGCGGTGGGTTTGGAGGCAGGTGCGGAGATTCCGGTAGGTGCCCGGCTTATGTCATGACCCCGCCGGGCACCTGCAAATCCGCCTGGCAGCTCCATTCCAACACACCCGGCTCCGGCCATGCACCCGTAGGGCGGGGGCTCGCCCCCGCCGGGCACCTGCAAATCTGCCTGGCAGCTCCATCCCAACGCACCCGGCCCCCGAACCTGTCATTGCGAGGAGCGCAGCGACGTGGCAATCCGTTTCCCCCGCAATGCGTCAGCATTGCACCGGCCGCGAGGCCGGTCATAGGCCCGGGCCGGTATTGCGTCCCTGCCGGGGCGCGCAAGCCTTGCGGCTTGCAGGAAGCGGATTGCCACGACCCCTGCGGGGTCTCGCAATGACAGGCTTGGAGGTGCGGTGGGTTTGGAGGCAGGTGCGGAGGTTCCGGTAGGCGCCCGGCTTATGTCATGACCCCGCCGGGCACCTGCAAATCCGCCTGGCAGCTCCATCCCAACGCATCAGGCCCCAGCCACGCACCTGTAGGGCGGGGGCTCGCCCCCGCCGGGCGCCTGCAAGCCTGCTCAGCAGTCCTGTCCGGGTGTCCCGGTCTCCCAAAACTGTCATTGTTATGAAACAACCGCCGCACCCCCAACATGTCATCCTGAGCCAAAGGCGAAGGATCTCGCGCAGAAGGGTTCCCACACAACAAGCCCCGGTGCATAAGCTCCTCCGGCTGCGCCTCGCCGGTGACAGGCCCCCCGGGTTTTGGTAAAACTCCAGCGGTTCACTTATTGATTTTCCCGTTGAGCCGTGGTAAAATTCTAAGAAAGCGCGTATCGCTTTCACCGGCCTCCCCCATGGGGCGGGCCGGGAGGGCGTCAGGAGGAAGCGCTGGATTCTGGAGGGCTGTGCACCATGTACCGGCATGTGATAAAACGACTGATTGATATTGTACTGTCTTTTCTGGGCTTGGTTGTCCTGGCAATTCCCATGCTGGCCTTCGCCCTGGTGGTGAAGCTGGACTCCCCCGGCCCGGTTTTGTTCTGGCAGAAGCGGGTGGGCATTTACAAGAAAACCTTCATGATGCCCAAGTTCCGCACCATGTACACGGACACCCCGGCCAATATGCCCACACACCTGCTCTCGGACCCCCAGCGGTGGATCACCCGCTCCGGCGCCTGGTTCCGCCGCCTGTCCATTGACGAGCTGCCCCAGATTCTGTGCATCCTCACCGGGAAAATGAGCATCATCGGCCCCCGCCCCGCCCTGTGGAACCAGGCGGATCTGATTGAGGAGCGGGACAAATACGGCGCCAACGACGTGCGCCCCGGCCTCACCGGCTGGGCCCAGATCAACGGCCGGGACGAGCTGGAAATCCCCGTAAAGGCCCGCCTGGACGGGGAATATGTCCAAAGGCTCAGCTTCCTCTTTGACTGCCGGTGCTTCTTCGGCACCGTGGGGAAGGTGCTGAAGCACGACGGCGTGGTGGAGGGCGGCACCGGCGTCCTCCATGGAGAAAAGGAGCCTGTGGGGAAATGAGCAAGATTCTGATTCTCACCAATCACTCGTATATGCTGTACCGCTTCCGCCTGGAGCTGATTCAGGCCCTGATGAAGACCCACGAGGTGGTGCTGAGTATGCCCTTCGTGGGCCACGAGGCGGATTTTCAAGCCCTGGGCCTCCGGTGCATCCGCACGGAGGTGGACCGCCGGGGCATCAACCCCGGGACGGATTTCCGCCTGTTCCGGACATACCGGAAGCTGTTGAGAGACGAGCAGCCGGACATGGTGATCACCTATTCCATCAAGCCCAACATCTACGGGGGCCTGGCCTGCCGCATGGCGGGCATCCCCTACTGCGCCAACGTCCAGGGCCTGGGCACCGCCTTTCAGAAAAAGGGCCTCGCCCGGTTCGTCACCGTCCTGTACCGGCTGGCCCTGGGCAGCGCCAAAACCGTCTTCTTTGAAAACGAGGCAAACGCCAGGGAATTCCGCCAGCGGAACATCCTCCCCCGGGAGAAAGAGACGGTGCTCCCAGGGGCGGGCATCAACCTGGAGAAGTACCCATACACGCCGTACCCGGAGCATGACAGGGTGCATTTTCTCTACCTGGGCCGGATTATGAAGGAAAAGGGCATGGACGAGCTCTTTGCCGCCATAAGCCGCCTCCACCGGGAGCTGGGGAGCCGGGTGGTGCTGGATCTGGTGGGCTTCTACGACGATGAATGCTACAAGGCCCAGGTGGAGGCCCTGACGGCGGCGGGCGTCGCGGTGTTCCACGGCTTTCAGACCGACCCGCTGCCCTTCTACGCCGCCGCCGACTGCGTGGTGCTCCCCAGCTACCACGAGGGCATGAGCAACGTGCTGCTGGAGGCCGCCGCCGTGGGCCGCCCGGTAATCACCAGCAATATCCCCGGCTGCAAAGAGGCCGTGGAGGAGGACGTGAGCGGCCTTCTGTGCAGCCCCAGGGACACGGAGAGCCTGTACACCCAAATGCACCGGATGGCCCAGCTCCCCCCCGCCCGGCGCCAGGCCATGGGCCGCGCCGCCCACGACAAAATGGCCCGGGAGTTTGACAAACAAAAGGTGGTCTCCGCCACCATATCCGCCCTCCCGACCCCCTGACCGCCAACACCCAGCCCACCGGCACAGGGTCCCCGCCGTCAGCCAAAGGCACCTAACCCCCCCGGCGGAGCCCGCCCCGGCTCCGCCGGGGTTCGTTCTGCTTAATTGCCGAAAAACAAGCTAATTTGGAGGAAAATAGATTCCAAAGGAAGAACCTCCGGCAGTCTTTTATTCACAACTTACAATTTACATTTCCTATAAATATGGTATAATATATGAGCAATCCGGCAGATTGCGCCTTTTCCCAGAATTTGGATCAACAAGTGAGGAACTGTCATGCGGCAACTCGTTTTACTGTATTGGGGCTGTGTATTCCTGATGTACCTGTCCCAGGTCTATTACCCCACCGGAAGTCAGCTGGAACGCCACAGCAGCCGCTCCTTCCTGCGAAGCCGCTCGGACGTCTTCATGATTGCAGTCATCTTCTGGCTCACCTGCTTCTCGTTTTTGCGCGAATCCTATAATGATACGGACACCTACATCCACTCATTTTTAAACGCCCAAAGTGTCGGGGAAGGCATTGCAAATGGAACGTTCGTTGATTGGACGGGCAATCCCTTATCCATGCTGTACCGCAGTTTTTTACACGATCTCACGGACAACTACCACATATACTTCTTCTTCCCGGCATTTCTGAGCAGCTTTGCCGTTATTAAGCTATTCAAGCGATATTCCATCAGCCCCGCATTCAGCCTGCTT
>JALETK010000087.1 GCA_022781505.1 Clostridiales bacterium | reverse complement strand
ATCCCCAGGCCGTAGAGCTGGATGGCCAGCTGGTTGTAGGTCTCCCTGGTGTAGCTGGACTCCTGCTGCACCTCCACCTGGATGTCAAACACAGGGAGCCGGTAGCCCATGTCCTGGCCCCACGCCGCCCCCTGGCCCTGGGGCCGGAGGCCCGTATTGGAGAACATGGCATACTCCCAGACCCCGTATGGCCCCAGAATCCGGAACTGCCGGGGCACGTCGTAAAACTGCCGCACCAGCTCGATGCACAGCTCCACCACCTTCCGGAAGGCCCGGTAGGAGCCGGCGATCATGTCCCGGCTGAGGCCGTTGCCCGCCTCCTGGAGGGCGACGATGGCCGAGGCCGCCGTGACCGAGGCGGAGGTGCCGCCGTTGTTCACGTCCCGGTTGCCGGAGACCTCCTTGATCTCACTGACCTTCATTTGAAGATACTCCATGGCGTTGCCGGGCATGGGGGTGGTGTGAATCTGGAGGATGCTGTCCGCGTCCACCCGGCCCTGGACGTGGACGAATTTTCGGGTCAGGTCGGCGTACTCCTCCTCGTTGATGCCCCCGTCCGCCCGGACGAACCACCGGGGGGTGGCCGCCGCCACCGCCGACTGGACAAAGCAGTTGTTGAGGATGTCCACCACCATCTGGGGGTCCCGGCACAGATCCACATACCCGTAGCCGCAGCCGGGGTAGCCCTCCTCCGGGAAAAGGGGATCGAAGATGAAGGGATACCGCCCGTGGTCGTAAAGCCCCCGCTGGGCGTAAAGGGGGTCGTTTTCCGTGGCGAAGAGCACCGTCTCCCCCACATATTTGCAGTAGTGGAGCTTACCGGCTTTTTTGTAGTACACATCCACCACCGCCGACTTGTCCGCCGTGGAGATGGACTCATCGTACCGGTACCGGCTGACCACCGGCCCCGGAGCCGCCCCCAGCTGCCCCCGAAGCTCCGGATAGGCCTCCTCCAGGGCCTCGTTTTCCTGGAGGGCCACATGGAACAGATACCGGCTGGCCTGGAGGTCGGAGATCCCCGGCTCCCAGAAGAGGTTCAGAATGTCCACCTTGGAGATGGTAATATCCCCCAGCCCGCCCAGCTTGCTCTTGTCCCAGAACACCCCATAGACCCCGGTACCGGACTTCAGCTTGTACCACCACACGTCGGACCAGACCTGCTGAAAATCGTTCTGCTGCAAAATCACCGGCAGCACGGCGGACAGCCGCCGGGCCTCCTCCTGATCCGACTCCTCCCGTGCCAGACAAATGGGCTCCGGGTAGGCATCCATGGCGTCGGAGTGCTTGGAGAGGATGGCATTCACCAGCCACCCGGAGGCCGGCTCCGGCTCCCCCGACCCCTGGGGCCGGATGGAACGCCAGTGCCGCAGCTTCCAAAACTCCTCCGCTTCAATGATCCGCTGCTCAATGGCCCGCTTCCCGGCCTTATACCGCTCCAAAACCCGGGAAAACTCCCGGAGCGTCTCCTTCCCAATGGGAAGAAGCTCGTTGGTTGTTTCGTCCATGATGTACTCCTTTCGTAATTCCCGCCCCCTCACCGCAACCTCCGCACCCCATCCAAACCCACCGCACCCCATCCAAACCCACCGCACCCCCAAGTCTGTCATTGCTATGAAACAACCGCCGCACCCCCCACATGTCATCCTGAGCCAAAGGCGAAGGATTTCGCGCAGAAGAGTTCCGACACAACAAGCCCCGGTGCATGAGATCCTTCGGCTACGCCTCGCCGATGGCAAGGGAGGCCTTTTGTTTATGGTGGTGTGAAAACACATGATGATTGCAAACCAGCGCGCACGCTGGTGTGGCAATCCGTTCCCCCGCAAGCCGCAGGCCTGCGCGCCCCGCCAGGGGCGCCATACCGGCCCGGGCCTATGACCGGCCTTACGGCCGGTGCAATGCTGCCGCATTGCGGGGGATACGGATTGCCACGTCGCTGCGCTCCTCGCAATGACAGTTTTGAGGGCCGGTTCCTTGGGATGGAACTGCCAGGCAGATTCGCAACTGCCCGGCGGGGGCGTAACCCCGCCCTACGGGTGCGCTGTCGGGAGCTGGTGGCGTTGGGATGGAACTGCTAAACAGATTTGTAGCTGCCCGGGAGGGTCATGACCCTCCCCTACGGGCAGATTCGGCAGCGGGTCTGTAGGGCGGGATCATGACATAAGCCGGGCACCTGCCGGAACCCTGGCACTTCCGATCAAACCCACCGCACCCCAAGTCTGTCATTGCGAACCAGCGCGCACGCTGGTGTGGCAATCCGTCCCCCCGCAAGCCGCAAGGCTTGCGCGCCCCGCCAGGGGCGCAGTTAACCTTCCCCCTACGGGGGAAGGTGGCCGCCAAAGGCGGCCGGATGAGGGGCGCCCCCTCTCCAACCCGAAAGCCTCCAGCCAAACGCACAAGTCCACCCCGCCCCCTCCGGACGAGGCTGCCAATCAAACCGCCAGTGCTCCCCAACCCTCATCCGACCCGGCTTCGCCGGGCCACCTTCCCCCACTGGGGGAAGGTTTTGGGCGCACCCACCAAGCCCCCCGCAAGCCGCAGGCTTGCGCGCCCCGCCAGGGGCGCAGTAGACCTTCCCCCTGCGGGGCAAGCGCGAAGCGCCATTGGATATCATCCCTTGCCGGTGGCAAGGGATACCACAATTCCAGGTGGCCGCCAAAGGCGGCCGGATGAGGGGCGCACCCGCCCCAACCTGAAAGCCTCCAGCCCTACATCAGCCTCAGGCCCCGCACCCCCAATGGGGGGTACGTCCGGTTTACATAATCCTTGTAGCTCTGCCAGGCGGCGTTGAACTTTTGCACCGCGTTGTTGTACCGCCGAAGCTCCCCCGCCGCGTCCCAGAGCCTCAGCTCCAGGTACCAGAGGTAGACCCCGTCATAGGGCGGGGGGATGAGGAGCTCCCGGTCCATGGACACGTCCCCCGGATACCCCCCGAAGGGGGGCCAGGGGCCCTTGTGGGTGCGGTGTAGCTCCGTGTCCGCCTGCCGGTCCAGCTCGTTCAGCCACAGGAGCTTCACCGGGCCGTCCACCTGGTTGGGAATCAGCCGGTCCGCCAGGGCCAGGGCGTTTCCGATGGTCACAGCTCCACCGTCCGATCCCCGCTGGCCCGGAGGAAGTCCTCCATGGCCGTGTCCGCCGCCCGGGCGTTTTCCAGCACCTCGGCCAGCTCGTCGGGCACCTCCACCTCCGCGCCCCTGCGGATGCGCCAGGCCCTGCCGTTCACCGCGGCAAAGATCTCCGGCTCCTCCCCGGCCCCGGGCCGGGGGAGATATACCTTCTTACTCATGACCTTCCCTCCCTTAGTTCACGGCATCCTCGCCGGAGAAGGTGGAGCCGCTCTCCACCCGAACCATCCGCTCCTGGTAGAGAATCTTGGTGGCCGCCTCGAACTTGTAGCCCACGGTGGAGAACTGGTTCAGAGGGCCGCCCACGGTCTCCTTGTCCTTGACGATAAGCTCCAGGCCCATGCCCTCGGGGTCCACCACGCCGAAGGCGTTCTTGCCGAAGAACAAAGTGGCGTAGACCTTGGCCCCGCCGGAGCCACCGGAGAGGATGGGGGCCTCGGTGGTCTCGATGAACCGGCAGCCCCGGAGCTGGCCGATCTCCCCGTTGAAAATCTCCGTGACCCCGGCGTACTTGTGAGCCTCCACCCACTCGGCGCTGGAGGTGAGGTCATAGGCAACAGAGGGGTGAATCACCGCCACATACCACTTGCCGTCAAACTTGGGGGCCTTACACTTCTTGAGCCAGGTCACCGCCTTGTGTACCACGTCCGGGGTCAGCTTGCAGGCAGCGGTGAGATTGGCCCGGGAGGTGACGGGGGTAGAGCCGTTGGGGGCGTACATGACGTTGGTGCCCGTGAGGAGGGCGTTGCGCACCAGGGTGTCCGCCGTGGCCCCGGCGGCGGCCCCCATCTCCTCGGTGGCCCCCAGAATCACAGGGTCCACCGCGTGAAGATCCAGCCGGTCAGAGATGCTGGTGTAGTCGCCAAACTGCTGCACCTCCACCGTGGCGGCGGTCATGCCGAACTGCTTGCCCGTGGGAATTACCGCCTCCTGAAGGGGGGTCAGGGCCTTGTCAAAGGTGTTGAACTTCCGCCACTCCACGGTCTTCCCATGCCGCGCGGGCAGGGGCTGCTTCTTGCCCAGCTGGGAGAAAACCAGCTGAGGCCGGGAGTTCTCCAGAAGCTCCGTGTCATAATAGGTCTTCATGGTGGGACTCATGGCCGTGGAGGCCACCGCCGCGCCGGTGTAGGCATCCACAGTCCCCCCGGTGGTATTCACCACCGTCCCCCCATCCGCAAAAAGCTGAAGTCTTAGTTTTTCCATGTATTTGTTCTCCTTTCAAAATATAAATTGTAAAATTCAACCTGCAAAGAAACCGCCGCCGCAAGCCGCAAGGCAGCAGCACACCGCCACCCCCCCTTGCAAGCCCCAAGGCTTGCGCGCCCCACCAGGGGCGCCATGACCTTCCCCCTCCGGGGCAAGCGCGAAGCGCCATTGGATATCATCCCTTGCCGGTGGCAAGGGATACCACAACTCCAGGTGGCCGCCAAGGGCGGCCGGATGAGGGGTGGCACTTGCCCCGACCTGAAAGCCTCCCTCCAAACGCACAAGTCCCCCCCGCCCCCTCCGGACGGGCTGCCAATCAAACCGCCAGTGCTCCCCAACCCTCATCCGACCCGGCTTCGCCGGGCCACCTTCCCCCCACTGGGGGAAGGTCATGGGCGCACCCACCAGGCCTTCTGCACCCCCTGCACCCGCACCCGCCGTCCCATCCGCACCAAGCAAATCCAATCCGGCGCGCAGCGCCACCCCAACCGCCCGCAGGGCGATATCACCCGC
>JALETK010000078.1 GCA_022781505.1 Clostridiales bacterium | reverse complement strand
CACGAGATCCTTCGGCTGCGCCTCAGGATGACAGTGGGGGGTGGTACTGTAGGGCGGGGGTCTTGCCCCCGCCGGGTTGCTGCGGTTTGATTGGCAGCGTCGTTCTAACCCGCCGCACTCCCCCATTTGTCATCCTGAGCTAAAAGCGAAGGATCTCGCGCAGGGGGCTCCGATGCAGGAGCCGGTGCCGGAGATCCTTCGGCTGTGCCTCAGGATGACAGTGGGGGGCGGCGCGGGTACTGGTGCACGAGATCCTTCGGCTGCGCCTCAGGATGACAGTGGGGGCGGTTTTGGGGAAATGATGGGTACTTTTCCGGCTTTTGTTGGTAATTCACAGTCCTTTCACCCATTGTTTTCTTTTTATTCATATTTTATTCAAAAGTAGCAGGTATTCTATAGGTGCAAGGTGATACGGAAGCCGTGAGCCGGATCCCTTGTAGCCGCATTTCTCGTTTGTCCTTCTAGTTTGGACTACTTCCTACCTCTCTCTTTTATTCGTTTTTATGCTCTAGGGAAAGCGCTCCGCGAAAGCGGGGCGCTTTTCCCGTTCCCCCGCAAAAAAGCCCCCATGTCATCCGGTAACAGGCCCGGAATGACATGGGAGCAGTTTCATATGGACTTAAGCGCCTCAGCCCTTGGCGTCCTCTTCCTCCATCTGGCGTCTGGCCTCGATGAAGCAGCGGACGGCGAACTCCAGATCCTCCTTGGTGTGGGCGGCGGAGACCTGGGTGCGGATTCTGGCCTTGCCCTTGGGCACCACGGGGTAGGTGAAGCTCACGGCATAAATGCCCAGCTCATAGAGCTTCTGGGCCATGCGGGCGGCCTTGTGCTCGTCGTAGAGCATGATGGGCACACAGGGATGGGTGCCGTCGATGATGTCGAAGCCCGCATCCTTCAGGGCCTCGCGGTAACCCACGGTGATCTCCTCCAGGTGATCCCGGAGGCTGGTATCCTTCTCCAGCATCTCCAGGCACTTGAGGGTGCCGGCGGCCACGGCGGGGGCCAGGGTGTTGGAGAACAGGTAGGGACGGCTCCGCTGGCGCAGCAGGTCAATGATCTCCTTCTTGCCGGTGGTGAAGCCGCCGGAGGCGCCGCCCAGAGCCTTGCCGAAGGTGCCGGTGATCACGTCCACCCGGCCCTGGACGCCGCAGTACTCCACGGTGCCCCGGCCGTTTTTCCCAACGAAGCCGGAGGCGTGGCTGTCGTCCACCATGACCATGGCGCCGTACTTGTCCGCCAGGTCGCACACGCCCTTCAGGTTGGCGATGATGCCGTCCATGGAGAACACGCCGTCGGTGGCGATGAGCTTCATCCGGGCGCCGGCGGCATCGGCGGCCTGGAGCTGGGCCTCCAGATCGGCCATATCGTTGTTCTTATAGCGGTACCGCTTGGCCTTGCACAGGCGGACGCCGTCAATGATGGAGGCGTGGTTCAGCTCGTCGCTGATGACCGCGTCCTCGGCGGTGAGCATCACCTCAAACAGGCCGCCGTTGGCGTCGAAGCAGGAGGAGTAGAGGATGGTGTCCTCGGTGCCGAAGAACCGGGCCACGGCGGCCTCCAGCTTTTTGTGGATGGACTGGGTGCCGCAGATGAAGCGGACGGAGGCCAGGCCGTAGCCATACTCGTCATAGGCGGCCTTGGCGGCGGCCACCAGCTCGGGGTTATCCGCCAGACCCAGGTAGTTGTTGGCGCACATGTTGAGCAGCTCCTTGCCGTCGGCAAAGATGTGGGCGCTCTGGGGGGTGGTGATGATCCGCTCCGCCTTCAAAACGCCGGAGTCCTTGATGCCCTCCAGCTGGGAAGCGTAGTAGGAGAATGCCTCTTGCTTGTTCATACAATCAATCCTTTCTTCCGTAAAAATCAGATGTCCTTCCAATCCAGAATCACCTTGCCGGAGCTGCCGGAGCGCATGGCCTCGAAGCCCTGCCGGAAGTCGGCAATGGGGTAGCGGTGGGTGATGATCTTGTCCAGGGGGAAGCCGCCCTCCACCATGGCCTGCATCTTGTACCAGGTCTCAAACATCTCCCGGCCATAGATGCCCTTCAGGGTCAGGCCGTTCCAGATGATGGTATTGAGGGGCAGCTCCACGGCGTTTTTGCTGGGCAGGCCCAGAAGGGCGATGTGGCCGCCGTTGTACATGGAGTCGATGAGCTGCCGCAGCGCCATGGGGCTTCCGGACATCTCCATGCCCACGTCAAAGCCCTCGTGAATCTCCAGCTGGGACATGACCTCCTTCAGGTCGGTGGTTCTGGTGTTCACGGCAGTGACGCCGAACTGCCGGGCCAGGTTCAGCCGGTACTCATTGAGGTCCGTAATCACCACATGGCGGGCGCCGGAGAACTTGGCAATGGCAGCGGCCAGGATGCCGATGGGGCCGGCGCCGGTGACGAGAACGTCCTCCGCCAGGAGGTTAAAGGACAGGGCCGTATGGGTGGCGTTTCCGAAGGGGTCAAAAATGGAATACAACTCCTCGGGAATGTTGGGAGAGCAGGAGATCACATTGGAGGCGGGAATCACCAGGTACTCGGCGAAGGCCCCGTCCCGGTTCACGCCCACGCCCTGGGTGCCCTTGCACAGGTGCCCCCGGCCGGAGCGGCAGTTGCGGCACATGCCGCAGACAATGTGGCCCTCCCCGGAGACCAGCTCCCCGATGTAGTGGCCCTTTACATTGGCGCCCATCTCCACAATGTGGCCGACGTACTCATGGCCGGCGGTGGTGCCCAGGCGGATGGTGTTCTGGGCCCACTCGTTCCAGTCCCAGATGTGAACGTCCGTTCCGCAGATGGCGGTCTTGTGGATTTTGATCATGACATCGTTGCTGCCCACGGCGGGAATCTCCACCCGCTTCATGGTCAGGCCAACTTCCGGCTGGTCCTTCACCAGCGCCCACATGGTTCCTGTGGTCATAGGATCCTTCCTCCATATATAATATCTGAACGTGCAATTGTTCGTATCAGGTGGACAGGCCTGGAATTGCGTCTGTCCCCTGGAAACATTATACTGAATTCTTTGAGAAAATTCCATAGGAGGCCGGAAAAAATGTGCCCAAAAAACAGGCCCCGAAATTTAGCGGAACCTCTAAAAATTCAAAGCCGGGTTTATCTCAAAACGAGTTTTGAGATAAACCCGGCCTTCGGAGGGGCGCCCGGTCAGTTATTCATGGCGAAGCCCTCGTAATACCGCAGGAGAATGGTGGCCAGCTCGGCGCGGGTGGTGGTCTTCAGGGGGCGGATGGTGTTGTCCTCGGGGTAGCCCTGGATGAGGCCCACCTCCGCGGCCCACTCCATGGCCTCCCGGGCAAAGGGGAATACCTTGTCCCCGTCGGCAAAGTCCTCCAGAGCCGTACCGCTCACTGCCGGACTTCCGGCATAGCGGTACAGCAGGGTCACCAGCTCCTGGCGGGTGATACTCTTGTCCGGCCGGAAGGTGCCGTCGGGATAGCCGCTGACGATGCCGGCCTTGACCCCCCAGTTGACCACGATGCCATACCAGCTGTTCACATGGACGTCCGAGAAGGTCTGCTCAAAGGGAACGGGCTCCGGCTGCTCCATATTATATATGGTCTGCACAATCTGGGCCCGGGTGGCAATGGTTTCCGGGCTGAAGGTGGACTGGGCCACACCCCGCATGAGGCCGTACTGGGTGACGGTCATGATTTCATCATAATACCACTTGTCGGTGGCCACATCCAGGTAGATGGACAGAGGCTCGCAGGTCTCCCCGTTCCACGTCCCGAAGGCCTCCTTCAGCCATTGGCTGCGGACCCGGATGTAATCGGCGAGGGTATCCACCCGCTTGCTCCACACGGACACATCCTTGCCCCGCCACAGGATGTAATCCCCGGCGGCGGAGTCCTGAAGCTGGCTCCGGTACCAGGCGATGGAATGGAGGCTGCCGCTGACCGCCGCCTCGTCTCCCAGCACCACGTTTTCCAGGAGGGGATAGAGACTCTCCTCATAGGCCGCCTTTACCGCCACCCGGAAATCCGGCTGCCGGTACAGGGCCCCGGCGAAGATGCTCCGGGCGGTGTACAGCCCCTCGGGGTTCCGCTGCTCCTGGGCATGAACCTCCGTGCCCGCGCCCATGCCGAAGCCCAGGTCATAGTCCCACAGGGGGCCCATTTTCATCTGATCCACCCCCGCCTCCTTATAAAGGTAGGCAGAGGTCCGGAAGCCGTCCAGATTCTTGGTGAGCTCATTGATGAGATAGCACTGAACCGTGCTCTCCAGGTCAACATAATCCGTGTACCGCTTTCCGGTGTCCGGGTTGACTCCGTCGTTGAACAGGGCGTCCTCGTACTCCTGGTAGATAGTGGCGATGTAGTCCATCTCCGCCTGACTGCAGCACTCCGGGCTCTTGACCACCACATAGTTGCCCCGGGTGGTGTAGAAATAGCAGATCTCCGTGGCGGTGCGGTAGGCCACCTCCATCTCCAGAAGGTACCCGCCGCTGATGTCCTCCGGGTTCTCCATACCCACACAGTAGGTGTAGGTGGCGCCGTTCTCCGTCCGGCCCACCTCCGTGGACAGCTCCGTGAGGTCGTCTATGCCGCTGTTGGCATCCTCATTGGCGCCCTCCAGGTCTGTAATATCCACCCGGCCGCTGTTCACCTCCACCTTCTCCGTCAGGAGGTAGGCGCCCCGGTATTCCCCGTCATAGTAGAGATCCACCGGACGGTTCTCCATGTTGAAATCCATGCCCATCTCCGCACCCAGGTTCAGGGCCAGGGTGTTTCGCAGGAGGGCAGGGTCCGCGTAATTGGCCAGGAGTACCCATGTCTTGGCCTTGTTGTCTTTCTCCCCGGTTTCCAGCAGGTCGGTCTTCTTGTCCAGCTTAATCTGATAGGGCTTCTTGTCCAGCTTCCAGGTGGAGTTGCCCCGGCCCTTGATCTGAGTCAATGCGCCGTCGTACACCAGGGAGCCGTCCTCATTCTGCAGGACCATGGCACCGGTGGCCTTGTTCTCCTTGTCCGGGCTGGACTCCACCCATTCCCTGCCCTGGTTCACAGGGTCGTCGCTGACCAGGTACATGGCGGACACGTTGGAGGAGGTCACCACGGTGAGGGTCTCCTCAGAGCTGCCCCCGGCCCACTGGGCCCGGAGGGTCAGGGTATAGGGGCTACCGGTGCACAGGGCAGTGAGATCCACCCTGGTCTCCTGCTCCAGAGGCACCGCCCCCAGGCTGCCGCCGATGGTCACCAGGGCGGAGGGGTCGGATATGGACAGATGCAGGGGCAGGGCCGAAAGGTTGGCATTGGAGGGCAGGAACAGATAGGCCTCCCCATCCACCCGCTGCACGGAGATTTTGGTGTTCTCCGCGCTCACGTCCCCATAGGTGTACAGGCTGTCCCAGTCCACAGGCTCCCCCGGCGCAGCGTGAACCGCCAGGCACATGGCCCCCAGAAGGAGGGCACACAACAGGGGCACCAGAAAAAATCGTCTCTTCATGGTCTCCCGCGCAGCATCCGCTGCGCATGTTCAACTCCTTTTCATAAAAAGTGCATTTATCATACCACATTTTTAGAAAAGCGCAACACATTTTATGCAGACTGCAGAAATATTTGATTTCGTCTTAACTTGTAGAATTGCCGCTTGACAAGATAAGGAAAATGAAGCATAATGAGCCGTGTGTATCATGACGGTTCATACACATATGCTTCGTACACATATGCTTCGTACACAAAAACATTTTATTCACAGGGGGACAAAACATGAGACATACCACCGCGCACCGGTTTACCGGTGCATTGCTGGTTCTGGCGATGCTCGTATCCTTGCTCCCGGCAGCAGTTGCCGCCTCCGATTCCAACATCGGCGTGGAGCTGCCTGACGGCAAGTACCTCATCGCCCAGACCGACTACGCCATTGCCTCCGGCGTGACGGAGACACAGCTCATCCTGAATGACCAGAGCGGCAACGCCCAGGTCAAGGGCTACATGACCACGGTAGCCCCCGACGCTCAGGTGGAGTTCAAGGCATCCTATTCCGGCTACTACACCAAGGGCAGCACGCCGGAATCCCGGGCGGAGGCCGCCCAGGGGCTGCCCTTCGACATGAAGGCCACCACCAAGCAGGCGGCGGACTTCGAGGCCGCCACCGGGCGCAGCGTGCTGGTGGCCACCAACGCGGACTACTACAATATGCAGTCCGGTCAGGCCTGCGGTTACCTCATTATGGAGGGCAACGTGGTTCAGACCGAGGGCACCGTGCAGTCCGGAAACGTGGCCCACGAGCCCTACTTTGCCCGGCTCACGGACGGTTCCTATGTCATTCGGGACTATGGCACGGACCACTCCGACGTGGTGGAGGCCATTTCCGGCCCCTTCTACCTGGTGAAAAACGGCGAGGTCACCGGCGGTCTGGACGGCGCCACCAAGGCGCCCCGGAACTCCGTGGGTATGAAGGAAGACGGCACCGTGGTTCTGTTCCTGGCGGACGGACGACAGGGCGTCTCCAGCGGCATGACCGTGGTGGAGATTGCCCAGTTCATGCAGGCCCAGGGCTGCGTCACCGCCCTTTACCTGGACGGCGGCGGCTCTGCCACCCTCGCCTCCAAGCACGAGGGCAGCGACACCCTCACCATTCAGAACACCCCCTCCGACGGCACCGAGCGGGTGGTGGCCTCCACTCTGCTCCTGGTGTCCACCGCCGAGGGCTCCGGCAAGTTTGACCACGCCTCTCTGACGCCCAACAACCTGGTGTACATCGCCGGGGCCACCGTTCCCTTCCAGGCCGCCGGCGTGGACACGGCCGGTCATCCCACGGAGGTTCCCCAGGGCGTTACCTGGTCTCTGGAGGACGGCTCCTTCGGCTCCATGGACGCCGCCACCGGCGTGTTCAAATCCAACGGCAAATGCGGCACCGTCACCGCGAAGCTGAATTACGAAGGCAAGGTTGTGGGCACCACCTCCATTGAGGTGCAGGAGCCGGAGAACATTCACTTCGCCGCCGAGTCTCTGAACCTGGCCTTCAAGACCACCTCGGATCTGGGCCTGAAGGTCGTTTACAAGGAGCGGGACGTGGATTTGTCCGGCGTCACCCTGGACTGGACCATCGAGCCCATCACTCCGGGCCTCAAGCCCCAGGACATCGGCTCCTTTGAGGGCAATCTCTTCACCTCCGTCAAGGCCAAGCAGACCCTCAACGCCAACATCACCGTCTCCTACATCAAGCAGGACAGCACGGTGCTCACCGACACTCTGGCCGTGGAAATCGGCAGAATGCCCCAGGTGATCTGGGACTTTGAGCCCGACGGAAACGGGGAGCTCCTGCAGTGCGCCAGCTATGACTGGGGCAACGCGGCCTACGGAAACTACTTCGGGGACGAAAACATGGAGCTCACCTACATCGACTGGAGCGACGAGACCAACCTTCCCGCAACCGTCACGAAGAGGGGTCCCTTCCAGTTCGGCGGCAGCTACATCGGGAACATGGGCGACAGAACCTATTTCCCCGCCTGCTACATCTTCGGCAGCGCAGGCTACAGTTTCTTCACCTGGCACACCACCTACATGCAGCAGAATGCCGCTGCAGCGGAGGTGGTCAGCGCGGAGAACGGCCAGGTGCGCTTCGGCGATTACGCCCTTCGCCTGGACTATGACTTCACCAATCTGAATCCCGGCTACCGAAACGTCAACGAGTATCTCTATTATTCCGACACCAGCGACGAGGCCAAGTCGGACATCTACGCCGGCTATGAGCTGGACGGCGCTCCCTCTGGCCTGGGCGTCTGGGTGTACGCTCCCGAGGGGACACCCAACTACTGGCTCTGGTCCACCATCGCCTACTACGACGCCAATACCGACAGCTATAAGCGGGCCAACGTCCACTTCACCACCCAGGAGGGCCGGAACATCCAGTACAACGGCATCTACTGGGAGGGCTGGATGTATCTGGAGGCCAACCTGCGCCCCTACGCTCAGTACATCACCGCCGAGCATCCCCTGAAGATCATCAACGGTAGCCCGCTGCTTCTCCTGACCTTTATCCCCGGTGGCTCCGCCAACGAAAACGGCGACAAGATCCCTATGGGCAATTTCGCCAAGGGAAGCCTGTATTTTGACAACTTCCGGGTGGTCTACGGCGACACCGTGGACGACATGGAGCGGCCTGAGATCACCTCCGTTCAGGCAGGGGGCACGGAGCTGGCCGAGGACGGCAGCACCGTGGTCAAGAGCAAAAACGTGAAGAT
>JALETK010000035.1 GCA_022781505.1 Clostridiales bacterium | reverse complement strand
GCGGGCTGGTTGGCCGCTTCGATGATCTTCACGAACTTCTCGGGAACCAGGGAGGCGCCGCCGATGAGGCCGCCGTCGATGTCGGGCTGGGCCAGGAGCTCAAAGGCGTTCTTGTCGTTCATGGAGCCGCCGTAGAGGATGGAGATGGCCCGGGCGTTCTTGGAGCTGTACAGCTTGCGGATCACGGTGCGGATGCTCTCGCAGACTTCCTCGGCCTGCTCGGGGGTGGCGGTGCGGCCGGTGCCGATGGCCCAGATGGGCTCGTAGGCAATGATGACCTTGCGGATCTTGTCCTCGGGGACGTTCTGCAGGCCGGTCTTGATCTGCATGGTGATCCACTCCTCGGTGATGCCGGACTCCCGCTGCTCCAGGGACTCGCCGCAGCACATGATGGGGGTGAGGCCAGCCTCCAGGGCGGCCAGGACCTTGGCGTTCACGTCGGCGTCGGTCTCGCCCATGGCGCGGCGCTCGGAGTGGCCGATGATCACATACTTGCAGCCGGCGTCCACCAACATGTTGGCGGCGATCTCGCCGGTGTAAGCGCCGGAAGCGTTGGCGTTCATGTTCTCACCGCCGATGCCCACCCGGGTCTCCCGCATGGCACGGACGGCTGCGGGGATGCAGACGGCGGGAACGCAGAACACCACGTCGCACCAGCGGCCCTTGGGCAGCAGGGTCTTGAAGGTGGTCATGAATTCCTTGGTCTCACTGGGGGTCTTGTTCATTTTCCAGTTGCCAGCGATGACGGTCTTGCGATACTTTCTGTTCATTTCTTTTATGCCTCCAAAAATCTGTGTCTCGATAAATATGCATAGAGAAGGCAGCGGGGAAGCCCAGGCCTCCCCGCTGGCCTGAAATAACGGATGTTTACTTGTCCTCCAGGCAGGCGATGCCGGGCAGGGCCAGACCCTCCAGGAACTCCAGGGAGGCGCCGCCGCCGGTGGAGATGTGGGTGATCTTGTCCGCGAAGCCCAGCTGCTCGCAGGCAGCCGCGCTGTCGCCGCCGCCCACGATGGTCACAGCGTCGGACTCCGCCAGAGCCTGAGCCACGGCGATGGTGCCCTTGGCGAGGACGGGGTTCTCAAACACGCCCATGGGGCCGTTCCAAACCACGGTCTTGGCGTTCTTGGCGGCCTCCGCGTACAGCTCCATGGTCTTGGGGCCGATGTCCAGGCCCATCTTGTCGGCGGGGATGGCGTCGGCGGCCACAATGTCCACATCGATGGGGGCGTCGATGGGAGAGGGGAAGGCGGCGGCCACGGCGGCATCCACCGGCAACAGGAGCTTCACGCCCTTGGCCTCGGCCTTGGCCATCATCTCCTTGCAGTAGTCCACCTTCTCGGCGTCCAGCAGGCTCTTGCCGGTGCAGTAGCCCTTGGCGGCCAGGAAGGTAAAGGCCATGCCGCCGCCGATGATCAGGGTGTCCACCTTCTCCAGGAGGTTGTTGATGACGTTCAGCTTGTCGGAGACCTTGGCGCCGCCCAGGATGGCCACGAAGGGACGCTCGGGATCGGCCAGGGCCTTGCCCATGATGGAAACTTCCTTCTGCACCAGGTAGCCGCAGACGGCGGGGAGATGGTCAGCCACACCGGCGGTGGAGGAGTGGGCCCGGTGAGCGGAGCCGAAGGCGTCGTTCACAAACAGGTCGGCCATGGAAGCAAGCTCACGGCTCAGCTCGGGATCGTTCTTGGTCTCGCCCTTCATGAAGCGGGTGTTCTCCAGGAGCATGACCTGGCCGTTCTCCAGAGCGGCGGCCTTGGCCTTGGCGTCCTCGCCCACCACGTCGGCGGCCATGATGACCTCCTGACCCAGGAGCTCGCTCAGCCGGGCGGCGACCACCTTCAGGCTCAGCTCGGGCTTCCACTCGCCCTTGGGCTTGCCCATGTGGGAGCAGAGAATGACCTTGGCACCGTGCTTTACCAGGTACTCGATGGTGGGCAGGGCGGCCACGATCCGCTTGTCGGAAGTGATCTTGCCGTCCTTGGTGGGCACGTTGAAGTCGCAGCGGCACAGCACCCGCTTGCCGGAGACTTCCACATCCTCAATGGACTTCTTATTATAGTTCATGATAGATTCCTCCTATTCATTGTGGGGGCCGGGAAGGTCCCGGTCCTTCATCTTGCCGGATTCCTGTAGGTTTGGAAAATTCAATTGCCGCAGGGCCTCATAGACGGTGATGGCCACGGAGTTGCTGAGGTTGAGGCTCCGGGCCTCCGGCCGCATGGGCAGGCGCAGGCAGCAGTCCCGGTGCCGGGACAGAAATTCCTCGGGCAGCCCCCTGGTCTCCTTGCCGAAGAACAGATAGCAGCCGTCGGAGAAGGAGGCCTCGCTGTAGGCCCGGGGAGCCTTGGTGGAAAGGCACCACATCTGCTCCACCGGATTTTTGGCGAAGAATTCCTCCAGATTGTCATACACCCGCACATCCACCAGATGCCAGTAGTCGAGGCCCGCCCGCTTTACGGCCTTGTCGGAGATGTCAAAGCCCAGGGGACGGATCAGGTGCAGCACGCTGCCGGTGGCGGCGCAGGTGCGGGCGATATTTCCCGTGTTTGCCGGAATCTCCGGCTCCACCAAAACCACATGCAGCAATGGCGCACTTCCTTCCGGGCCCGCAGGCTCTGTCCTATATTGTAAGGCAAACTTCCCGTAAAATCAATCCGGAAAATGGATTTTACAGGACATTTTTACGATTTCCACAGAATTTCCCCCGGAACCCCGTCCCATATGTATCAAAGGTATCAGCGGCGGCGCTCCAGAATGTCGTCCAGATCGTTGAGATTGGGGAGGGTGGTCACCACCACAACCGTGTCTCCCGGCTCGATGGTGTCCTGGCCTCTGGGGATAAAGGCCCTGCCACGGCGGAAGATGGAGCCGAAGAGGATGCCCGGGCGGGTGCACAGATCCTGCAGAGGGATGCCGCAGACCTTGGAGCCCCGGGACACCCGGAATTCCAGGGCCTCCGCCTTGTCTCCCACGATGCTGTACAGGGCCTCCACGTTGGAGCCGGCGGAGTTCTCCATGGCCCGGACGTAGCGCACCACCACCTCCGCGGCGATGTAGCGGGGGTAGAAGACGCTGCCGATGTCCATGTTCTCCACAATGTCCTCGTAGGAGTCCCGGTTGATCTT
The DNA here is from genome assembly GCA_022781505.1 of Clostridiales bacterium. GTDB lineage: Bacteria > Bacillota > Clostridia > Oscillospirales > Oscillospiraceae > Faecousia. The sequence goes on along the minus strand of JALETK010000035.1, from coordinate 37,575 downwards.
GGTGATGATTTTGGCCTTGGAAACCTGACCGGCGTACAGGCTCATGAGGATGTTCAGCTCGTCCAGGCCCGTGAGGGTGGCCACGGCGTCCATCTCCTCGATGCCCTCCTGGCTGAGAAGCTGGTGATCCGTGCCGTCCCCGTGAATCACGGTGACGCCCGGCAGCAGGGCGGCCAGGGCCTTGCACACGGTGCCGTTCTCCTCGATGATCTTCACATCCGCCCCGAAGTCAGCCATCTGGCTGGCCAGGTAAAAGGCGATCCGCCCGCCGCCGATGAGCATGATCCGCCGGGCGGGAGAGACAGGGGCGCCGATTTTCCGGAAGAACAAAGAGGCGTCTCTGGGCTGGGCCACGATGCTGATCCGGTCCCCGGCGGCCAGGGTGAAGCTGCCGTTGGGAATCAGCACCTCCTTGCCCCGCTCCACGGCGCAGATCAGGACATTGGCCTTGAATTTGTTGAGATCCATCAGCCGGATGCCCACCAGAGGGGAGGCGGGGCCGATGAGATGCTTGAGAATCTCCACCTTGCCCCCGGCGAAGGTGTCGATCTTCACGGCGGAGGGGAAGCGCAGCACCCGGGCCATCTCCGTGGCGCAGGCCAGCTCCGGATTGATGGCCAGGCTCAGGCCCAGATCCTCCCGGATGAGGCTGATCTCCCGGGTGTACTCCGGGCTGCGCACCCGGGCGATGGTGTGCTTCGCTCCGGCCCGCTTGGCGATGAGGCAGGTGAACAGGTTCTGCTCGTCCGTATCCGTGGCGGCAATCAGCAGATCCGCCTGCTCCACGCCGGCCTCCTGCTGGATGGCCAGGGTGGCGCCATTGCCCTGAATGCTCATAATGTCCAGGCTCTCGCTGGTGTGCTGCAGGGCGGAGGCCTGGCGGTCAATGATGGTGACGTCGTGACCGGCCTGGGACAGCTGCTGGGCAAAGGTTCTGCCCACCTTGCCGTCGCCTACAATGATGATTTTCATGGTCAAACCTCTTTTCGGACAAAACCGCGTTCCAGAACAATATACCACGCTTTCCCAGAAAACGCAACTGAAAAATCGCCTTTTTCTGGGAAAACCACAGGCAGGAGGAAGATAATGGCAGAAAAACAGGAGCCGCCTGCAAAGGCGGCTCCTGAGAGCATCTTTGATTAGTCGGCCACATAGGGCAGCAGGGCGATCTGACGGGCGCGCTTAATGGCGACGGTCAGCTGGCGCTGATGGGCGGCGCAGGTACCGGTGGTACGGCGGGGCAGAATCTTGCCGCGCTCGGACAGGTAACGGCGGAGCTTCGCAGTGTCTTCGTAATCGATGTGGGTCAGCTTGTCCACGCAGAAGCTGCATACCTTCTTGCGCTTGCGGGGACGGACACGATCGTTAGCCATGGTAATCCTCCTTCGTTAAAAACTCTTTTGGAAAAATGAGACGGAACCTCAGAACGGGAGCTGATCGTCGTCCTCCAGCATGGCGAAGCTGTCGGCGGCGGGAGCCGGGGTGGCCGGGGCTGCACCATAAGCGGGAGCCGGGCTGTAGCCGGGGGCTGCGCCGTAGCCGGGAGCGGCATTGTAGCTGGGGGCGGCGTTGTAGCCGGAGGCAGGGGGCGCGGCGTTGTAGCCGCCGGTGCTGTAGCTGCCACCGGCGTCTGCGTCCCGCTTGCTGTCGCCGAAGTAGACGTTATCCGCCACCACCTCGGCGCTGCGGCGCTTGTTGCCATCTTTATCGTTCCAGTTCCGGATCTGAAGCCTGCCGGAGACCACTGCCATGCGGCCCTTGGTGAAATACTTGGAGACGAACTCCGCCGTATTCCGCCATGCCACAATGTCAATGAAATCCGTTTCCTTCTCGCCGGTCTCCTTGGAGCCGAAATCCCGGTCCACGGCCAGGGAGAAGGACGCAACGGCAATTCCTGTGCCGGTGCGGCGAAGCTCCGGATCCCGGGTAAGGCGGCCCATGAGAACAATATGGTTCAGCATGGTGGACCCTCCTTACGCTTCTTCGTTGGTGATGATGTGACGGATCACGCCTTCGGTGATGCCCAGCACACGATCCAGCTCAGCGGGGAGCTGGGGCTTGCACTCGCAGATCATCCGGACGTAGTAGCCCTCGGGCAGATCGTTGATGGGGTAGGCCAGCCGGCGCTTGCCCAGCTCATCCACGCTGATGAGGGTACCCTCCGCTTCTACCATCGCCTTGAACTTTTCCACAAGAGCGGTGATGCCCTCTTCGCCCACAGCGGGATCGATGATGTAGATCACCTTGTACTTGGCGGAAATCTTAGCCATGTTATTGCACCTCCTTTTGGACTTTTGGCCGCCGCGGCAACGGCGGCAAGGGCCTGAAATTTCACAGGCCCGAATAGTATACCGGATTTTTTCCCGAAAGTCAAGGATAAACTTGGATTTTTTCGCTCTTTTCCTCTGCCCCCGCCGGAAAGCAACCGCCTCACCCCCCCTTTGTCACCCTGAGCCAAAGGCGAAGGATCTTATGCACAAGGGCCTCGAAAATGAGAGCCGGTGCATGAGATCCTTCGGCTGCGCCTCAGGATGGCAAAGGGGGGGAGCAAAGCCGGGGGGCGCCACGGGCTCCGGGGCTTTTGTCAAACCTTGTCCGATTCTTCCGGCTTTTAACGGAAAATGCAGAAAAATGTTCATCTATGTAGATTTCTGTTTGAATATGACGGCAAAAAACTATATTGCTTTTTCGGAGACACATTGTATAATAAAAGCAAGCCTGCTCCATGGGCAGGTAAAAAAACGGAAAGGATGACGAACATGAGAAGAAACCCAAGAATGCGCCATCTTGTGGCCTGGATTCTGGCGGTTTGCCTGCTGCTGACCTGCGTTCCCGCAGTGCTGGCGGCCTCGCAGACCCAGGAGCTGGGGCTGCAGGAGGTTCCCGTGACGGCGGAGGGTCTGACGGACGCCCCCGCCCCCCAGGAGCCGGATACGCCCGGAGAGGAGGAGAGCCTGCGGGTGATCATCATCTTCCAGGATGCGGCCCTGGTGGAGCGGGGCTACTCCACCATGGGCCTGGCCTCCAACCAGGGAGCCATGGCCTACCGCGCCACCCTGGAAAAACGCCAGGACGCGGCTATGGCCAAGGTGAGCAAGGCCCTGGGCCAGGAGCTGGAGCTCCGGTACCGGTTCTCCATTGGCGTCAACGGTGTGGCCACCACCCTGCTGGCCAGCCAGATTGACACCGTCGAGGCTCTGGACAGCGTCAGGGCCGTGTACATAGAGAACCAGTATCTGCCTGACACGGAGGAGCCGGACACCTCCACCGCCGGAACCATGGTGGGCTCCTACAGCGCCTGGGCCGACGGCTACACCGGCGCAGGCTCCCGGATTGCCATCATTGACACGGGGCTGGATCTGGATCACCCCAGCTTTGACGAGGGTTGCTTCCTCTACGGTCTGGAGCTCTCCGCCGCCCGCTTCGGCAAGGAGGTGGACGATTACAACCTCCTGACCGACCAGGAGATCAGCCAGGTGCTCCCCAAGCTCCACGCGGCGGAGCTGTACAGCGGCCTCACCGCCCAGGAGCTCTACCGCTCCGCCAAGGTCCCCTTCGCCTTCAACTATGTGGACGAGGATCTGGATGTCACCCACGACAATGACACCCAGGGGGATCACGGCACCCACGTCTCCGGCATCGCCACGGCCAACACCTATGTCTGGTCCAAGGACGCCGATGGGGATCTGGTGGCCGCCCAGCAGGAAAACGGCGTGGTGGGCGTGGCCCCAGACGCCCAGATTCTCACCATGAAGGTCTTCGGCAAAACCGGCGGCGCCTATGACTCCGATTACATGGCCGCCATTGAGGACGCCATCCTCTTAGGCTGCGACACGGTGAACCTGTCCCTGGGCTCCTCCATGCCCGGCCACACCTACGGAGACTATGACGCCCTGTTTAAAAGCCTGGTGGACTCGGACACCGTGGTTACCATCTCCGCGGGCAACAAGTACAGCTACGCGGAGTTCAACAACACCGGCGTGAAGCTGCAGCTCACCGGGGACACGGTGATCAACACCGTGGGCTCCCCCGGCGCCTTCGGCAACGCCTTCACCGTGGCCTCTGTGGACAACGCTGGGCTAACCGGCGTGATGCCAGTGTTCAGCGGCGTGGTCACGGCCTATGCCGACACCTACAGCAGCTACGGTATGCAGTCCTTCGCCTCCCTGGACACCTCCGGCGATGCCTCCGGCACGGCCTATGAATATGTGTTCCTGGGAGATCCCGTGACCGGGGAGCACATCTACGGCGCGGAGGAGGACTTCCAAAATCTGGATCTCACCGGGAAAATCGTCCTCATCTCCCGGGGCGGCGGTGTGTCCTTCTTTGAAAAGGGTAACCGGGCCGTGGAGGCCGGAGCCGTGGCCGCCGTGGTCTACAACAACGCAGCCGGTTCCATCAATATGAATATGACCGGCTATAAGTACAAAAATCCCGCCATCTCCATTGAAAAGGTCTACGGAGACATGATTCTGGCCGCCTCCCAGCAGGGAGAGGACGGAGTCTGGGGCGGAACCATGGTCATCGCCGACAAGGTGCAGACCGTCCAGAATGTGCCCGGCGGCTCTGCCCCCAGCAGCTTCTCCTCCTGGGGCGTGCCCGGGAATCTGGATCTGAAGCCGGAGATCACCGCCCCCGGCGGCAACATCTGGTCCACCCTGACGGACGGCAGCTACGGCTCCATGTCCGGCACCTCCATGTCCTCCCCCAGCGTCACGGGCATGGCGGCGGTGGCTGCCCAGTATGTGAAGGAGAATGGCCTTGCGGAGCAGGAGGGCCTGACGGTTCGGGCTCTGTCCCAGGCGCTTCTCATGTCCACCTCCGTGCCACTCCTGGAGGAGGACGGCGTGGAATACTCCCCCAGAAAGCAGGGCTCGGGTCTCGCCAACGTCTACCAGGCGGTGACAACCCCCGCCTATCTTCTGACGGAGGACAAGAATGTCACCGACGGCAAGGTCAAAGCCTGCCTGGGAGACGACCCGGAGCGCACCGGTGTCTATGAATTCGACTTCACGGTGAACAACCTCTCGCAGGAGACGCTCAGCTACCGGTTCCGGGCCTCCGTCAACACCATGGACGTGGAAGCCATCGGCGGCGAGGACTTTATGTCCGATTCCTCCTACGCCCTTGCCCCGGAGGTGGTCTTCACCACCGACGCGGCGGAGCGGTATGTGTATGACCTGAACGGCGACGGGCAGCCCGACGAGAAGGACGCGGAGGTTCTTCTGGCGGTGGCCAACCGGGCCGTGGCGCCTCTGTCCGACGGGGACGCGGTGAAATACGACTTTGACGGCGACGGGGAGATCACCAGCCGGGACGCCAAGATCTACCTCCGGAGCCTGAAGGGCGAGAAGGATCTGGTGGACGTGCGCGCCACCGCCTATGTGGTGGAGGCCGGAAAGGCCATCGGGGTTCACGTCAAGGTGACTCTCTCCGAGGCCGACCGGGCCTACTTCGCGGAGAACTACGAAAACGGCTGCTATGTAGAGGGCTTTGTGTACGCCGAGGACCCGGAGGGTCAGAACGCGGCCCTGTCCCTTCCCATGCTGGCCTATTACGGCAGCTGGACCGAGCCCTCCATGTTTGACAAGTTCATCACCCTGGAGGACAGCGGCGACCCCGATGCCTACCCCTATGTGGGCTCCTCCTACACCAACGCCCTGGTGATGGACAACGCCTATTATCTCACCGGCAACCCCTACGCCCAGGAGGAGACCTTCCTGGCGGATCGGACGGCCGTCAGCACGGACAGCACCATCACCGCCGCCTACGCCACCCTCATCCGGAACGCCGGCGGCAGCATGTATGCGGAGATCACCAACGCCGAGACCGGCGAGGTGTACAAGACCGTGAACAAGGGTGCCCAGTACGGCGCTTACTACAATTCCAATGCGGGCGTCTGGGCCAATACCAACATCGTCACCTCCCTGGGCTGGAAGGTGACCGATGCCGGCGGCAACAAGCTCCCCGAGGGCACAAAGGTGAAGGTCTCCGTCTATGCCATTCCCGAGTACAACTGGGATCGGGAGACCCAGGCGGTGAAGGGAACCCTGTCCCACGGCGCGGTGTGGGAGACCACCCTCACGGTGGACGACACCGCCCCGGAGATTCTGGACGCCTCCATCTCCCGGAACCTGATCACTGGCAGCGCCCGGCTGAGCATCACCGCCCAGGATGACCGGTATGTGGCCGCCGTTCTGGTGACCAACGCTCGCCAGACGGAGATTCTGGCCCGCCAGGCTGCCGGCAGCACCCAGCCGGGCCAGGCCGTGGATGTGGACGTGGACATCTCCGGCGTCACCGCCTCCGAGATCGTGGTGCTGGCCGTGGACTACGCCGGCAACACCACAGGCTACCTGGTGAACATCGGCGGCGGCGATGGGGACGGAGACGACGCCTCTGCCTATATCTATGCCAACGACCTGTTTGACGATGCCTGGCTGGCCTTCAAGCCCGACGATCCGGGCAGCGCCAAAGCTGTGGCCGAGGGCAGCGTCTACGCCGCGGAGTACATCGACGGCTATGTGTTCACCGCTGACTCCAACCGCCGCTTCTGCGTCGCGCCCCTGGAGGACCTGGAGGATCAGATTTACATCGAGACCCTGAGCCTGCCCAGCGTGACCCTGGATATGGCCTACAACTACGCCGACGGAAAGCTCTACGCCCTTTGCTCCGGCAACTACCTCTATACCATCGATCCCCTCATGGGCGACACCACCCTGGTGGGTGTGATTCCCCTGCCCTCGGGCACCCTGCAAACCCTGGCCTGCGCCACCGACGGAACCTTCTACGGCGCCACCAACAGCACCTACAGCTCCCGCCTGTACACCTTCACCCTGGGCGAGGAGGGCTTCACTGTGAAGGCCGCCCCCAATCCCTCGGGCCTCAGCGCGGCCTACATCCAGTCCATGGCCTATGACCACAACACCGGCACCCTCTATCACCTGAACTATGGCACCAATGCCGCCGGAACCTCCTACGAGTGCCGCTTGGTGACCTATGACCTGGCCAGCGGCAAGGCCACCGTCCTGGGCAGCTTCGGCATGAACGAGATGTGCGGCATGTTCATCCCCAAGAAGGCCACCACCACCTTCGGCCCCTCCACGGATGTGCAGGAGATCTCCCTGAGCGAGGACGCGGTTTCCATGCTCAAGGGCGGCACCCACACCCTGGAGGTCTCCGCCAAGCCCTGGACCGTGGTGAACCGGGCCTGCACCTGGACCACCTCCGATCCCACAGTGGCCACCGTGGAGGAGGGCGTCATCACCGCCACAGGCGTGGGCACCTGCACCGTCACCGCCGCTTCGGTTCTGAATCCGGAGGTCACCGCCTCCTGCACCGTCACCGTCACGGCCCTGAACCAGGCGCTCACGGGCCTTGTCTGGGACGAGAACAGCGAGGTCTGGTTCAGCACCTTCAACACCGACACCATCCCCGCCTACACCAAGCTCACGGAGAAGGCCTGCAGCCAGCAGCTTATGGCCCTGGCGGGAGGCTATGCCGCCACCTATGAGGAGAACTCCGACGGTAGTCTGATCTCCTCTCTGTACACCGTCTCCGATACCTACGATCTAACCAAAATTGGCACCTCGGAGATTGGCTACACCGATCTCGCCTGGTGCCCCAATGTGGCAAACGGCCTGCTCCTGGCCACCTATGGCAACTATGTGGCCGTGGTGAACACCACCACCGGCGGCTATGACGGAGCCTGGGATCTGTCCGCCGTCCTGGGAAGCGGCGCCAGCGCCGTGGGCATCTGCTACGTCTCCAGTCAGGAGAACAATCAGTACGGGTACATTGACTCCTGCATCCTTCTGGACTCCAACGGCCAGCTCTGGCTCATGGGCGTTGCCCAGTCCGAGGGGGACTTCCTGCGCACCACCCCCCAGCGGCTGGGCAGCATCGGCATGACCACCGGGGGCAAGTGGTACTTCTCCTCCATTGCCACCAACGGCAAGTATGTCTATTGCTCCCTGTGGACCGGGGACAAGACCCAGCTCATTGCCCTGGATCTGAACAGCGGCGCCACCGCCAACCTGGGCAGCTTCGGCGACGAGGTCTGGCCCGTGGCCGGTCTGGAGGTGGACGCTTCCGACGCGGCGGACGGCGCCCTCCTGGTAAACGCCATGGACGCCTCCCTGCTGACCGCTCCCGCCACCCTGGATACAGAGGATGTCCCGGCAGGGATTGCCGGGAACCGATGAAAGGACGGTGCATCATACTATGAAGAAACGGATTTTTGCGTCTCTGCTGGCAATCGTCATGATTTTCAGCCTGAGCGCAAACGTATGGGCCCTGGAGGCGCCTGCGCCGGTCACCCAAAAGTTGACGGCCCAGACCCAGGACAGCGTCACCCTCCAGCTGTTCATCCCCGGAGGCGCGGACTCCGGCAGCGGACGCCTGGTGTATACCTTCCCGGAGGAGCTGACCCTCAAAAGCGCCAAGTCCCTGGTGGGCAGCACCGGCGTCAGCAACCTCAGCACCACCGGCACCACCGTCAGCTTCGCCTGGGCCTCCTATGAGGACTACACCGTCGAGACGGCCATTCTGGAGCTGACCTTCACGGGCGCCCCCGGCGCCTACGAGGGAAGCATCGAGCTTCCGGAGCTGGGAATCGATCCCATTCCTGTGACCATCGAGCTGAAGACCCCCTATCGGTTTGTGGACGTGACCGACGAGAGCAAGTGGTACTTCTCCTACGTCTACGAGGCCTACGACCTGGGCCTCATGGTGGGCATGGGCCAGGACCGCTTCGCCCCGGGTGAGAACGTGACCCGGGCCCAGATGGCCACCATGCTCTACCGCATGGCCGGTTCCCCCGCCCCCGCCGGGGAGAACCCCTTCACCGATGTGCCCGCCGGGAAGTGGTACACCAACGCCGTGACCTGGGCGGCGGAGAACAAGATTGTCTACGGCTACGGAAACTGCCTGTTTATCCCCGGAGGCAGCATCACAAGAGAAGAGGCTGTGACCATGCTGGCCCGGTTCGCCGCCTACAGCGGCGCGGAGCTGGAGAACACCGCCGGTTCCAAGACCTTCACCGATGAGGCCTCCATCAGCAGATGGGCGAAGGACGCCGTCAAGCTGTGCGCTGGGGCCGGTATCGTGGAGGGCTACCCCGACGGCTCCTTCCGGCCCAAGGGCCTTATTACCCGGGCGGAGGTGGCCAAGATCATGGTGGTCTTCCACGGCTGCCTCCCCAAAGAGCCTGCGCCTCCCGAGCCCACCACCCCCACGGAGCCCGACCCCACGGAGCCTCCCACCCCCACGGAGCCCGCCCCCGCCTACACCGTCACCTTTGTGGGCGACCAGGGCTATGCCAAGGTGGACGGGGAGAAGGTGGACGCCGTGACCCTGGAGCCCGGCCAGACCTGGCTGACCTTCAGCCTCTTCGGGGACAAGTCCCAGGGCTTTGAGCTGGATGATGTGCAGGTCACCGCAGGTACCCTGAGCAAAAACGGCTCCGCCTTCGTTCTCAAGAACATCGACCGGGATGTGACCGTGAGCTTCACCACCAAGGACATGGTGCTCACCGTGAAATTCGTCTCCGCCCAGGCGGCCACCATTGAGCCTGCCTCCGTGCAGGTGCCCTGGGGCGGAACCGTGACTCCGGCCACCGCCACCCGGGATGGCTACGGCCTGGAGGGCTGGTACACAGAGCCCACCTTCGAGAACCAATTCGACTTCTCCCAGCCCGTGTATGAGAGCGTCACCCTGTACGCCAAGTGGGGCGCAAGGGTCTACACCGTCAGCTTCATGGACGGCGAGGAGGTGCTGTTCACCCAGGAGGTGCGCTACGGCGCCCGGGTGGAGCGCCCCGCCTCCCCGGAGAAGGAGGGCTTCCTCTTCGCCGGGTGGTACGCCGACCCGGAGCTCACCACCGCCTACAATTTCTACAGCGCCATCCACGAGGACACCCGGATTTACGCCTCCTGGCTGGTGGATGACCGTTCCGATTACATCTACCTGGGCGGCAACGAGTCCGGCAACACCAACTATGGCGTTCTGGGCGACGATGCCAACGACGGCTCCTCCGTGGAGCAGGCCGTGCGCACCTTTGAGCGGGCCAAGGAGCTGCTGAAGGACGCCAAGAACCCGGTGATTCTCCTCTGCGGCACCATGACCCTCACCGAGGACACCACCTGGTCCATGGCGGATCTGCCCGGCGGCAAGGTGGTCCGGGCCGCCAGCGGCTTCACCACCGCCGGTATCATCGTGGAGCCCGGGGTCACCCTCACCATGGATCACCTGATTCTGGACGGCGGCACGGAGATGTTCCCCTCCCTGCAGACGGCCTCCATCCTCACCCACATGATCTCCCTGGAGGACGCGGACAGCACCTCCGACACCGGCGGCAGCCTGATTCTGAATGAGGGCGTGGTGATTCAGAACTGCGGCAACCAGAAGAGCACCACCGGCGCCATCTACGGCTGGGGCTGCAACACCGTGGTGATGAACGACGGCGTGAAGATTCTGAACAACACCGGCAACTACACCGGCGGCATGTCCGTCTCCAGCGGCAGCACGGTGATTCTCAACGCCGTGGAGTTCTCCGGCAACCAGCAGGTGGGCACCACCGCCAGCCTCATGGGGGCCAACGGCTCCGCTCTGCGGATCTACGGCACCAGTGAGGAGCCCTCCAGCCTGGTGATCAACGGCGCCACCTTCACGAACAACACCGCAGGCGTGGGCGCCACCATCAACGTCAGCGGCAACATCCTGTGCCAGTTTAACGGCGGCACCGTCACCGGCAACACCTCCGGCGGCGCCTCCGCAGGCATCGGCGTGGGCGACAAGAGCAAGTCCGACATCGCCACCCTCAGCCTGAACGGCTGCACCATCCGGGACAACACCAGCGGCGAGGGCTTCGGCAACTGCGCCGTGAACGTGATGAAGGCCGGCAAGGTGGTTCTGAACGGCGCCAAGGACGATGTGGACATGGACGGCATCTATGTGGCCTACACCGACGGCGCCTCCGGCACGGCGGGCATCTACGCCGCCAAGCCCCTGAGCTACGTCAAAGGCGGCGGCATCGACGTCTACTATGACGGCGTGGACATTAACACCGTCCTCCTCCGGGGCTATGGCACCTACCTCCTCACCGAGGCGGACACCCAGGCCTGCCGCCTCCAAAGCGGGCTGGATTCCACCTATTACACCACCCTCCTGGACCCCCTGGACGGAGCCTACAAGGTGGCCTACAGCCGGAACATCGGCTCCGCGGTGTACCTCAGCGGCACCAAGGGCAGCGATGAAAACGACGGCCTCACCCCGGACACCCCCGTGGCCACCTTCGACAGGGCCAAGGCCGTTCTGAAGGCCAACCTCTCGGGCACCGGGGAGAACGTGATTTTCATCATGCAGAACGTCACCATCCCGGCGGACACCACCCAGGAGATCACCATGGAGGACATTCCCAACGGCGCAATCCTGCGGTACACCACCAACAGCAGCTACTTCTTCTACGTCTACGGCACGGCCAACGTCCACGACGTGGTGCTGGACGGCAACCGTCAGGCCTTCCCCTACTCCAGCACCCACAGCGCCATGTTCCGGGTGGACAAGGGCGGCACCCTGAACCTGCAGAAGGGCACCGTGGCCCGGAACATGCGGGGCTCCTCCCAGAGCGTGGTCTACGTCTACGGCGCGAAGGACACGGTGAACACGGTGAATGTGGATGATCTCACGGTGGCCAGCGGCATTGAGTCCTATGTCACCACCATGAGCGAGACCTCCGGCCCCTCCATCTTCTTCATCACCGGCGCGGCGGGGGGCACGGTGAACCTGACCGTGAACGGAGGCACCATCACCGGCAACGAGGCCCGGCTGCTGTATGTCACCTACAACAGCAGCAACCACCTGGTGTTCAACGACTGCACCTTCTCCGGCAACGAGGTGCTGGGCCCCGGCGCGGTGTTCCTGGGCTCCTACACCGCCAACGTGGCCAACACGGTGCTGGACATCAACGGCGGCACCTACACAAACAACCGCAGCGCCTCCACCAGCGCCTCCTATGGCTACGGCGGCATCGCCTACCTGAAGCTCCAGACGGAGGTGAACTTCAGCGGCGGCACCTTCACCGGCAACGAGGCCTCTCCCCTCACCGGAGCCAGGGGCGACGGCATCACCCTGAGAAGTCCCGGCACGAAGTACACCGCCACCGTCAACCTGAACAAGCTGAATCAGGACATCACCCTGCTCCTCTATGACCAGAGCAAGAGCCTGAACAACACCTGGGCGGTCATCACCGGCCCCCTGACCCACACCGTGACGGTGTACAGCCAGTACCCCACCGACGGCTTCGTGGTGGCAAAGGGCACGGAGGACTACACCCTCACCGAGGCGGATCTTGCCAAGCTGATCCCCACCGCCGAGGGCGTCACCTTCCGCCTGGATACGGAGAACAACGCCATCTGCATTTCCGCCGGATAAGCTTCCCCGGGAGGCAGGCCCCCCTGCCTCCCAACCGGCGGCAAAAAACAACCCCCTTGAGGACGGACGCCAAAAGCGTCCGCCCTCAAGGGGGACTTTTTATCAGGTAAGCCAACGGCGCTGCGCAAGCTGCCGGTACACACTGCAGGGAACGGTCTGGACCAGGGGTGTTGATTACAGTTGCAAAGGTCTAACTGGCACGAGACAATGGGATGAACTTAGGCAAGAGCCATAATGATTTGCAGCACCGCAGGGCGGCTGTCTGTCCCCCGCCGCCCGCTTCCCGGAACCCAGGCACTCCCGCCACACGCACCGCACTCCCAAGTCTGTCATTGGGAACCAGCGGGCACGCTGGTGTGCCAATCCGTCTCCCCCGCAAGCCACAGGCTTGCGCGCCCCACCAGGGGCGCAATGCCAGCCTGAGGACGGAACCAAAGGATCTCATGCACCCGCCCCCTTTTTGTCATCGGCGAGGCGCAGCCGAAGGATCTCATGCACCGGGGCTTCCGTGTCGGAACCCTTCTGCGCGGGATCCTTCGCCTTTGGCTCAGGATGACAAGTCGGGGGGCGGTTGTCTCATAACAAGGACAGGGTGGGGGGCCTGGTGGGTTCGGATGGAGCTGCAGGGCAGATTTGCAAGTGCCCGGCGGGGTCATACCCCCGCCCTACATTGTGCTTCACAGTTCGCGCTCCGGTGCACCGGAGGGGCGGGTCTCAGCGCCAGCGTTGGGCGGCGGCGGTGACGGCTTCGGCCAGGGTGCGGATTTCCTCCTCGGTGGTGTAGCGGCTGAGGGAGATCCGGAAGGCGCCGTCGATGGTCTCCGGTGAAAGGCCCATGGCCTCCAGCACATGGCTCCGGTGGCCCTTGGCGCAGGCGGAGCCGGCGGAGACGCACACCCCTTTGTCCTGGAGCAGGTTAATGGTGTTCTGGGTGGGAACCCCGGGAAGGGAGGCGGAGAGAATGTGGGGCGCGTCGTGGGCTCCCAGGAGCTCCACCCCGGGAATCTCCCCCAGAAGGGAGATTGCCAGATCCCGGAGTCCGGCCTCCCGGGTAAGATCCTCCTTTAAGGTGGGCAGGGCCGCCGCGCAGGCCGCGCCGAAGCCCACAATGGCGGGCATGGCCTCGGTGCCGCTGCGCTCCCCCAGCTCCTGGCCGCCGCCCAGGAGGAAGGGAGGCAGGGGAAGCCCCCGGCGGATGTACAGGGCCCCCGCCCCCTTGGGGCCGTGAACCTTGTGAGAGGAGACGGAAATCAGGTCTGCCCCCAGGGTTTTGGCCTGGAAGGGGAGCTTCAGAAAGCCCTGGACGGCGTCGGTGTGGAAAATGGCGTCGGGGGCCACCCGGTGGGTGAGCCGCGCCATCTGAGAGATGGGCATCACCGCCCCGGACTCATTGTTCACCATCATCACGGACACGAACACCGTGTCCGGGGTCAGGGCCTCCCGGAGGGCCTCCAGGGTGACCCGGCCCAGGGGGTCGGGCCGGAGATAGGTGACCCGGAAGCCCTGCTCCTCCAGGCGCTTCATGGGATGGAGGACGGCGTGATGCTCCACGGCGGTGGTGATCACATGCTTTCCCCGCTTCCCCATCCGGGCCAGGGAGGAGAAAATAGCCCAGTTGTCCGCCTCAGTGCCCCCGGAGGTGAAAAACACCCGGTCGGCCTCGGCCCCCAGGGCCTTGGCCACCTGCTCCCGGGCGGCCTTCAGCCGGTGAGCGGCGTCCATGCCAAAGCGGTACAGGGCGCTGGGATTCCCCCAGCCCTCCTCCAAAGCCTCCACCATCGCCGCCACCGCCTGGGGACAGGGCTTGGTGGTGGCGGAATTGTCCAGATATACCAGCATATCGGTTCCTTCCTGTGTAAAAATTCAAATGTACGGAAAAACGCCCCAACCCATAGGGACAGGGCCATGTGCAATGTTAGATGAAAGCGAAAAACGCACCTGAGTGCCCATAGTACGTTGTAGCTTTTAAAATATCACTTTGGTGCATTGTAGGGGAGGGTCATGACCCTCCCCTACGGTTCATAGAATCACGGCCCTTATAGCGATCTGTAGTCGATTTTTAGAAGTTACAACGCAGCAGGGGCAGCCCCATGTGTCCGCCTGCGGTACAAGAGAACAACCCCCAACAAGGTTGGGCGAATTCGGATATTTTTCGATGTTCTCTACGGATTCGCATTGGATTTCTGTGGAACGATTCCCTTTTCTGCGGGCGGACACTTGGGTCCGCCCCTACGGACGGGTATGAGAGTTTTTCTTTATTTTGGCGGCATTTGCTGTTATAGAGCTGTTTTTGGGATTATTTTCCCACACAAAAGCGTTCAAAAATCCGGTTGGTGATGTCCTCCCGGACGGTTCGGCCGCTGAGCTCGCCCATGGCCTCCAGGGCCTCCTCCACGTCCGTGAGGAGGGCGTCGGGGGTGAGGCCGGCGGCGAGGCCCTCTATGGTGCGGCTCACCGCGTCCCGGGCCCGGGCCACGGCCCCGGTCTGCCGGGCGTTGGTCAAAATGGAGCCGTCGCAGGGGGTCTCCGTGCCGAAGATGGCCCCGAGGGCGGCGGTCAGGGCCTCCAGCCCCGTGCCCTCTTTGGCGCTGATGGGAAGGACGGTGTCAAAGGGGAGGGCGGCAAAATCCACCGCCTGGGGAAGGTCGGCCTTGTTCACCAGACACAGGGCGTGGGGGGCGGCCTTGGCGGCCTCTATGGCCTCCCAATCCTCCCCGCTCAGGGGGCGGCTGCCGTCGCAGACGAAAAGGGCCAGCTCCGCCTCCCGGGCGGCCTCCAGGGAGCGGGCCACGCCCATGGCCTCGATTTCATCCCCGGTGTCCCGGATGCCCGCCGTGTCCACCAGCCGCAGCCGCAGGCCCCCCAGGAGCACCGATTCCTCCACCGTGTCCCGGGTGGTGCCGGGGATTTCCGTGACGATCACCCTCCGGAACCCGGCCAGTGCGTTCAGGAGGCTGGACTTTCCCACGTTGGGCTTCCCCAAAATCACCGCCCGGATGCCCTGGCGGAGAATCCGGCCCCGGGCAGCGGTGGCCAGGAGCCGGTCTAAGGTCTCCCGGGCGGCCTCCAGAGTTCCCAGGTAGGCGGGGAGGCGGAAGTCCTCAATGTCCTCGTCGGGGTAGTCCAGCACCGCGTGGAAATGGCTGCACAGGTCGGTGAGGCTGTGGTAAATGGGCTCCAGCCGGCGAACCAGGGCCCCGCCCACCTGCCCGGCGGCGTTGGCGGCGGCGTCGGCGGTCTCCGCCTCGATGAGGTCGATCACCGCCTCCGCCTGGGTCAGATCCATCTGCCCATTTAAGAAGGCCCGCTTGGTGAACTCCCCCCGGCGGGCAGGCAGGGCTCCCGCCCGGTACAGGGCCTCCAGCCCGGCGGCCAGGACTGGGGGGGAGCCGTGACAGTGGAGCTCCACCGTGTCCTCCCCGGTGTAGCTGTGGGGGCCCCGGGTGTACACGGCCATGCACTGATCCAGAACCCGGCCCCCTTCATCCAGAAGGGTTCCCAGAATCAGCTTCCGGTTGGGGGCCTCCTCCAGGGGGCGTCCGCTTTTGGGGCGGAACACCTGCCCGGCCACCCGGGCGCAGCCCTCTCCGGAGAGGCGGAGAATGCCGATGGCGCTGACCCCCGGGCCTGTGGACACGGCGGCAATGACGTGAGACATAAAACCCGCTCCTTTCCCTCAGGCCCGGAGGAAGGCCAGGGGGTCGCCCTCTCCGGCGATGAAGTGCATGAGCATATAGGCGCACATAATGGCCACATTCTCCTCCCGGAGAATCCGGCGGCACTCCGCCCGGTCCGCCAAAACCACCTGGATGTCCTCGGAGGATTCCTGGTTGGCATTGGTGGGGGTTCCCTCACAGTAGCCGTAGACCGTGCCGCAGCTCTCGTCGGTCATGCCCACAGTGGTGAAGAAGGGGCGCATGTAGCTTCCACCCTCCACGGGATGGAAGGTCAGGCCCGTCTCCTCAAACATCTCCCGGACTCCCGCCTCCAGAAGATTCTCCCCGGGCTCCACCAGCCCGGCGGGGAACTCGTACACATAGCCCCCGATGGGGTACCGGTACTGCCGGATCAGCACCACATGATCCTTTGCCGCCCCCCAGACCCCATAGAGAATCACCCCGTCGGGGTGATTGTGATGGGCCAGGGCCTTGAGATTCTCCGTGGTCTTGGTTCGGGAGGCCACATAATAGGGAGAGACGGTGCCGTCCCTGTGGACGGCGTCCAGCTGATACAGATTCAAAAACCGGTTGTCCGTGAGCTTTTTCACATTCCGCACATCCGCCAT
Organism: Clostridiales bacterium; assembly: GCA_022781505.1. Classification (GTDB taxonomy): domain Bacteria; phylum Bacillota; class Clostridia; order Oscillospirales; family Oscillospiraceae; genus Faecousia. The sequence goes on along the minus strand of JALETK010000035.1, from coordinate 20,858 downwards.
GAAAAAATCGCCTCTTTCGCATGTTGTCCTCCCCACTATACCACGATTTCGGGGGAAGTGCAACGGCTTCCTGAGGCGATGGGAATTTTGAAGTTGATTTTTCACCACAATACGCCCGGCCCATCGGCAACGGCCCCCGGCATGTTCGTAGGGGCGGACCCATGTGTCCGCCCGCAGAGAAAGGAACCGTCCCGCAAAATCCAATGCGAAACCGCAGACAATATCAAAGCATGTGCGAATTCGCCCAACATTTTCACAAATGATCCCCCCTGCCGCGGGCGGACACATGGGCCCGCCCCTACGGACGGGATGGAAGGTTTTTGCATTGATTCGTGACATTGGGGCGTGCCCCGCCCTGCAGTGGCGCAGGGTGGCTCCTACTCCACCGTCACGGACTTGGCCAGGTTTCTGGGTTTATCCACGTCGCAGCCCCGGGCCAGGGCGGTGTAGTAGGAGAAGGCCTGCAGGGGGATGACGTTGAGGCTGGGCTGGAACAGGGGGTGGATTCTGGGGACGGTGATCACAAAGTCCGCCGTCTTCTCCGCCTCGGCGGCCAGATCCTGGGTGGTGAGGCACAGGACGTCCGCCCCTCTGGCTTTCACTTCCTTGATGTTGGACATGGTCTTGTCAAAGAGCTCCGCCACCGTGGCCACGGCCACCACCAGGGTGCCCCGCTCAATGAGGGAGATGGGGCCGTGCTTCAGCTCCCCGGCGGCGTAGGCCTCGGAGTGGACGTAGGCGATCTCCTTCAGCTTCAGGCTCCCCTCCAGGCAGGTGGCGCTGTCCACGTTCCGGCCGATGAAGAACACGTCGTGATTGTCAAACAGGGCCGAGGCGTAGTGCTGCACCTGGGCGATGCGCTCCGGGGTCAGGGTGTCCGCCACCTGATCCGGAAGGGCCTCCAGGGCGGCGGTTGCCTGGGACAGCGCTTCCTCCTCCATGGTTCCCAGAGCCCGGGCCATGTGGAGGGCCAGGAGATACAGGACGGACAGCTGGGTGGAGTAGGCCTTGGTGGTGGCTACGGCGATCTCCGGCCCGGCCCAGGTGTAGATCACCTGGTCGGCGGCCTTGGCAATGGCGCTGCCCACCACGTTTACAATGGCGAGCGTCCCCGCCCCCTGGCGCCTGGCCTCCCGGAGGGCGGCCAGGGTGTCGGCAGTCTCTCCGGACTGGCTGACGATGATCACCAGGGTGTCCTTCCCCAAAACGGGGCTTGCGTACCGGAACTCCGAGGCCAGCACCGCCTCCGTGGGAATCCGGCAGGTCTTCTCCAGAATGTACTTCCCCAGGCAGCCCACATAATAGGCAGAGCCGCAGGCGGCGATGTAAATCCGGCGGATGCCCCGGAGATAGTCCTCCGGCAGGGAGATCTCATCCAGGCACACCTGCCCCTCCTGGAGCCGGGGGTGGAGGGTGTCCCGGAGGGCCTTGGGCTGCTCGAAGATCTCCTTCAGCATGAAGTGGGGGAAGCCGCCCCGCTCCGCGGCAGACAGCTCCCAGGTGATGGTCTCGGGCTTCTTCTTAATGGGATCCCCCAGGGCGTTGTAGAAGGTGACGGCGTGGGCGGTGAACACGGCCATGTCCCCGTCGTCCAGGTAGGCCACCTTCCGGGTGTATTTCAAAATGGCGGGCACGTCGGAGGCGATGAAGTTCTCCCCCTGGCCGAAGCCGAAGATCAGAGGGGAGTCCTTCTTCACGGCAATCACCGTGCCCGGATTCTCCCGACAGAGAATTCCCAGGGCAAAGCTGCCCTCCAGCCGCCGCACCGCCTGGCGCACGGCCTCCAGGAAATCCCGGGTTTTGGCGTAATAGTGGGCAATGAGGTTGGACACCACCTCCGTGTCCGTGTCGGACTGGAACCGGCAGCCCCGGGCAATGAGCCGCTCCTTCAGCTCCAGATAGTTTTCAATGATTCCATTGTGCACCACGGCAATGGCGCCGTCGTCGGACAAATGGGGATGGGAGTTCCGGTCTGAGGGGGCGCCGTGGGTGGCCCAGCGGGTGTGGCCGATGCCCACCACCCCGGGGAGCTTGGCGCCCTCCCGGGTCAGCTCCCGGAGGGCCTGGAGACGGCCCTTGGTCTTCATGACCTCCAGGCCCCAGGGGCCCTGGACACAGATCCCGGCGGAGTCATACCCCCGGTACTCCAGCTTGGAAAGACCATCCAGCAAAATGGGCGCGGCCTCCTGATGGCCGGCATATCCAACGATTCCACACATAGGAAAACCTCCAAAACCCCGCCTAGGGCGGTAATGTTGTTGTGAGATAAGACAAAAGCAAAGGCCCATATAAATGGGGGCTGGTTCATTATACAACTTTTGATGTGCAAAAATCAACTACCAATTTATCTTTTTTTGCACGACCCTCAAAAAAGAGCCGTGCAGCAGAGAAAACGCGGGCAATCGCTTATCATATTGTTATGAAGTCATCGCCCCACCCCCGACTTGTCATCCTGAGCCAAAAGCGAAGGATCTCCCGCAGGAGGGGTCCGATGCGGGTGCCCGGTGCATGAGATTCTTCGGCTGCGCCTCAGAATGACAAGTGGGGCTGGCCGGTACAGGTTGCCGCAGGTGCTGCGGATTCCGGGGGCTTGCGGAACGGTCAAGACTGTTCCCTGCGGTATCTGTGGGGAGCCGCCCGTGACCACGGGGGTTACAGGCACAGGGCGGAGAGGTTTTCCAGATCCTCCGGGGAGAGGGGCACCGCGCCCTGGGACGCCAGTGCCAGGGCGGCGGGGGAGCCGTCCCCATAGACCCCCAGGCGGCTCCACCGGTGCTCCAGGTTGGCGGCGGCGCCGGACCAGGTGCCCCCCCGGCGGAGGCTGCACTGGGGAATCAGGGTCAGGCCGCCCATGGCGTGGATGATGTGATTCCGGGCCAGGGCTCTGCCGGAGGAGAAGGGGAGGTCAAAGCTGTCGTGGCAGAGGTACAGGGTGTTTTTCTCCGGCAGGTGCCCCAGAAAGCCGTCGGGCAGCACGGTGATCACCCGGCCTCCGGCGGCAAGGCAGCGCTCCAAAGAAACCCGGTCTGCCCCCCGGGCGCCACCGGTCACCAGGGTATAGCCCTGCCGGGCGGCCTCCAGGCCGGCCTTTTGGGCAAACAGCGCGTTTGGGGGCAGGAGATCCCGGCTCCCCGCCAGGCCCAGGCACCGGTCCTCCAGGCGGCCGGGGTCTCCCCAGGCCCACAGCACCGTGGGGGCCTCCGGGCCCATGACCCGGAGCAGCCGCTTCGGGTACCGGGGGCTCAGCCGGGTGATGCAGTCGTAGCCCCGGCTCCGGGCCTTCTCCAGATAGGCCTCCAGCCGGCCCATCTGGGACAGAAGCGCCAGCACATGCTCTCCCTCCCGGGCGGTGCAGCCCAGGGAGAGGAGGAAGGGAAGCTCCACCTCTCCCCCGTGACCCACCTCCCGGGCGGCCAGCACCCGGCTCTGGAGGCGGCTGTACTGGGTGGGGGTGAGGGGCCGCCGCCCCGGGTCTCCCAGGCTGGAGGTGAGCAGCAGGAGCCCCGCCTCCTTGCGGGTCAACGGAAGCGCTTCTTGACCACGGGGGCCTTGACCACCTCTTCGGTGAGGCTCCCGTCCTCGCCCAGAAGCATGGGGCGGACGGTGAAGTTGGAGTATTTGGCGATCTCGTCCAGCTTCGCCTTCTCCGGGAAGTTGCTTATAATAGAATATGCGGCGCCCTTCCGCTTTGCCCGGCCGGTGCGGCCGATGCGGTGAATATAGTATTCGTTCTCCTCGGGAATGTCATAGTTGATGACGCAGTCCACGTCGTCCACGTCGATGCCCCGGGAGGCCACGTCCGTGGCGATGAGGATGGGCAGCTCTCCTCTGTGGAACTTCTGCATGGTCTTCTCCCGGAGGGACTGCTTGATGTCCCCGTGGATGCACTCGGCGGGGGCGCCGGCCCGCTGGAAGTCGTCGCACAGCCGCTGGCACATGTGCTTGGTGTTGCAGAAGATCATCACCCGCTCAAAGCCCTGGGAGCGAATCAGCCGCAGGGTGGTCTCCGCCTTGGAGAGGGGGGTGGTGGTGATGGAGTACTGGTCGATGTCCGGCTTGTCCTCCAGCTTGGGCTCCACGGTGATCTCCACCTCGTCCCGCTGGTACATCCAGCTGACGGTCATGACCTCCTGGGAGATGGTGGCGGAGAACAGACCCAGATTTTTCCGGTTCTTCACCTTCTCCACAATCCGGGTCACATCCTTGAAAAAGCCCATGTCCAGCATCCGGTCGGCCTCGTCCAGGATGATGGTCTGCACCTGGTCGAAGCGGATGTTCTTCCGGTTGTAGTGATCCATGAGGCGGCCCGGGGTGGCCACCACGATCTGGGGCTTCTTCTCCAGGGCCTTGGCCTGGGTCACAATGGAGGCCCCGCCGTAGAGCACCGTCACCCGGATGCCCTTGTAGAAGGACAGGAGGCTCCGGAGCTCGTCACAGATCTGAATGGCCAGCTCCCGGGTGGGGGCCAGAATCAGGCCCTGTACCTCGGGCCGCTCCGGGTCCACATGCTCAATCATGGGAATTCCAAAGGCAAAGGTCTTGCCGGTGCCCGTGGGGGCCTTGGCAATCACGTCCTTCCACTGGAGAAGGGGCGGAATGGCCTCCCGCTGGACGGAGGTGGGGTAGCCGTACCCCTTTTGCTCCAGGGCCTTCAGCATGGCCTGGGAGAGGCCCAGATCCTGAAAAGAAATGTTCGTATCTGACATGGCAAAGCGTTCCTTATCTCAAAAATAATGTAATTTCCCTCAGTATAGCAGATCTCGACGGCATTTGCAACCGGTATAGTTTGCGCCCTTTGGGAGATGCTATGGGCGAGGTGGAGTAAATGCTTCTTTCCTATGTGCGAACCGTGGTTTTGTATCTGATTTTGATTCTGGTGGTGCGGCTCATGGGCAAGCGCCAGATTGGGGAGATGGAGCCGGCGGAGTTTGTGGTGACCATGCTCATTGCAAACCTGGCGGCCATTCCCATGCAGGACGGGGGAATCCCCCTGTTCTCCGGCCTCGTGCCCATTCTCACGGTGCTGGGGGTGCAGCTTCTTCTGGCCGTGGCCTCCATGCGGTGGATTCCCGTGCGCCGGGCCCTGTGCGGAAAGCCGGTGATTCTCATCTCCCAGGGGGTCATTCAGCAGAAAAACCTTGTGAGAACCCGCATCACCCTGGACGAGCTGACGGAGCACCTGCGCCAGCGGGAGGTGCTGGACTTAAACACCGTCCAGTATGCCATCCTGGAGACCAACGGAAAAATCTCCGTGTTCCTGTACCCCAAGGACAGGCCCGCCAGCGCTAAGGACGCGGGCGTTCCCGCGTCGCCCCAGAGCCTCCCGGTGACCATCGTCTCCGACGGCCGGGTGCTGGAGGAGAACCTGACCCTCTCCGGAAGGGATCGGGCCTGGCTGGGAAAGGAGCTGAAGCGGCGGGAGTGCCCATTGCGGGAGGTGTACCTTCTCACGGTGGACGGCCTTGACCATGTGTATTTTGTGCGGAAGGAGGCGGGGGCGTGAAGCACTTCTGGATTGGCTTTACGGTTTTGACGGTGCTCCTGGCTCTGTCCATTGGGGCCCTGGTGTTTATGGACACCACAACGGATCAGGTGGCGGCCCTCCTGGAGGCGGCCCGGGATCTGGAGCCGGAGGCGGCCATGGAGCGGGTGGAGAAGGCCCGGGCCCTGTGGGACCGGCGGTACGGCCTCATGGCGGCCCTCACCGACCATGAGGATCTGGATGAAATCCGCCAGGTCTTCGCGGAGCTGGAGACGGCCCCGGAGGACTTCACCACCCGCTGCAGCGCCCTGGCCTCCCGGGTCCGGGGCCTGGCCCAGTCGGAGATGCCACACTATTATAACTTCCTCTAGATGTTCTGCACAAAAACCGGGGACAATCTTTGTGCGCCTTGGCGAGGGAGAATTTGCACTTTTCCCTTGCGGAGGTGGCAAAAAATATTGTATAATGAAAAAAAGGCGTTTTGCCCGGGGTTGCCTCCGGGCATGGCGCCTTTTGGAATTGGAGGAAGTAAACATGCTGAACCTGGTAAAACTCCCCGTGCTGAAGAGCAACGTCGCCCTGCGGGTGTCCAAGGGACATTTCGTCACCAACCACTCCCACATCAATTATTACATCGACGTCACCTTCCAGAAGTCCCGTCTCAGCGAGGCCCAGGCCACGGCCAAGGCGCTGGCCCGGCAATATGTGAACACCACCATTGTGGACACCATCTTGTGCCTGGACGGCATGGAGGTGGTGGGCACCTGCCTGGCCGAGGAGCTGACCAAGGCCGGGGTCATGTCCATCAACGCCCACCAGACCATCTATGTGGTGACGCCGGAGACCAGCAGCGAGTCCCAGCTGTTCTTCCGGGAGAGCCTCCAGCCCATGATCCGGGGCAAGCATGTTCTGATTCTCCTGGCCTCCGCCACCACGGGCATCACCGCCAGCCGCAGCGCCGACTGCGTCCGGTACTACGGCGGCTGTGTGGCAGGCCTCTCCGCCATCTACAGCGCCATCGACACCACCGAGGACGGCACCCCCATCAACGCCCTGTTCCATGTGGCGGATCTGCCGGACTACGCGGGCTACAGCGCCCACAACTGCCCCATGTGCCGCCGTGGCGAGAAGATCGACGCCCTGGTCACCGGCAACGGCTACTCCACCCTGTAGCATACATAATCATTCCGCCGGGCATCTGCAAATCTGATTAGCAACCTCATCCCAGCGTACCGGCTCCCGACTATGCACCCGTAGGGCGGGGGCTCGCCCCCGCCGGGCACTCGCAAATCTGCCCTGCAGCTCCATCCAAACCCACCAGACCCCCGGCCCCGTCATTGTTATAAAACAACCGCCGCACCCCCGATTTGTCATCCTGAGCGGGCAGCGAAGGATCTCGCGCAGAAGGGTTCCGACACAACAAGCCCCGGTGCATAAGATCCTTCGGCTACGCCTCGCTGATGACAATCGGGGGCCTTTCGTTTATGGTGGTGTGAAAACACAGGATAATTGCGAGGGGCGCAGCGACATGGCAATCCGTCCCCTTGCAACGCGAGTGCATTGCACCGGCTGTGAGGCTCATCATATGTCCGGGGCCGTATTGCGCCCTTGGCGGGCGCGCAAGCCTGCGGCTTGCAGGGAGACGGATTGCCACGACCCCTGCGGGGTCTCGCAATGACATGCTTGGCGGTGCAGCGCCTGTAGCGGAAGTATCCTGGTTCCGGAAAGCGGGCGGTGAGAGATAACCAGCCCCCTGCTGTGCGGGTTCGATAATTGTTTTTTTTGTAACTGTTCAGCAGCTCCCTGCCCGGCCATCAAAAGCAGGCACCCGCTTTTGATACCGTAGGGAACGGTCAAGACCGTTCCCTACGAAAAAAACCGGCTGCATTGGTTTCTTGCACAGAGGGCCGGGGAACCGACATATATCTATAAAGCCATCGCCGTATGGGAGTGCCTCCCATACGGCGATTTTTTGGGTCTGACCGGTCAGCCCTCCCTACGCCTTTCGTACACGCAAAACCGGTAGCACACCCCGTTCTCCCAGGCGGGCTCCCCCGGGTCGGTGCAGACCCAGGCGGGGTCTTCGTCCAGGTTGGGGAAAAAGACGTCGCTTTCCGGGCAGACGTCCAGCCGGGTGACATAAACCCGGGTGCACCAGGGCAGCAGTTGCCGGTAGACTGAGGCGCCCCCAATGACCATGGCCTCCCCCTCACAGGCCTCCAGCGCCTGGGCCGGGCTGTGAACCAGCTCCGCCCCGGGAATGGGGGCGGACTGGCGGGTGAGCACCAGATTCCGCCGGTTGGGCAGGGGACGCCCCCCGGGGAAATCCTCCAGGGTTCGCCTGCCCACAATGACGCAGGTTCCCTTGGTTCTTTTCAGAAAATATTTCCGATCCGCAGAAAGAGTCACAGGCTGCGTACCTCCGCACCCGATTCCCCAGTCTCCGTACACGGCAACAATGGCTTCCATAGACCGCCCTCCTTTTTACAAGGCCATTTTACAACATCCCCCCCGGCGAGGCAACCCCCTTTTTTGCTGTCATAGGCCGCCCCCTTCAATGTCATCCTGAGCCCAAAGGCGAAGGATCTTATGCACCCAGCCTGCCTCCCCGGCAAAAGACCGGAGGCTCCCGGAATAGTTCTCCTCCCTTGGGCCATACTAACCGGGAGGTGATGAAGCCATGGAAAAGCCCACCCCCCGGCCCCAGCCTATGTACCCCGGGGAGCTGACCGACGGGAACATCTGTCATATTTTCCGGGATGCGGGGGATTTTATTCACCGGGTCTTAACCTGCGGAGAGGCCGTCCTCTATGCCTACATGATTGACGGCCTGGTGTCCGGGGGAGATGCCTCGGAGTATATCTTCAAGCCCATCACCGAGCACCTCCGGGGCGGCTCCATGGAGGAGCTCTATGACCGGGCCCTTGGGGGGGCGGTGTACAACTCCGTGGCCGACCCCTGCAAGGATCTGGACACCGTGGCAAAGAAGCTGGTAAACGGCTTCTGCGTGGTTCTGTTTCCCGGGGCGGGGGCCATTGCCTTTGAGGTCAAAACCGGGGAAAAGCGGGGCCTGTCCGCCCCGGAGGTGGAAAATACCGTCAAGGGCCCCAAGGACGCCTTTACGGAGACCGTCCGCACCAACACCAGCCTCATCCGGCGGCACATGCGGTCTCCCGACCTGCGGCTGTACGAGACCTTGGTGGGGCGGCGGAGCCTTACCAACGTCACCGTGGCCTATGTGGAGGGAATCACCGACCCGGCGCTGGTGGAGAAAATGAAGGGCCGCCTGGACAGCATCGACATCGACGGCTTTTTGTCCCCGGCGGCGGTGGAGGAGTACGTCACCGGCTCCCGGCCCACGGCCTTCCCTCTGCTTCAGTACACGGAGCGGGCGGACAAGTTCTGCCAGGGCCTTCTGGCCGGGCGGGTGGGCCTCCTGGTGGACGGGCTGCCCCTGGGCTACCTGGCCCCGGCGGATCTGGGCTGCCTCATGACCAGTCCCGAGGATCTGGGCATGGACTATGTCTCCGCCTCGGCGGTGCGGGTGCTCCGGTACGGGGCCATGCTCCTGAGCCTGCTGCTCCCCGGGTTTTATGTGGCCATGGCCGCGTTCCACCAGGAGATGATCCCCTTGCCCCTTCTCAAGGCCATGATTGAGAGCAAGGAGTCCGTCCCCTTTCCCACGGTGGTGGAGGTGCTGGGGCTGCTCCTGGCCTTTGAAATTTTGCAGGAGGCAGGCATCCACCTGCCCCAGTCCATCGGCCAGGCGGTGTCCATCATCGGCGGCCTGGTGGTGGGCACCGCGGCGGTGGAGGCCAAGCTGGTCTCCCCGGCGGCCCTCATCGCCGTGTCCGTGGCGGGAATCTGCGGCTTTGCCCTTCCCGGCAGGGATTTTGCCGACGCGGTGCGGATGTGGAGATTTGCCCTGACCGTGACCGCCAGCCTGGCGGGGCTCTTCGGCCTCACGGCGGGATTTCTGGCCCTGCTCATTCATCTGTCCCGGCTGACCTGCATGGACGTGGCCTATCTCGCCCCCTTCTCCGGCTCCGCCCACCCGGGCATTTTGCGCCGGAGGCTGTTCCGGAGCAAGTTCCGGGACCCCAGCCTGTCCCCCCAGGACGGGAGAAATCAGAGGTGAGGCCATGAAGCACGGGGTTATTTATATGGTACTGGCTGCGGCGGTGATTCTCACCGGGAGCCTCCCCTTCTCCAACCACGACGTGGGAAAGCTCCAGCCCGTGGAGACCCTGGCCGTGGCGGTGGAGGAGGGCACCGTGGTGCTGGAGACCGACGCCGGGGACCGGGGAGCCGGGAGCACCTGGGAGGCGGCCATGGAGAATCTGAAGGCCACCGCCCCGGGAAGCGTCTTTTTGGGAACCGTCAGCTTCCTGCTGCTGGACGACAGCGCCCTGGAGCTGCTGCCGGTGATTCTCACCCGCCAGGAGATCAATCCCGCCTGCAGCCTGTGCCTGGGGAGGCGCGGAATGGATCTGGAGGCGGCGGGGGCCTACCTCCGGGCCCATGAGCCGGAGAAAAATCTCCGCCTGATGCGGGCGGAGGGAGGGGCCCTGCCCCGGCTTCTGGAGGAGGATGGGAGGTATCTGCTTGTTCAACCGGGAAATTGAGGGCCACAGCCTGTGGGCCTGGACGGCGGCGGCGGTGTCCGCCCCCATGCTCCAGTTCCTGGGGAGCGTCCCCTGGCACTGGAGCCTTTTGGGAGGTCTGGGCGCGGGGGCCCTGTGGCTTCTGGCGGAGCGGGCCGGGGGCGTGTGCCGGTGGAAGCCTGCGGCAGCGGTGCAGCTGCTGTTCCTGATTGTGTGTGCCGGGGCGGCGGCGGCCTGGAGCGGCGCCTGCTGGATTGGGGCGGAGCGCCCCTGGACCGTCCCCGGGGTGCTCCTGGTGCTGGCCGCCTGCGCCTCCGAGACAGGCCCCCAGGCGGGGGCCCGGTGCGGGGCGGTGGTGTTCTGGTTCCTGGCGGGGATGCTCCTGCTGCTGTGCGCCTTCGCCCTGCCCGATGTAAAGTGGGCGTGGCTGGCTCCGGCTGAGGAGGGCCCCAGACTGCCCGCCGCCCTGCTGCTGGTGCCCGCCGTTGGCGGGCTGCTCCCCAGAAAACGGGGAAGCTCCCCCTGGCCCTGGGCCCTGGGCCTGGGTCTTGGGGGGGTGGCGGTGTCCCTTCTCACAGTGGGAGCCCTGTCTCCGGCTGTGGCGGGAAGAACCCAGGGGGCCTTTTTTGAGATGGCCCGGGGCATCAGCATCCTGGGGGTGGCGGAGCGGTTTGAGGCCGTGGTGGCAGCGGCCATGACCCTGGGCTGGTTCTGCCTCCTGAGCCTCCTTCTCACCGCCGCCGGGAAAATGGCGGAGACGCTGCACACCGGCTGGGGCCGCCCCGGGGTGTGGCTGTCCGCCCTGGGGGCCGCCGCCTTAATGCCCTGGGGGAGGGAGGCGCCCCCCTGGCTCCTGGCGGCAGGCGCCATCCTCCTGTGGTGCCTCCTGCCCATCGCCTGTGGAAAACAAAAGAAAGAGGCGTAGGCCACAGAATTTGAAAAAGCCGGTTCCGCGTCCCCAGGGGAGGCACACACCTCCATCCCGATTCGCAGGAGCTGACCCGTGCGCCTTGTCACGAACTTAATCGCACAATGCAGGATAACCTGTAACCCCAATCAACAGATCTGGTCAACACTGTTCCCTGCAAACGGAAAGCCCTCCCGCAAGCGCTGACGCTTGCGGGAGGGCTTTCTTCATATGCTCAGAGCCTTTCAATCACGGCCTCCACCAGAGCCTGGAGGGTCAGGGCCCGGGCGGCGGCGGTGTCGATGACCTCCTGCTCGTCCAGCTTTTTCTCCGTAACTCCGGCGGCCATGTTGGTGACAAGGCCGATGGCCATGGTTTTGAGGCCGCAGTGGTGGGCGGCGATGACCTCCGGGACGGTGCTCATGCCCACGAGATCCGCCCCCAGCACCCGGAAGGCCCGGATTTCTGCCGGGGTCTCGTAGCTGGGGCCGGTGTAGCCCAGGTACACCCCCTGCCGGAGTCCGATGCCCAGCTCCCTGCCGCAGGCCAGGGCCAGCTCCCGGAGGGCCGGGCTGTAGGCCTCGGACATGTCAAAGAACCGGGGGCCGAACTCGTCCCGGTTGGGGCCGATCATGGGATTGGTGCCCAGGAGGTTGATATGATCCGTAATGAGGCACAGATCCCCCGGGGCAAAATCCCGGTTCACCGCCCCGCAGGCGTTGGTGACGATCAGGGTCTCCACCCCCAGGCACTTCATAAGCCGCACGGGAAAGACAATGTCCTCCATGGCGTGGCCCTCGTAGAAGTGAAGCCGCCCCTGCATACACAGGACGTACTTGCCCCCCAGGTACCCCGCCACAAACCGGCCCGCGTGGCCCGGGGCGGTGCTGGCCTTCATACCGGGCACCTGTCCGTAGGGGAGGGACACCGGCGCCTCCAGCCGGTCCGCAAGGCCTCCCAGGCCGCTGCCCAGAATCACCCCCACCTGGGGTCTTTCCTTCAGCACGGCTCTGAGGGCAAGTGCAGCCTGCTCAAAATTCTGCTCCATTCTTTTTTACGCTCCTCCTGTTCTTTTATTTTCTGAGTGTTGTCCAAATGCTTCAAATAGGCGGCCATGTCCGCCCCGGCCCGCTGAATCTGATCCTGAAGCTCCCGGGCGGAGATGCGCAGGAGGCCGGAGCGGAAGGCAGAGAGCTGAATGAGGGAGTCGGAGGTGGCCACCCACACCCGGTCGTTCTTCCCGATGGAACCGGCCAGTGCCTCAATGTAGGCGTCGGCGGTCTCGTTCTCCCGGGTGTAGACCACCAGGAGGTTGTTCCGCAGGAACCGCTCCCCCCGGCTGCCCCGCACCTTGTAGCCGTCAAAAACCAGCACCACCTCCCGGTGGGTGTAGGCGCTGTAATTGCTGAGGATGTCCATGAGCCGCTCCCGGGCGGCCTCCAGATCCTCCTTTGCCAGGTCCTGGAGGCCGTCCCAGGCAAAGAGCACGTTGTACCCGTCCACAATCAGGTACTCCTTCCCCCGGGGCGCCTCCATCGCCGGGCGCTCCGGAGGGGCAGCCCTGGGGGCGCCGTACAAGGGGCGGCGGATGGGGCCGAACTCCCGCTCCATGATTTTCTCCAGCTCCTCCTGGCTGGGCCCCCGGCTGGGGGCGGGAGGCGGGGCAGGGCGCACCTTCAGGGCAGGCTCCAGGTGCATGTACCTGGGCACATCCCGCCACTTCACGGCAAAGCCCGCCCCGTGGGCGCAGAACACGGAGTCGGGCGTGTTCTCCAGATCCCCCTCCGGGTCGTAGCCCAGGGCCTCCACCACCGCCTCCTGGTTCCGGCAGGGCTCGTAGCCGTCGGGCAGGCAGCTGAGCCGCCCCAGGCCCCGGGTGTAGGCGGCCACCTGGGCGGCATAGTCCCCCAGGGCGGCCACGGGCACCCGGCCCGTGAGCACCGCCAGATCCCCCTGCACCTCCTGGTCTGGCTCCGCCCCCATGGTGCGCAGGTCGCTCTGGGCCCGGCCCGCCTGGGGCAGGGGCACCGTCAGCCGCACCCGGTAATAGGGCTCCAGGAGGATGCTCCGGGCCTGCATAAGCCCCTGGCGCACCGCCCGGTAGGTGGCCTGGCGGAAGTCCCCGCCTTCGGTGTGCTTCAGGTGGGCCCGGCCGGAGACCAGGGTGATTTTCATATCCCCAATGGGGGAGCCGGTGAGAACTCCCAGGTGGGTTTTCTCCTCCAGGTGGGTGAGAATCAGCCGCTGCCAGTTCCGGTCCAGCTGGTCCTCGGAGCAGGCGGTGTCAAAGACCAGGCCCGCCCCCCGGGGCAGCGGCTCCAGGAGGAGGTGCACCTCCGCGTAGTGGCGCAGGGGCTCATAGTGGCCCACCCCCTCCACCGCCTGGGCGATGGTCTCCCGGTAGAGAATCCGCCCGGCCCCGAAGGAGACCTCCACCCCGAACCGCTCCCGGATCAGGGCGGACAGCACCTCCGTCTGCACCCGGCCCATGAGCCGCACCTGAATCTCCCGGAGCCGGGTATCCCAGGCGATGTGCAGCTGAGGGTCCTCCTCCGATAGCTCCAGGAGCCGGGGGAGCAGCCGGGCAGGGTCCGTCTCCGGGGGAAGCTCCAGCCGGAAGGTCATCACCGGCTCCAGCACCGGCGCCGGCCCCTGGGGCTCGGCTCCCAGGCCCTGGCCCGGCCAGGTGCCGCTGAGGCCCAGCACCCCGCAGATCTCCCCGGGGCCTGCCTCCTCCGTCTGGGTGAACCTGGCCCCGGAGTAGAGGCGCAGCTCCTTCACCTTCTCCTCCACCGGCTCTCCGTTCCGGCGGCAGTAGGACAGGGCGCTCCGAACCCGGAGGGCCCCTCCTGTGACCTTCAGATAGGTGATCCGGTTCCCCTGGGGGTCCCGGGCGATTTTGTAAACCCTGGCGGCGAAGGCCTCCGGATAGGACGGAGCCTCCGTAAGGCAGTCCAGCCCCCGGAGAAACGCCTCAATTCCCTCCAGCTTCAGGGCTGAGCCGAAGAAGCAGGGAAAGAGCTTCTCCCGGGAGATAAGGCTTCTCAGGGTCTCCTCCCGGAGACGCCCCGTCCCCAGATACTCCTCCAGGGCCGCCTCATCACACAGGGCCGCCTCCTCAAAAACCGCCTCCCGCTCCCGGGAGAAGCTGACGCAGCCGGAGGAGAGATTCCGGTGCAGATTCTCCATGACCCCCTCCGCCCCCAGGCCGGGGAGGTCGGTCTTGTTCACAAAAATAATCGTGGGCACCTGATACCGGCGGAGCAGCTCCCACAGGGTCTTGGTGTGGGCCTGCACCCCGTCGGTGGCGCTGACCACCAAAATGGCATAGTCCAGCACCCGGAGGGTGCGCTCGGTCTCCGTGGAGAAGTCCACATGGCCGGGGGTGTCCAGGAGGGTGAGCTCCGTGTCACCAACGGTGAGCCGGGCCTGCTTGGAGAAAATGGTGATGCCCCGGGCCCGCTCCAGGCTGTGGGTGTCCAGAAAGGCGTCCCCGTGATCCACCCGCCCCAGGCGGCGCAGCGCCCCGGCGCAGTACAAAAGAGCCTCGGACAGGGTGGTTTTCCCCGCGTCCACATGGGCCAGCAGACCCGCACAAATATGCTTCGCGCCTGTTTGTTCCCCCATAAAAGCGCCTCCTTCTGTGATTGTGAGCTGCGCCCATTATATCACAGAAGGAGGCAATCGTCGATATAAGATTTCCAAAACCGGCACACCTGTTCCGCAGCCCCCGATTCTGCCCGTAGGGGAGGGTCATGACCCTCCCCTACAGGCACACCACCCAACCTGCCCGCTTAAGTTCGTGACATTGGTCATATGTCCGGACCCGCATTGCGCCCCTGACGGGGCGCTGCAGCCTCACGGCTTGCGGGGAGGCGGATTGCCACGACCCCTGCGGGGTCTCGCAATCATCGCGTGTTTTTACACCACGATAACCGAAAGGCCTCCCTTGCCATCGGCGAGGCGAAGCCGAAGGACCTCATGCACCGGGGCTCCGTGTGGAAACCCTCCTGCGCGAGCTCCTTCGCCTATGGCTCAGGATGACATGTCGGGGGTGCGGCGGTTGTTTCATAACAATGACAGACTTGGGGGTGCAATCCCTTTGGATGGAGTGCAGTGGTTCCGGAAAGCAGGCAGGGAGCTTCTGACAAGCCGCCAAAGTCCCCTTCCCCACGGTGCCTCGGGCGGCTCCCGCTACAGCAGGGCGTGGCCCTTTTCGCAGACCTCGTAGAGCTCGTCCTGCTTTGCCTCGATCATGGGCTGCAGCTTCCGGGCCCGGGCCTGGGCGATGCGGCGGTACAGAAACCAGGGGGCGATCCACCCGGCGAAGGCCGGGACGGCCAGCAGGACACACAGCCAGTAAACCGGCGGCTGGGCGGTCACGGCGAAAACGGAGCCCGCCATGAACGCCGTGCCCAGGACGCCTGTGCCCAGGGCCCAGGCGGTGGCGGCGGAGGTCTTGGAGCGCTCCAGCTGGTCAATCTCCCGGGCGCAGGCCTCAAAATGCCGCTGCAGCCGGGTCAGCTCCATTTTGTTCATAATCTTCCGGTCCCGCTTCAGGCGCAGCCGGACGGGGCCCGGCCCTCTCACCGGGGCCATGCTCCCGTCTGGCTCCCAGCCGAAGTTTTCATAGCAATCCAGATACATGGAGGCCTGCTCCCCGGGGACGGCCACCTCCTTGTACTCATATCCCACAAAGGGATTTTCCTTTTTCTGCTCCATCAGATCTCTTCCTCATCCCGGGGGGACACCGGCAGCGTGACCGTAAAGGCCGAGCCCTTGCCCGGGGCGCTGCGCACCGCCACGGTTCCCCCGGACAGCTGCAAAATCCGCTGCACCAGGGCCAGGCCCAGGCCGTTGCCCTCTGTGGCGTGGGAGGGGTCCCCCTGATAAAATTTGTCAAAAATACGCTTAAGGGTTTCCTCGTCCATGCCGCAGCCGGTGTCGGAGACGGAGACTGTAATCCGCTCCCCGTCGGAGGTCTCCCTGATGGTGATGGTTCCCCCGGCGGGGGTGAACTTCATGGCGTTGGACAGAAGGTTCGTCCAGACCAGCTCCAAAAGCCCCGGGTCCGCCAGAATCATGGCCCGGTCCTCCAGCTCTGCCTCAAAGGCGATGTCCTTTTTGTCCCACATGTCCTCAAACTGCAGGGCGCAGTCGCAGAGCTGGGCGCACAGGTCATAGGACTGGGGCGCCGGCTGAATCACCTGCTTTTCCAGCTTGTTCAGCTTCAGCATGTTCATCACCAGGTTGGACAGCCGCCGGGTGGCGTGGAGGATGTTCTCGGCGTACTCCCGGCGCTGGGCCTCCGGCACCCCAGCCCGGTTCAGAAGCTCCGCGTTGTTGTGAATGACCGCCAGGGGCGTCTTGATTTCGTGGGACACATTGGAGACGAAGTCGGTCTTCAGAGTCTCGATGCTCCCCAGCTCCCCCACCATTTTGTTGAAATCCGCAATCATCACATCCAGGTAGTCCAGCTTGTCCGGGGTGTGCAGAGGCGGGACATAGACGGAAAAATCCCCCTGGGCCACCTTGGCCGTGGCTTTCGCCAGCTCCTTCATGGGCTTTTCATAGGCCCTTTGCACCCGCCAGCGGGTGTAGAGGGTCAGCACGGCGGCAACCAATGCCCAGTAGGTCATGGGAATCAGGGTCTGAACCAGGCTGTTCCAGCCTCTCTCGTCGGCCAGGAGAAGCAGCCCCATGTGAATGCCGGACATGAGCAGCAGCGTCCCCCAGAACACCCCGAACAGGGAGATGGGAAACCGGGACTGCCGCACCGTCCGCTCCAGAGGCCGCCCCTTCATAGCAGCACCGCCTTGTAGCCCAGACCCCGGACGGTCTTGATGGTGAAGCCGTCACACTGGGAGAACTTGTCCCGGAGCTTGGTGATATAAACGTCCACTGCCCGCAGGCTGGTCTCCGTCTCGATGCCCCAGAACTCGTCCATGAGCTGAGTCCGGGAGAAGGTCTTGTTGGGATAGGACAGGAGCTTATAGAGAATGTTGAATTCCCGGGTGGTCACAGGAATCTCCTGGCCGCCCACGACGGCGCTGATGGCGTCCGCGTCCAGCTCCAGGTTTCCCACCCGGAGCTTCCGCTCCATCTCAATGTTGGCCCGGCGCAGCAGAGCCCGGACCCGCAGCAGCAGCTCGTCCAGTGAGATGGGCTTGACCATGTAATCGTCAATGCCCAGCTGGAAGCCCCGCTGCTTGGAGGGCAGGTCGTCCCTGGCGGACATGAAGAGAATGGGAATGTGCCGGTTGACCCGCCGCACATTCTCCGCAAAGGTAAAGCCGTCCACCCCCGGCATCATGATGTCCGCGATGATCAGCTCATAGATGCTGTTGTACAGCTCCTCGTAGGCCGTCTGGGCGTCCAGGCAGCCCTTGGCGTGGAAGCCACAGTCGTTCAGGTAGGTGCACACCGTCTGATTCAGCTTCCCGTCATCCTCCAGCACCAGAATGTTCACCATTGGTAGTCCCTCCTTTTTGATATTCCATACGGCGCAGCTGCCCGGTTGCGGTGGCAATCATATAAACCGCCATGGCCAGCACCCCCAGGCAGACGCAGCCGCCGGTGGCGCCCGTCATCACCCGCCGGAAGGCGGCGGGATTTTCCCCGTTGTCAAACTGGGTCAGCATGGCGGTCTCCAGGGACAGCATGGACACCAGCGCCGCCGCCAGCTTGATGGCCTTTCCGGCGGACATCAGGGGGCTCTGAAATTTCCGGTACTTCACCACGTCCCGCACCGCCGTGATGATATTGTAAAAGGCGTACATGGCCATGACATAGATGAGGTAGCCCGGATAGGCAAAGCCCTCCTCCCTGCGCACCATCAGCACCACCACCCCGGACAGGGCGATGTTCATGAGCAGCAGAATCCAGCCGCACAGGCGGTACCGCCTCAGCTGGGAGGCCGTCTCCCCGTCGAAGCCGGTGCGGTTCACCTGCCACAGCAGCAAAAAGCGCATGAGGGCCAGGGTCATATAGTAGACGGCCAGGGTGCCAAACCAAACGGAGCGGAACCGCACCCCGTAAACCAGCTTCATCCCCGCGTAAAGAAGATTCAGCCCCAGAGACAGGTACAATGAGACGTGCAGCTTAAAGGACACGTCCGTGACATACCGGTGCGCCACCGGGACCCGGTGAATGGCCGCGTGAACCTCCCGGCGGGCCCGCCCGGCGTTTTTCGCCGTCCAGGCGCACAGGATGGTGAGGGCGTAGGCGGAAAACCCATAGGGCAGCCAGGCAACAGGGCCCTCCTCCTGCCCGAATCCGAAGGTGTACCCCAGCAGCGCCGCCGCCACAGGCACACAGACCAGCACCACCTCCAGCCCCGGAAACAGAAGCCGGCCCAGCACCTTCCCCAATCGCTCCACAAATCCCCCTCCTCCCCCGGCCTTTCCGCCGGATTTCGTGTTCAGTATACCATACCGGCCTTTTATTTGCACTCTGTTTGGGAATTGTTTCGGAAATATTAATTTCCGTCTCCCGGGAGCATCCGGCGCCCCACCGGCGGGAAATGTCCTCCCGGAAATCAGTGCAGTCTGCACAATTTTTTTGCCTCCGTTTTGGAAGAATTTTCGGTCCGGGGGAAAGATTTGGCTTTCCTTTTCCCCCCTGGCCGTATATAATAGGCCCGTGATTTTGGGCGAGGCCCAAAGGAGGGTATTCTCTATGTCTCAATTGTTACTGGATGGGGCCCGGCGCGAGGCGTTGTGCCGTGGGTTTCAGGATGCCTTTGGCGCGGCTCCGGAGCGGTTCTTTTCCGCCCCCGGCCGGGCGGAGCTGGGGGGCAATCATACGGACCACCAGGGGGGCCACGTTCTGGCGGCGGCCATCGACCTGGACACGGTGGCGGCGGTTCGGGCCACGGGAACTGGGGTCATCCGGGTTCTGTCCCAGGGCTACCCAATGTGCCAGGTGGAGCTGTCCCGGCGGGAGCCTGTCCCCGGGGAGGAGAATACCCCTGCGGCCCTGATCCGGGGGGTGGCCGCCGGATTTCTGGCCATGGGCTGCCCCGTGTCCGGCTTTGACGCCTATGTGACCTCCCAGGTGCTCCCCGGCTTCGGCCTGTCCTCCTCGGCGGCCTTTGAGGTGCTCCTGGGCGCCATTCTGAACGGCCTGTTCTGCGGGGGCCAGCGCACCCCCATGGAGCTGGCCATGGCCGGTCACACCGCTGAGAACCGCTATTTCGGCAAGCCCAGCGGCCTCATGGATCAGCTTACCAGCGCCACCGGGGGCCTCCTCTCCATCGACCTGGGCAATCCGGCCAAGCCCCACATCAAGAGGCTGCGGGTTGATTTCTCCGCCTGCGGCTACGCCCTGTGCATCGTGAACTCCGGAGCGGGCCTGGGGGAGCTGGCCCGGGAGTACGACGCCATCCCCCGGGAGATGGGGGAGATCAGCGGCTACTTTGAAAAGAGCGTCCTCAGCGAGGTAGCCCCCTCGGAGTTCTACGCTGTCCTGCCCACCCTCCGGAAGAAATTCGGAGACCGGGCGGTGCTCCGGGCCGTCCACTTCTTCCGGGAGGACAGCCGGGTGCAGAAGCAGGCCGACGCCCTGGAGGCCGGAGACTTTGAGACCTTCCTGCGCCTGGTGCGCCTGTCCGGGGACTCCTCCTACATGTATTTGCAGAATGTGATTCCCGCCGGTGCGGTGGAGCACCAGTCCGTGGCGGTGACCCTGGCCCTGTGCGAGCACTATCTGGCCGGGCGTGGCGCCTGCCGGGTGCACAGCGGCGGCTTTGCGGGGACGGTTCAGGCCTATGTGCCCAAGAACCGGCTGGAGGCCTTCCAGTCCGGCATGGAGGACGCCCTGGGCAAGGGCGCCTGCCAGGTGGTCACGCCCCGGGAGCAGGGCTGCACGGAAATTCTCTAAAAAAATACCCGGTTGTGTGGGTGACGACGCCCCCCTTCCCTTTGCTAGAATGCAGATGGAAGGGGGGTGATTTTTATGTGCAGCGTACCGGGAGCCCGGCTCAGCCCGGAGATTGCGGCGGGGGAGCTGCGGTTCTGCCAGGGTGACACCTTCACGGTGACCTTCGTTCTGGAGCTGGCCGACCAGGACGGGACGCCGGTGCCCGTGGCGGAGGAGGACGTGGTGACTCTGGATATTTTCGACTGGCGGCACCAGCTGGTGGAGCGGATGACCTACGCCGGTGTGACCGAGGGCAGAATTGCCCTGGTGATGACGGAGGAACTCAGCGAAAGGCTCCCCGCCGGGGCCTATACCTACCGCATCGCGGTGACCCACGGCGGCAGCAGAACCACCGTGGCCTGGGAAAACAAAATGATTGTGAGGTGATGATTTGGACATTACGGCAAAAATCAACGGGGTGATTCAGCGGGGCATCCGCTCCGTGACCGTGGATGAAAACGGTCACCTGATGTTCACCCTGACAGACGGAACGGTTTTGGATTTGGGCTCCGTGGAGGGGCCGAAGGGCGACACAGGCGTTGGCATCGCCTCCATTGCCCGCACCTCCGGCACCGGTGCTCCGGGCGCCACGGACACCTACACCATTACCATGACGGACGGCTCCACGGCGGCATTCACTGTGTACAACGGCGCGGACGGGGCCGGAAAGGTTGCGTCCGTCAACAGCCAGACCGGCGCGGTGCAGATTCCCACCCCCGCCTCCGGGGTCTGCAGCATCGGGGCGGACATTCCGGCGAAGGTTGTGGAATCTGTCAGCCCGGGGGCCAGCCCTGTGGAGGGGGGCCTGGTGTATGTGAAATTTGAGGCGGCAAACACGGCGGGAAATCCGACGCTCACCTTTATGGGCTACACCGCCCCCATTGTGGACGGCGGCGGAAACGCCGTTGCCCCCGGGGCCCTGACCGCCGGAACCCATGGGTTTCAG
>JALETK010000024.1 GCA_022781505.1 Clostridiales bacterium | reverse complement strand
GACAAGCAGGTGGAGAAGATGCTGAATGAGGATGGGTTTGCCAAAGCGGATTTCATCACTGTCAAGCATATCGATTATCAGATTGACGCCAGTGGCTACGCCGAGGACGCCGATGAATCTGCCGATTAAAGAAAATGAGAGGCTTTATTACAAAGGTGATATTGTCCTCTCATTTTTTAGCGCTTGTTCGTTTTGGACACCGCCAGAGCGGTCAGAACACGGTCAGAGCGGTCTAATTTTAGGGGATGTTCCTGCATGTGTTTGCTGCCAGAATGCTGTCAGCGGGCTCCTGTGAGCTCCTGTGTATAAATAAAGGCAGACAGTAAAGATACCGTCTGCCTGTCGGGTGCGTTATTCCCGGTTCGCAATGATTCTTCTTATTGCGTTACGCTATTCTGTCTGCCTGCCATCCGAGCTTTTCGTCATTTGTCGTAAAAGTGTCGTAAAATGGGTGGCTATTTAGGTGTAATCCGTTGTGCTGCAACTGATTATCAATCCAGCGGCTTCATTGTCGGGAACAGGATGACCTCCCGGATGGTGTCCTGGCCGGTGAGGAGCATGACGCAGCGGTCGATGCCGATGCCCAGGCCGCCGGTGGGGGGGAGGCCATATTCCAGGGCGGTGATGTAGTCGGTATCCATCATACCGGCCTCCTCGTCGCCCTTTTCCCGGAGCTCCACCTGCTTCTGGAAGCGGGCCTTCTGGTCGATGGGGTCGTTCAGCTCGGAGAAGGCATTGCCCATCTCGCTGTGGCAGATGAACAGTTCAAACCGCTCGGTGAGGCGGGGGTCCTTGGAGGAGCGCTTGGCCAGGGGGGACACGTCCACAGGATGCATGGTGATGAAGGTGGGTTGGATCAGCTTCTCCTCCACCTTCTGGTCGAAGCACTCATAGAGGAAGTTGCCCCAGGTGTGCTCCTTCTCCTCTCCCAGCTCCACGCCCACGGACTTGGCCAGGGCCTCGGCCTCCTCGTCGGTGGTGACGGACATGAAGTCCACGCCCAGGTACTTCTGCACAGCCTCCGCCATGGTGAGGCGGGGCCAGCCGGGGGTCAGGTCAATGTCCTGGCCCTGCCACTGCACCTGGTAGGTGCCCAGGATTTCCTTGGCCGCGCTGGAGAGCAGGGCCTCAAACAGATCCATCATATCATGGAAATCCGCATAGGCCTGGTACAGCTCCACAGAGGTGAACTCCGGATTGTGCTTGGGGTCCATACCCTCGTTCCGGAAGATGCGGCCGATCTCATACACCCGGTCCAGGCCGCCCACCACCAGGCGCTTCAGATGGAGCTCCGTGGCGATGCGCATATACATGTCAATGTCCAGGGTATTGTGATGGGTGACAAAGGGGCGGGCGGTGGCGCCGCCGGAGATGGTATTGAGCACCGGGGTCTCCACCTCCATATAGCCTCTGCCGTCCAGGAAGCGGCGGACATAGGAGATGAAGCGGGAGCGAATTTCAAAGGTGCGGCGAACCTCCGGGTTCACAATCAGGTCCACATAGCGCTGACGGTACCGGGTCTCCAGGTCCGTGAGGCCGTGGAACTTCTCCGGCAGGGGCAGCAGGGACTTGCTCAGGAGCGTAGCCTCACGCACCCGGACGGAGATCTCCCCCTTCTGGGTACGGAACACATCGCCCCGGACGCCCACAATGTCGCCGATGTCGTTCTTCTTAAACCGGTCATAGGCCTCCGGAGACTCCATCTCGTCCAGGCGGACATAGAGCTGGATTCTTCCGGCATAATCCTGCAGGTCGCAGAACATGACCTTGCCCATGCCGCGCTTGCTCATGAGTCTTCCGGCCAGGGAGACGGACTTCCCCTCCATGGCCTCAAAATGTTCCTTGATCTCCGCGCTGCTGGAGTCAAACTCAAACTTTGTCTCCGCGAAGGGGTCGTGGCCCTCCGCCTGAAGCTGAGCCAGCTTCTCCCGGCGAATGCGGACCTGGTCGCTGAGAGACATTTCAGAAGCAGGTACAAACTTTCCCATAGTAACCTCTCAATATTCTGTAATCGCCCACCGGCGAACCGGATGGGGCGTGCTTTATCGGGTGATACTCTTCACCCTGACCTTAAAGCGGCCTGCAGGAGCCTCCACGGTGACCTCATCCCCCACAGCCTTGCCTACCAGGGCCCGGCCAAAGGGGGAGTCGTCGGACAGGCGGCCCAGCATGGGGTTGGCCTCCTGGGAGCCGGTGATCCGGAACTCCTGAACCTCGCCGGATTCATCCTCCACGGTGACGGTGCAGCCCAGGCCCACCCGGCCGCTGGCCTCGTTCTCATCCTCAATGATGACAGCGTGGGCCAGAATGTCCTCAATCTCGTTGATGCGGCCAAAGAGCTTGGCTTGCTCATTTCTGGCCTCGTCGTATTCGCTGTTCTCGGACAGGTCGCCCTGAGACCGGGCTTCCTTGATGTCCTCCACCACTTCCTGCATACGGGTGGTTTTCAGCGTATTGAGTTCCTCATTCAGCTCTGCAATTCGGGCAGCTGTCAGTTTGAATTCTTTGGCCATAATCAATCCAATCCTTTCCCCGGATCATAGTCCGTTATTTACAAAAGCTCCATCATTATAGTGGATTTTTCCTGCTCCGTCAAGGCAAATCCGCCGAATTCAGGGCAGAAATTGCAGCCTGAAGCTGAGGGTCCTCCGACAGCTCCAGGGCGCGGCCATAAATGGCGGCATAGGTGTCCTCATCCACCTCCACGGTCACGTCGGGCGTGATGCCCACCCCGGCCAGGCTTACGCCGTTGGGGGTGAAGTACTTGCCCACGGACAGGGCCACGGCGGAGCCGTCAGACAGGGTGATGGTATTCTGGAAATAGCCCTTACCGCAGGTCTTCTCCCCTACCACAATGGCATAATCATACTCCTGCAGGGCGGCGGCAAAGAACTCGGCAGCGGAGTAGGAGTCGCCGTTTACCAGCACCGCCATGGGAATCTCAATGTGACCGGCGTCGGAGGTGTCGGTTTCCGTCTTGCCGTCGTAGGTCTCGCTGCGGAACAAGGGGCCCTCCGGCAGGATATAGTCCAGAACCTCCACCAGCTCGTGCTTATAGCCGCCCGGGTTGAAGCGCACGTCAAAGACGATACCCTTCACATTCTGCTCCATCAGCTCCTCTATGGCCGCAATGGTCTCATGGGCACACTTGGAGTCAAAGTTGGAGATGGTGATAAGGCCATAGCCGGAATCCAGCACCTCATAGGTTGCCACAGGGACGTCGATTTTCTCCCGGGTGACGGTGAACTCCAGCGTCTCTCCCTGGCGGTTTATGGTCAGCTGCACCTGGGTACCGGCCTCGCCCCGGATGATGTTCCGGGTCTCCTCCATGCCGATTTCCGAACTATTCTGTCCCTCGGCCTCCACAATCACGTCGAATACCTGAATCCCCGCCGCCTCCGCCGGGCCACCTGCAGTCACCTGCACCACCTCCAGGCCCGCAGGTTCTTCGCTGGGCTGGATGGTAACACCGATTCCCACATAGGCATTCTGCATCTGCTCCACATAGGACGCGTACTGAGAGGCGGGAATGTAGTAGCTCCACCGGTCGCCGGTGGCGGTGACCATGGCGTCGGCTGCCGCATCCTCCAGAGCCGTCATGTCCACATCCTCAATAAATCTCTCGTCAATGATCGTCTCCAGCTGATCCAGCTTGGAGACACCTGTGGAGGCCTTTCCTCCCAGGCGGTAATAAATATAGCCCGTCATGATAAAGGCGCCCAAGCTGAAGGCCAGGATATAGGACAGGGCTTTCATAAACTTGTTCAAAACAAATCCCCCAAGAAAAAGAATTTGGCCCACAGCCCCCTTCCGGGGGCTGTGGGAGGTGCAATCAGATGTAATTCATGGGATTGACCGTAGATCCGTTGTAATAGATGGTGAAATGCAGGTGCGGGCCGGTAGACCAGCCGGTGGAGCCCACATAGCCGATGAGCTGGCCCTGGGTGACGTATTCCCCGGAAGACACCACGGAGTAGGTCATATGGGCATACAGGGACGAGTAGCCGTCTCCATGGTTGATGGTCACATAGTTGCCGAACACGTCGCTGTATGTAGCCGTGGTGACGGTTCCGCTGCGGCTGGCATAAATGGCCGTGCCGTAGCCGGCGCCCAGGTCCACGCCGGTGTGGAAGCTCTCCTTACCGGTGATGGGATGAATCCGCCACCCATAGGGGCAGGTCACGGTGACCCGATAGGGAAGCGGGTACAGCCAGCCGGAGCTGGAGGGAGAACCGCCGCTCCCGCCGGAACTGCCGGAGCCGGAGTTGCTCTCCTGCTGCCTCCGCTCCTCTTCCTCCCGTCTGCGGGCCTCCTCCTCAGCCTCCAGAGCATCGTTGTACTCCTGCTCCTTCTGGGCGATGTCCCGGGCCAGATCATCCTCCTTGCTCTCATACTCGGCGTAGAGATCCTCCATCTCCTTAGCCTTGTCGTTGAGCTCGTCCAGAATTTCGGCAGCCTCGGCGCTCTTGGCGTCCAGCTCCGCCTGGCTCTCGTCCAGGGACTCCCGCTTGGACTGGAGGAGAGACTTCTCCTCCGCCAGCTCCGCCTGAGCATCCGAAATCTCCTGGGCCACCTGCCGGAGCTCGTCCATCATTCTCTGGTCCGCCTCGGCAATGTCCGCAATCATATCCAGATTTCCCAGGAACTCCGAGAAGCTGTTGGAGCGGAAGAGTACGGACCAATAGGATACTGCGCCGTTTTTCTCCATGGCCCGAATCCGGGAGCGGTACTGCTCGTTCAGCTCCCTCTGCCGGGCCTGGGCATCGTCCAGCTCCACCTGCTTGTCGGAAATCAGCTGGTTATAGCTTTTGATCTGCTCGTTGGTATTGTTGATTTCGTCGTGAATCAGCTTGATCTCCTGGTCGATTTCCTTCTTCCGGGAGACAATGTCCTCTGTATCCGCTGTATTCTGGGCCTGCTCCCGGGCAAGGTCGGCTTTCTGCTCCTGAATCCGCTCCGCCTCAGCCTCCAGGTTCTCCAGCTCCGCTTTGATGGAGGAGGAGCTGGCTGCGAAGACACTGCTGGGTATCACCGCCAGAATCAGGGAAAGAATCATAATAAACGCCAGAATCCCCGCCAGAATGGACACCATGGTTTTCCGTTTCATATGTGAATAACTCCTTTCATTGGGCTCAGACGTCCAGGAATTTCCGGATGGAAGCAAAGCTGCCAAAGAGGCCCACCAGCAGGCCCGCGGCGCCGAACACCGCCACCATAGGCCAAAGCAGGGTCTCGAAGGGGACGAAGGTCAGGATGTTCAGCTCCCGCACCGAGGCCACCCAGGATACCAGGGCGTCATAGAGGCCCCACTCCAGCACAAAGGCCAGAGCCGCGCCGAACAGGCCCAGAATCAGGCCCTCCACCACAAATGGGATCCGGATAAAACCGTTGGTGGCGCCCACCATCTTCATAATGCCAATCTCGTCCCGCCGGTCATACATGGCCAGCTTGACGGTGTTGGAGATAATCAGCAGGGACACCACCAGAAGGAGGATGATGATGGCAGCCGACACAATGCGGATGATATACTGCAGGGCGGAAAAGCCCTCCGCCAGCTCCAGGGGGGCGTTCACATCGGACACGCCGGTGATCTGGGAGATCTGGGTCACCGTCTCCTGCATCCGGCTATTGTCCTCCAGAACTATGATGAACCGGTCCTCCAGGGTACTGGGGTCCACCCCCTGGAACACATCCTCCTGGCCCTGAACGAACTCCGCCAGAGCCTCCCCCCGGGTGACAAAGGTGGCCTTGGCCACATTTTCAATGGTATTAATCCGGGAACCAACGCTCTTGGCCTCCGCCTCAGAGTAGGTCTCGTCGATGTAGGCAATGATCTCCGCATCCTCCGCTTCCCGCTCCACCATAATATTCATATTGTATAACAGGGCGGAGAAGCTTCCGATGATCATGAGGCAGGCCACCGTCACACACACGGCGGCAAAGGACATGAACCCATGGAGGAAAATGCCACGGATGCCCTCTTTTAACAGATAGCCGAAATTATTGCTCTTCATAGTGATAATACCCGTCCATTCCGTCACTGATTACCAGGCCATCGTCAATGGCAATGACCCGTTTGGTGAACCGCTCCACAAGCTCCCGCTCGTGGGTCACCACCAGAACCGTGGTGCCAAGATTGTTGATCTCCTCCAGAAGGAGCATGATCTCATAGGACCGGGCGGGGTCCAGGTTGCCGGTGGGCTCGTCTGCAATGATGGTGTCCGGATTGTTCACCAGCGCCCGGGCAATGGCCACACGCTGCTGCTCACCGCCGGACAGCTCCCCGGGATGGCGCTTGGCCTTGTCCGCCAGGCCCACCAGATCCAGCACATAGGGAACCCGCTTGCGGATTTCCTTGGCCCGGGCTCCGATGACCCGCATGGCAAAGGCCACATTCTCATAGACCGTCATATTGGAAATCAGGCGGAAGTCCTGGAAGACCACACCCACCGTCCGGCGGAGGTAGGGAACCTGACGCCTGCGAATGGACTCCAGGTGATAGTCATTGACCTCCACAGACCCCTCCGTGGGCTGAATCTCGCCGGTGATCAGCTTGATGATGGTGGACTTTCCGGAGCCGGAGGGGCCCACCAAAAAGACGAACTCACCGTCGTCAATGTGCATGGAGACACCCTTCAAAGCCATATTTCCCGTATCATAGGATTTTACAACATCTTTAAAATCAATCATATGTTTCAACTCCATACGTTGGCGTAACCAAATTGTAACACATTGTAACCACGAAGTCAATGCAGATTGCGGAAAAAAGCCGCTGAGCGCCGGATTTTTACAAGGAAATTCTGTCCAGTTTTCTCCCCGGACCGCTAAAAGGGGCTGTCTCAGGACAGGCCCTGAGACAGCCCCTGTGCAGTTTGGAAATCAGGTGGTGCTGTGGTTCTCCCGGGAGGCCAGGTACTTGCGGACCATGAGGGCCACCTTAAAGATGATGGCATGGTCAAACTGGCGCAGATCCAGACCTGTGAGCTTCTTGATCTTCTCCAGGCGGTAGACCAGGGTGTTCCGGTGAACGAACAGCTTCCGGGAGGTCTCGGAGACGTTCAGACTGTTCTCAAAGAACTTGTTGATGGTGAAGAGAGTCTCCTGATCCAGGGAGTCCAGGGAGTTCTTCTTGAACACCTCGGAGAGGAAAATCTCACACAGGGTGGTGGGCAGCTGATAGATCAGACGGCCAATGCCCAGGTTCTCATAGTTGATAATGCTCTTCTCCGTGTCAAAGACCTTGCCCACGTCAATGGCGGTCTGGGCTTCCTTGTAAGAGTCCGCCAGCTCCCGCAGGTGGCCGGAGACGGTGCCGATGCCGATGACCGTCTTGATGAACAGCTCCGTCTTCAGCACGTCCTCAATGGACTGGGCCATTTTCATCAGATCCTCGGAGGTGGTGCTGGGGCTGATCTGCTTTACCACGGCAATGTCCGTCTCATTGACGCTGAGGACAAAATCCTGGAGCTTGTCCGGGAACATGCCCTGGATCACATCCACGGCGGCCACATCCCCGTGGCCCACCTGGCGCACCAGGAAGACCGCTCTGGGGGCGTCCGTAGAGAAGTGGAGCTCCTTGGCCCGGATGTAGATATCCCCCGGGAGGATATTGTCCATGATGATGTTCTTCACAAAGGTGCCCCGGTCGTGCTTCTCCTCATAGAACACCTTTGCATCATTCAGAGCCACATAGGCCATGCCGCACAGGCTGGCCGCCAGGGCGTCATCCCCCGCCACAAACACGGCGTATTCGTAATAATTGCTGCCGCCCACCATGGCCTTGAAGGTTCTGCCCTCGAAGGTCACCATGGAGTCAAAGGCAGCGCCGACCTTCAGAGCGGCTTCCTGCCATCTCTCCCCCAGCATGGCAGTATCGCTACAGGAAACAACGTTGCCCTCTGCGTCCATCACACCCAGGACCCGGTCTGTTGCATCTTTTAACTGAACGATGACACTCTGAAAAATCCGATTGGACATGAAATGCGCCCTCCTCGTAATTTGCACAAATGCGGTTTACACAAAATCACAGAAATATAATACATCTATTTTGCGCATTTTGCAAGTGTCTTTTGACAAAATATTGCAAAACAGACCCGGTTTTTTATGGAATATCACAGGGAAGATTTTGACAGGCCCGGTTTTTTCCGGAAAGAGCGGTGTAAAATTCACCAAAACCATTAGAAATCCGCACAAAGATTCCGGATTTCCTCCGGGCTGAGCTGCCGGAACGCCCCTCTGGGGAGCTCTCCCAGGCACAGCTTTCCCTCCTGCCGCCGCTCCAGGTAGGAAACGGGCATCCCCCGGGCGGCCATCATCCGGCGAACCTGGTGATACTTCCCCTCGCACACCGTAATGAGGCTCTCCCCGGGACCAAGGGGCTCCAGGGTGGCGGGAAGGCATTTTGTCCCGTCTCCCAGGATGAGGCCCTGGGCGAAGGCATCCATGTCCGCCTGGCTCCCCGGCCCCTGGTGCCGGGCGTAGTACACCTTGGGAACCTGGTTTTTGGGAGAAATCAGCCGGTGGGTCAGGTCCCCGTCGTCCGTAAAGAGCAAAAGCCCCTCGGTCTCCTTGTCCAGCCGGCCCACCGGTGTCACCCGCCGCCGGAGCTCCGGGGGCAGCAGCTCAATCACGGTTCTGTCCCGGGGGTCCTGGGTGGAGGTCACGAAGCCTGCCGGCTTGTTGAGCAGGAGCACCACATGGCCTCCCGTGAGCTTCTGTCCGTCCAGGGTCACACAGTCGGCCTCCGGGTCCACCTTGGCGGCTCCGTCTCTCGCCGGGATTCCGTTCACCAGCACCCGTCCGGCCCGCAGAGCATCTCTGGCCTGGCTTCTCGTGACCAGGCCGGAGCCGGAGAGTACCTTGTCCAATCTTTGGAGCATAACCGCTCCTCCTTCCGTTCTATTTGTCCCGCCCCCTCCATAGGATGTACCACCACACATAACTGGAGGGATCGATATGGTCGTTATGACCGCAAAAGTGAACAAAAAGCGGGCGCTTCTGATTCTGGGCGCCCTGGTGGCTCTCATTGTCCTGATCTGCGTCCTGGCCAGGGGGAACGACAGCCCATCTCCCGGAACCGGGGACGCACCGGTAACCGTGGCCACCAACGACGCCCGGGTGCAGTACCTCACGGACTACGGCTGGGAGGTGGTGACCTCGCCTGTGGAGACCCAGCAGGTACTGATTCCCACCCAGACCACGGAGGTCTATGAGCGGTACAACGCTTTGCAGATGAGCCAGGGCTTTGACCTCACCCAGTACGCCGGGAAAACCGCAACCCGGTATGTCTACCAGGTGGAGAACTATCCCAACGCCACGGACCCGGTGTACGCGACCCTGCTGATTTACAACAATCGCGTCATCGGCGGCGACGTGACGGACACCTCCGCCAGCGGCGTGGTGCAGGGGCTGGAGATGCCCTCGGCCTCATAAAGACAGTATAGCATAAAAACAGGGGCTTGACAATCAGGCGCCGGGGCGGTATAGTGTAGCTGACAAGAGCATATACGGATCTTCAGGGCAGGGTGAAATTCCCGACCGGCGGTAAAGTCCGCGAGCGCCTTCGGGCGTTGAGCTGGTGAGACTCCAGCACCGACAGTACAGTCTGGATGGAAGAAGATACGCACGAAGTGCGTTTATTTTCGCGCCCGGAGAAGGTTTCTCCGGGCGTATTTTTTACTTTGAGGTGGGACTATGGAACACTTGAAAAATCTCTTCATCAGCGCAAAGGACAATCTCGGCTTTCTCCTGGTCAGCATCGCCATTGTGGCGGCTCTGGCCGTCGCCGCCCATGTGGCGGAGCGGTTCTTCCCCCAGAAGCGGAGGGTCTCCCCTGCCAAGCGCATTTCTCTCATTGCCATGTGCAGCGCCGTTGCCGCCGTTTTGCACATTCTGGACTTTCCCCTGCCCTTCCTGGCCCCGGGGTTCTACAAGCTGGATTTCTCCGAGCTCCCGGTGCTCCTTTGCTCCTTCTACTTAGGGCCCTCCGCCGGCGTCGCCTGTGAAGCGGTAAAAATTCTTCTGAAGCTCCTGCTGAAGGGCACCACCACCGCCTTTGTGGGAGACTTTGCCAACTTTGTGGTGGGCTGCTCCCTGGTGCTCCCTGCCGCCGTCTGCTATCACCTCCAGAAAACCCGGAAGACGGCCATTTGGGGCCTGGTGGCCGGCACCGCCGTCATGACGGTCTTTGGAAGTCTGTTCAACGCCGTGTATCTCCTGCCCAAGTTCGCGGAGCTCTACGGAATGCCACTGGAGACCATCGTCGCCATGGGAACGGACATCAATGGTCACATCACCTCCGTTTCCACCCTGGTACTCTTCGCCGTGGCGCCCCTCAATCTCATCAAGGGCGCCCTGGTCTCCCTGCTGACCATGCTCCTTTACAAGCGGGTGGAAAAACCCATTTTTGAACGTATTTCATAAGCCCGAGGCCGTCCCTGGTACAAAGCCGGGACGGCCTCGAATTCTTTTTCATCATTGGCTGGGGAACTGGATGATATGGTGAAAGCTATGATCCTGGGGCCTATAATACATGGTCTCGATGCCCCGATACCGCTCCACCACCCGCCCGATGCTTTTGAGACCGATGCCGTGAAGCACCTTATCCCGCTTCCGGGTGTGAAAGCCACCGCCGGGAGCCGGGATAGGGGCGATATCGCAGGAATTGACCACGGAAATGATGATACTGGCCTTGGTGTCACTGGGCCGGACGGAGAGCTCCACGACTTTCCCGGCAGAAACCTCCGCCGCCTCTATGGCATTGGACAGAAGGTTTCCAAAAAGGGTGGTGATGCCAGGGGCGTCCAGGAAAAAGACGGTGTCCTCCCGAACATCGCATTGAAAGTCGATGCCCTTCTCCCGGCATTCCCCTGCCGCCCGGAGCAAAACCGTGTTTAGAATCGGGTCTCCACACAGGCGGGCCGGGGCCTCCAGCCGAAGAGTCTCATCCAGGCGGGAGATATAATCGTTTATCTCCCTGTAGCTTCCATCCCGGGCCAGACTGTCGATGGTCTGCAGGTGGTTCTTCATGTCATGCACCAGAATCCGTTGGTTCTCGGACTGCTCCCGCAGGGCCTCATAATAGGCCGCATCCGCAGCCTCCTTCTGCATACTCAGCCGAAGGGAAATGGTTTCCGCGCTCACCTTTTGCAGGTGATTATAAAGCACCATAAAAATAAGGTTAACAGCCAGCAGTGAGAAAACATTGATTAAAATCATAAGCTCCGCAGCATCATCCAGTTCCATGTGCAGTCCGATAAAAACAATCAAGCCAGCAATAGCCACAGAGGCAACAGGCAGACAGCAAAACAGAACCATCATCTGAGGTTCCTTGTTGTCAGACTTGTGAGGAGAAAACACCCTTGCACCGGTCAGGGCAAGGGCCAGATACAGAAGCTTACTCCCAATGGCCATAGCAACCATGACGGAGAAGTGATTGGTATAAGCGGAAAATTCATATCCAAACAAGCTTATCAGAAGAGCAAACAGGGTTTCGGACGCTGACATAATAAAACTGAGAAAAGCTGCGTGTAAAAGGGCTGTTCTTACCCCGCAGCGAAAATTCAGAAGAAGCAGCAGGCAGTTGAATAGATAAAAGGATGCAATATTGATTTCCGTGTTGCCAAGCCTTGAGATGACAAACAAGGCAAAATAAACAAGTAGAAATGATAATCCCATCACGGATAGCCGCCGCTTTTTGGCAAACAGGTAATCGAGATACAGCCAAGCAATTTGTGCCTCCGCCAAAAAGACAGCCGCATAGCAAATCGTTTCCCGGTTCATTTCACGCCCTCCATAAACAGCAGGAACGCATTTTTAAATTCACTGTATTTCCGCCGGGTCAGATAGGCGATTCTCTCCTGCTCACCATGCTTTAAAAGAATCGCGTCCTTTTCAACGGCACTCACAAATCGCATGTTGACAATAAAACTGCGGTGGGTAACGAAAAAGCAGGGCGCAGTCAGGAGTTCCCGCCAGTGTTCCATATTCTCCACGCTTTGCAGCACATCCTCCGTGGTAAAAACCAGCACCTTCCGCTGCCGGGCTTCCACGCAGACAATCTCCTCCGCCCGGCGCACTACAATACCGCCCTGGGTGACGATGGGATACTCCCGTGTCTCCAATCCATATTGAGAAATGGCATCCTTCAGATTTCGGAACAGGCGGTTTTTATCAATGGGCTTGGAGAGGTACCGGAATACCTGGAAGCGCATGGCTTCGTCCAGATAATCCGGATACGCTGTGACAATAAATATCTTTATGTAGGGATTCCGCTCCTTCAGCTTTGCTCCGATGTGAATTCCACTGACTCCGGGCATCTCTACATCCAGGAAAGCCATGTCCGCCCGGGTCTCCCGGGCCAAAAGCGCCTCCCCGCTGTCATATACCCCAAGCTCCGGAAGCTTTCCCCCCAGGGTTCCAAAAAACTCCCGGATATAGCCCTGAAGCTGCCGTACAATTGCCTCGTTGTCATCGCAAATCAGAATTCGCATAAGCCAGCCCCCTCTTGGCAGGATATGGCTTATTATATCACATCTAAACAAAATTGTCAGTATTCCATTTTTCGTTTTGCCGGTCAACCAGCAATTTCACAATACCGGACAAAAGCTCCACATCCTCCTTAGAGCAGAGACGAAGGCTGTCTGAAATATTCTGGGGAACGTTGTTGGAATGCAAATTTCCCATAAGCAGATCGTCCGGTGGCAAGCGAAATGACCAAAATTGCATGATTTCGGTCATTTCGTGCACGATGACTTGCAAAGGCTTCCTCCCTGTAATATATTGCTAAAACAACCGCCGCACCCCCGATTTGTCATCCTGAGCGGGCAGCGAAGGATCTCATGCAAAATGGTTCCGACACGAATAGCTGGTGCATGAGATCCTTCGGCTTCGCCTCAGGATGACAAGGGAGATCTTTTGCTTATCGTAGTGTGAAAACACCCGATGATTGCGAGCCAGCGCACCGCTGGTGTGGCAAGCCCTTTCTCCTGGTAGAGACTGTTCTTGAAAAATGGGATTTACATTAAAAAAATTAAGATCTTAAGAATTGCCGTTTGTAACAGTTTGTTCATGCTTTTCAAGTATTGTAATAATTAAGTACAATTTGAATCAGCAAGTGAGGACTTTGAACCGCGACAAATCCGCAAAAAATGCAAGTCTAATAGTGCGATCAGCAGCTCCACGCCAGCGCGATTCTGCTTCTTAGCATCCTTGAACAGCAAAGGTCTGGCTCTTCTGCCAGTCTTACCACATATTACCTGGAGGGGTTCCTATGAAGTATTATGTCCGTCCATTCCTGCATCGAAGGGGCACGCTTGTCTTGGGGGTGTTGCTTTTGACAGTCGCCGTGTGCTTTTCTGCAATCTGTTTTTCCGCGTGGTGTGCCACGGTTTCTCAGGCAAATGCAGTAAATAGCAACTACGTCACCATTGCCGTGCCCGCAGGGATGCAGGAAATGAAGGACGGAATCTCCTACACCTCCACAGAAGACGGTTCCTATTTCGGCTCTGATGGATCTGTGCTTCCCAGCACACAGCGGATGTCCACGCTGTTGGAGGGATCTGCGCAAGTGAAAATGACAGATGTACGGTGTTTGCTGGGGGCGGATGTATCTGGCTGCACCGGAATCACCTCGGGTACAGAGAATCCGGAGTTCTATAGTATGACCTTTGACCAGTATGCATACAATTTCTCTGTGCTGGCCCTCCGCTGCACCCATGTGGATACAGCGGAATTACCTGCATTGAACGGAAGCGCTTATCCCAGTGAACAATGCTACACCGCAGTCTTTGAACCGATCGCGCCAGTCTCGATGATGGAGGTTTACAGCCAATCCCTGGATCAAAGTCCCATTCTAATTCAGGACGCAACCATGTGTTTACCGGATGGATCCATTCCGTTTGAAGCAGGAAAAACCTATCTGGTTCGCGGCTTTTATCAAGATTACCCGATGATTGAAACGGAAAACGGGCCCGTCCCAAGCAACGAGCTAGGGTTGTCCTATTCCCGGAATCTCGTTCTGCCTACCACGGCCGGAGTGTCGGTCATGATTGAGGATGACGGCAGCTTTCGTCTGTGGGGAGGACGCGACACCCCCAGCATGGCAGTGTCCTTTGCTCTCACAGAGCAGAACCTGATGTATTCCTATGTGCCCGAGGGAGCGCTCCCTTACTGGACTGAGTACGAGGGAGATTGGTCAGATTTTTTGGATACAGCGGAGGGCTCAGTTTGGCGGGACGAAATCATCCCCTTGTGTGACAGGAATCATTCTTCGGCAACTGTGATTCTCACAGACCAGGTAAGCAGTCTGTACGCCTTTAACACCGGTGATGCCAGCATCACCGAGGGACGGATGTTTTCCGGCGAAGAGTACCAGGGAGGAAGCCGGGTTTGTCTGGTCAGCGCCTCCTACGCCCGGCTCAACGGTCTTGGCCTGGGGGACAGCATCCCGTTGGATTTTTACCGCTGTGAATACGAAGCAAACACCGCCGCACATTCCAGCTTGTCTGCCAGTGTCATGGAGGATGTCATTTGCCGTTACCCACTTCTGCCGGAGCAGCGGCTCAATAAAGGCGGCAACTATACCATTGTTGGCATCTACAGTATTCCGGAGTCTGCAGCGGGGATTCACAGTCTTCGGGCCGACATGATTTTTATTCCGAAAGCATCTGTTCCAGACGCAGCCCAATATGAGGACAGCTCTTTGCCTCTTTTAAACTCTGTAATTTTAAAGAACGGCTGTGAAGAGGCTTTTGAAACGGAGATGAAAGCCCAGGGTCTGGGGGGATACTTTCTTTATTTCGATCAGGAGTTTGAAGCGGCCTCCAGCTCCATTGCGGCAGCGGCGGGAAATGCCCAGCGGCTTTTACTCCTGAGCTTGACGGCCTTCCTTCTGGCAGCCGGGCTGTTCCTTCTTCTGAGTCTGCGGGCCTTTGGGCCGGATGTAGGTGTCATGCGAAGGCTTGGCATCCGGGCAAAGTTCCTGCGCAGGGGCATTTGGGAGATTCTGTCGCTGACCGCTCTTGTCTCGGAACTCCTGGGCCTCGGCCTCACCGCCCTGTTTCACAAAGCCGCCATGGAGCGACTGCTCCAGGAAGCGGTAGCGGTTCGGCCCCTGGTTCTTCTGCTTTGCGGCCTGGCGCAATGGGCCATTTTGCTTCTGCTGAGCTTCGTAGGAGCCTCCCGAACGTCAAACCCCAAGCTCATGAGTGGGAAAGGAGGAACCATATGAACCGCGTAACCTTTCTTCTTATGCTCTCATCTCTACGTCGCAGGCCCAAAACCAGCGTCATGCTGTGCATCATTGCCCTTTTCAGCGTTTTCTCCGTGGTAATTGTGAGCAGCCTCACAGAGCGGCAGGAGCAAGCCCTTCAAAAGACTGTGGCAGAGACGGTCATTTCCTGCACCGTCACAGATGTCACCGGCAGCCGTACCGACAATCTGGACATGGCCTCCGCTTATGTGGACATGTTTTTGGGACTGCGGCATGAACGGGGCTGCTACCTGGATGAATATGTGACCAACGTTCGGTCAAGGGCTACGTTCCCCTTGGAAGAGCCGGAGGGCATGGAGTTGTGCCGGATTCTGAACCTCCAGTCGGACAGCCGCTTATCCCCCGTGGAAGGGTGTCAGGTGCGCTTTTACAGCGGCTGGAACGAGGCGGATTTGAGCAAAAAACAGCAGGTTTGCATTGTGCCGGAGGACATGCGCGTGGAAGCAGAAGAAGGCAGTGAGTTCGTCACCGTCACCCGCATGGGACAGGACTTCTCCCTTCATTTGCAGGTAATCGGACGTTTTTCCGGCAAGGCCGGGCAGACAATCTTCTGTCCCTTCTCCATGGAAGAAGCGGCCGGTATCAGCCAGAGCTTTCCGGTGGATTCCTGCTCTTTTGACATCAAGGAAAACGCCGCTCTGGCAGAGAGCAAGGAGGCCTTCTGGGACAGCGGCTATTTTGTAGCGCCCAGCACTGGGAACCGGCCCTCTCCCCTGCAGTATGGCATTGCAGTACACGATACGGTTTATTTGGACACCGTCAGGCGCTTTGAAAACAGTCTCCGGCTCCTGCAAATCACTCTCCCCACCCTGTATTTTCTCACTGGAGCCATTAGCTTCTTCTCCAGTTGCTTTGCCATGCGGAGCCGAAAGCGGGAGCTTGCTGTCATGCGCTGTATGGGACTGCGCCGAAGCCGGGTTGCGCTTCTGATCTTTGGAGAACAGGTGGCTCTGGCAATCCCAGGCTGCGCTCTCGGTCTTCTGGCAGGTGCTCTCTGGAATGGAAGTCTCTCCGTCGCCACCGCCGCTTCTGGTCTGGGAATGCTGGGGGTATTTCTGGTAGGAAGTCTTTTTGCAGCCCTGTATCTGTCCGGAAGAAATCCAATTAAGATTATGAAAACGGAGGAATGAGCCATGGAATGCTTACAGGCCAATGATGTGGTTTACACCTATCGGAACAAGTACCAGACTGTTCGGGCCCTGGACGGGGTCAGCGCCGTGTTTGAGCCGGGGCAGCTCTATGCCATCATCGGCGCCTCAGGCAGCGGGAAGACCACCCTTCTGTCCCTCCTGGCGGGGCTGGATGTGCCCACCTCCGGAAGCATCCAGCTGGACGGGGAATCCACCGCCCGGATGAACCGGGACGCCTACCGGCTGAATCATGTATCCGTGATCTATCAGAATTTCAACCTGTTCTACCACTTGACCGTCCTGGAAAACGCGGCCTACCCCATGTACATCCGGGGCATGGGCAAAAAGGCGGCAGACGGGCTGGCGAGGCAAAACCTTCTGGCCGTTGGGCTCCGGGAGGAGCAGTTCCGGCGGCTTCCCAACATGCTCTCCGGGGGCGAGCAGCAGCGGGT
>JALETK010000014.1 GCA_022781505.1 Clostridiales bacterium | reverse complement strand
CGGGAGGCCCCCAGGGCGATGAACTTCTCCCCGTCCTCCAGGCTGGAGATGCCCCCGGCTGCCTTGATTTTCACATTGGGGCCCACATTCCGGGCGAACAGCTCCACGTCGTGGAAGGTGGCTCCGGCCTTGGAAAAGCCGGTGGAGGTCTTGATGTAGTCCGCCCCGGACCGGGTGACCACATGGCACAGCTCCACCTTCTCCCCGTCGGTGAGCAGGCACGTCTCAATGATCACCTTCAGGAGCTTTCCCTGGCAGGCGGCCTTGATCCGGCGGATTTCCTCCTCCACCAGGTCGAACCGGCCGTCCTTGACCCAGCCCAGGTTGATCACCATGTCCACCTCATCGGCGCCATTGTCCACGGCGTCGGAGGCCATGAAGCACTTGGCGGCGGTGGTGTCATAGCCGTTGGGGAAGCCGATGACGGTGCAGATGGGGAGCCGGTCTCCCACATATTCCTTGGCCCGCTTCACATAGGAGGCGGGGATGCACACGGAGGCGGTTTTGTACTTCATGCCGTCGTCGCAGATGGCGCGGATTTCCTCCCAGGTGGCCGTCTGAGCCAGGAGGGTGTGGTCGCATTTGGAGAGAATTTCCTGAATGTTCATCTTGATTACCTCATTTCTAAAGTTCATGGTGTGGTTAAGAGTCCAGGGGCGCTCCGCTGCCGTGGAGCTTGATCTTCCGGTGCTCCCGGATGCCCCGGACCCAGCACTTGTGACACATGGCGATGTAGCTGTCGTTGCCCCCCAGGAAGAGCTGCTCGCCCTCGGTGATGATGTGGCCCTCCCCATCAATCCGGGCGTTCACCGTGGCCTTGGCCCCGCAGTCGCAGATGGTCTTGATCTCCAGGATGGTATCCGCCACCTCCATGAGGCGGCGGCTGCCCCCGAAGAGGTGGCACTGGAAATCCGTCCGCAGGCCGAAGCACATCACCGGGATGTTGAAATCGTCCACAATGGCCCGGAGCTCATCCACCTGCTCCGGCTCCAGGAACTGGCACTCGTCCACAATAATCACATCGCAGCGGCCCAGCCGGGTGTCCTGAAACAGGCGGTACACGTCCCGATCCGGGGGCACAATCTCCACCTGGGCCTCCAGGCCGATGCGGCTTCTGAGGATGTTCACCCCGTCCCGGCTGTCGGCGCTGGGCTTGATCAGCCAGACCTGCAGATCGTTTTCCTCGTAGTTGTACTTGGTGATGAGGGCCTGGGCCGTCTTGGACGAGCCCATGGCGCCGTATTTGAAATAGAGCTTTGCCATATCCTTCCTCCGCCAGGGCACAGGGGCCCATCTTGTATAATGTGCCTATTATAATCCATTTTCCCGCTACTTGCAAGGGCAAGCTGTACAATTCCCAAAAAAGCAGGCCGGGAGGCTTGTCTCCTCCCGGCCCGCCTGGGGGTTACTGGGCAATCAGCACCGTGCTGTTTCCCACCAGATTCAGAACCAGCACAATGGCGGCCACCAGAATCACCACCAGCAGCGCCAGAATTCCCATAACCTGGTATGCCTGCTTTCTCGTCAGCTTCATATGTGCCACCTCCTATCTGGCGTCTGAGGCAGCCTTCAGAACCTTGATGTTCTGGAGCTCCACCTCGTTGAACACATCGGCGGAAAAATCGTCCGGGGCAATGGAGCCGTGGTACCAGCTGCACCCGTTGAAATAGGCCTGAATGTCCGGGTCGTTGAACAGCCGCCCGTGGCGGGCGTAAATCTCATTCCGGGCCAGAATCAGCTCCCAGTCCGAAAGGCCCTGATAGTCCGCCGGGCTCAGGTAGACCCTGTCGCTGTCCGGCAAAATGTACTCACTGGTATTGGCGGCGGGCCGGGTCTCGGCGCTCACCGCGGCGGAGGACTGCTCCCCGGTGGGCTCCGCCGTGGGCGCCGTGGTGGCTTCCGTGGCAGGCTCCGTGGTTGCCTCCGGGGCGGGCTCCCTGGTTGCCTCCGTGGCAGGCTCCGTATCCTCCGGCAGCGTCCCGGGCACATTCTCCGGCACCCGGATCAGGCCGGGGCTCTCAGGCTCCTGAAGGGTTCCCTCGGTCACCCAGGAATTGTAGGCAAGGCCCAGACCCGCCAGAATGCCCAGAAGGAAGGTGACCGCGATGGAAAGGGCCAGAATC
Organism: Clostridiales bacterium; assembly: GCA_022781505.1. Lineage (GTDB taxonomy): Bacteria > Bacillota > Clostridia > Oscillospirales > Oscillospiraceae > Faecousia. Next base: position 5,050 of record JALETK010000014.1, on the reverse strand, counting down.
ACCATCTTCTGGCCGCTCCCCGCGCCCGCCGGCCGCCTGCGCCGCCGCTCCGGCCGCTGGGGCTCCTGGTTGTATTCGGATTCTCCGGAATAGGCCTGTCCGTACTGCTGGCCCTGGTAATTCTGATTGGGGTAGTTCCCCCGGGAACCGGAGCCCCCCTGGGCGCCCCCGTAGTACCCGCTCTGCCACTGGCCGTTGTTCTGCTGCTGATTCATAAAGATCCCCTCTCCTTTTGCGCCGCCCCAGGCGGTCTCCGATTCATCTGTCCGCTATCCGATGGTTTTTCCATTATACCTTGTATTCCCGGGAACATCAACTGTTTTTTCAGATTTGGTGAGAAACCGGGAACCCTTATGAATTTACTAAGATTTAACAGCTTCCGCTTCCGTTTCGGGGAAAGCTGTGCTATACTCGTAAGGAATGAAGGAGGGATTATTTTGCTGACCTACGAAGAAGTGACCCGAAGCGAGGCCATCCGGACCTATATCACCCGGGCGGACGAATCCCTGGCCGCCCTGGGCTATACGGAGCACAGCTTCGCCCATGTGATGCATGTGGCGGAGACGGCCAAATATATTCTGGAAGCCCTGAACTATCCCCCCAGAACTGTGGAGCTGGCCCGGATTGCCGGGTATCTTCACGACATCGGGAACCTGGTAAACCGGGTGGATCACTCCCAGTCCGGCGCGGTCATGGCCTGGAGCATTCTCAACGACATGGGCTGCGACCCAGCGGAGATCGCCACCATCGTCACCGCCATCGGCAACCATGACGAGGGCAACGGCGTCCCCGTGAACGAGGTGGCCGCCGCCCTCATTCTGGCGGACAAGGCCGACGTCCGCCGGAGCCGGGTGCGGAACACGGACAGCTCCACCTTTGACATCCACGACCGGGTGAACTACTCCGTGAAAAAGTCCCAGCTGAAAATCAACGAGGACAAGACCCTTGTGAAGCTGAAGCTCACGGTGGACACCAAGTACGGCTCCATCATGGACTATTTTGAAATCTTCATGCAGCGGATGATTCTGTGCCGGAAGGCCGCCGAGCGCCTGGGGCTCCAGTTCAAGCTCATGATCAACGAACAGCAGCTCATATGAAAACCTGTCACATTTTCTGTGCCGCCGGCTTCAGCGGTCTTCTGGAGGCCCCCGGCCCCGGGGATCTGATTCTGGCCGCCGACGGCGGCCTGCGCCACACCCAGGCCCTGGGTCTCACCCCGGACTGCATCCTGGGGGACTTTGACTCCCTGGGCTACACCCCCCAGGGTCCGGCGGTGAACCGCTTTCCTGTGGAGAAGGACGACACGGACTCCATGCTGGCCGTGAAGCTGGGCCTCTCCCGGGGCTGCCGCCGGTTTCTCCTCTACGGGGCCATGGACGGTCCCCGGCTGGATCACACCCTGGCCAATTTCCAGACCCTCCACTATCTCACCTGCCACGGCGCCTGGGGCTACCTGGCGGGGGAGCGGTACCTGTCCACGGTGCTGGGTCCCGGAACCCTGTCCTTCGGGCCGGAGGCCCGGGGCATCCTCTCCGTTTTTTGCCTGGGGGCCGACGCCGGAGGCGTCACCCTCCGGGGCTTGCAATATCCCCTGGAGGAGGCGGTGCTCACCGCCGGCTTTCCTCTTGGGGTCAGCAATTATTTTCTGGGCGTTTCATCTCAAATTTCTCTGGCCTCCGGCCGCCTCCTGATCCTGTGGGATCGGGCCTGCGGCCTTCCCCTGGCCCGCACAACGAAAGGAGCATCGGCCAACCGCTATGGCACGAAAGAAACAGAAAACCCATGAGCCCATCCCCCGGGTTCCCCTGCCTGTGATTGACACGGACCCGGAGCTGGGTCTGACTCAGTCCCAGGTTATGGTTCGGATGGAATCCGGCTGGTCCAACGACCCCGGGGAGCCTCCCTCCAAAACCGAGGGGCAGATTGTGAAGGAGAACACCGTCACCTTCTTCAATCTGATCTTTTTAATTCTGGCAGCCCTGCTGGTGGTGGCGGGCTCCTATAAAAACATGATGTTCCTGGTCATCGCCATTGCCAACACGGCCATCGGCACCTTCCAGGAGATCCGCTCCAAGCGCACCGTGGACAAGCTGACCCTGGTGGCGGAAAAGCCGGTGAAAACCCTCCGGGAGGGGGTCTTCCTGGGAATCCGCCCCAACCTTCTGGTGCGGGACGATATCATTGAGCTGGCCGCCGGTGACCAGATCTGCGCCGACGGGGTGGTTCGCACCGGGGAGCTCCAGGTGAATGAATCCCTCATCACCGGCGAGGCGGACGCCATCATCAAGGGCCCCGGGGACGAGCTGAAGTCCGGCTCCTTCGTGGTGGCCGGCCGGGGCCGGGCCCAGCTGACCCAGGTGGGCCCCGACGCCTACGCCGCCAAGCTGTCCGTGGCCGCCAAGGAGAACGTCCACGCCACCCAGTCGGAGATGATGCGCTCTCTGGACGCCCTCATCCGGGTGGTGGGCTTCGCCCTCATCCCCGTGGGCTGCATTTTGTTCTACCGGCAGTATGCCATGCTGTCCATGAACTTCCAGACCTCCGTGGAGACCACCGTGGCCGCCCTCATCGGCATGATTCCCGAGGGGCTGTACCTGCTCACCAGCGTGGCCATGGCCGTGTCCGCCATGAAGCTGGCCCAGCAGAAGGTTCTGGTGCAGGATATGAACTGCATCGAGACTTTGGCCCGGGTGGACGTTTTGTGCGTGGACAAGACCGGCACCATCACCGAGTCCAAGATGGAGGTGCAGGACGTGGTGCCCCTGGACCCGGAGACGGACAGCCCCGAGTACCTGGAGGCCCTTCTGGCCGCCCTCTACACCGGCACGGAGCCGGAGAACGACACCGGCCGGGCCATGGCCGAGGCCTTCGCCCGGGACCGGGCCTGGAGCTGCACCGGCCGGATTCCCTTCAACTCCCAGACCAAGTGGTCCGCCGCCCAGTTCGGCAAGGAGGGCTGGTTTGCCGTGGGCGCGCCGGAGTTCATCCTGGGGGAGAAATACGAGACCATCCGGGCCTCCGTGGACCCCTGGTCCAGCCTGGGCTGCCGGGTTCTGCTGGTGGCCGCCTATGAGGGCCAGCCCGAGGCCAATGTGGCCCTGACCCCCGCCTCCGTCCGGCCCATGGCCCTGGTGGTTCTGTCCAACCGCATCCGGGCCAGCGCCCCGGCCACCTTCCACTACTTCGCCCAGGAGGGAGTCTCCATCCGGGTGATCTCCGGCGACAACCCCATGACCGTCTCCGAGGTGGCCCGCCGGGCGGGCATCGCCGGAGCGGAGCGCTATGTGGACGCCTCCACCCTGCGCACGGAGGAGGACTTCGCCCGGGCCGCCCGGGATTACATCGTCTTTGGCCGCGTAACCCCGGACAACAAGAAGAAGCTGATTCAGGCCCTGAAAAAGGCCGGCCACACGGTAGCCATGACCGGCGACGGCGTCAACGACGTGCTGGCCCTCCGGGAGGCGGACTGCGGCATCGCCATGGCCTCCGGCAGCCAGGCCGCCAGCCAGGTGGCCCAGCTGGTGCTCCTGAAGTCCGACTTCGCCGCCATGCCCAGCGTGGTGGGTGAGGGGCGCCGGGTGATCAACAACATCCAGAGAGCCGCCGCCCTGTTCCTGGTGAAGAACATCTTCTCCTTCCTCCTGGCTCTCATCTCCATGTTCGCCACCTTCCCCTACCCCATTATGCCCCTGCACCTCAGTATGATCAGCGGCCTCACCATCGGCGTTCCCTCCTTCTTCCTGGCCCTGGAGGGGAACCGGGAGCGGGTGAAGGGCCGGTTTATGACCGGCGTCCTCCGGAAGGCCTTCCCCGGTGGCCTCACCAATCTGATTGTGGTGCTCATGGGCGTGGGCTTCCTGCTGGTCTTTGACCTGCCCATTGAGCAGCTCTACACCGTGTCCGCCGCCCTTATGAGCCTCACGGGGCTGCTGGTTCTGTACCAGGTGTGCAAGCCCTTCACCCGCCAGCGCCGGGTGCTCTGGGCCCTCATGGCCGCCGCCTGCACCTTCTGCTTCTTCTTCCTGAGCGACCTCTTTGAGTTTGTCCGCCTGGATCTGGAGATGATCATTGTCCTGGCCGCCGTGTTCCTCATGACCCCCACGGTCTTCTTCGGCCTCCAGCGAATCTTCGACTGGGGTGACATTCTCTACGACAAGGCCGCCACCCGTCTGGAGGCCCGCCACCGTGAGGAGCTGCTGTAAGGCTCAACCCAGCGCCTGTCTCCCATCAAAACTGCCCTCTGCGCCAAAATCCGCGCAGAGGGCAGTTTTTTTACGCGCATCGGTTGCGAGGCCCCGTTCCTATCCCGCACCGTCTCCCCCATACCTCGAAGGGAACGGTCTTGCCCGTTCCGACCCCCTCCGCCCCCTGCATTTCCGCAAAACGCACCGTTGGGCAGGGCCGGGTGCATTGGGACGGAGGTACCGGATCAATTTGCGGGTACCCGGCGGGGGCAAGCCCCCGCCCTACAGGTGCATAGCCGGGACGGGTGCACGGTCGGAAACCACACCGTGGAGCGGCTGTCTGTCCCCTGCGGCGCACCCACCGGAAGCTCCGTACTCCCGCCAAACGTCCCGCACCTCCAAGCCTGTCATTGCGAACCAGCGCGCACGCTGGTGTGGCAATCCGCTCCCCCGCAAGCCGCAGGCTTGCGCGCCCCGGCAGGGGCGCAATACCGGCCCAGGCAAAGAACCAGCCTCACGGCCGGTGCGATGCTGCCCCATTGCAGGGTGCACAGTCGGGGGCCGGTGTGTTTGAATAGGGGCTACCGGGCAGGTCATTATACGTTTCAATAGCCCCCCGGACTTTTTACAGCATCCCGCCTCAGTCCACCACAACCACCAGGACCCGGAAGCTCTGGTCATTGGCGTCATTGGTGAAGTTCAGGGTGGTCACCCCGGGCTCCAGGGCCGTGACGGTGAGCTCGGCCACGGTGTCAAAGCCGTCGGTGGCCCAGTTGGCGTCCGCCGCACTTCCCTCCCGGGACACGGAGATGGTGACCTCGGAGATATCCGCCGTGACGTTCAGACTGGTCTCCTCCCCGGGCCGC
>JALETK010000135.1 GCA_022781505.1 Clostridiales bacterium | reverse complement strand
CAATCCCAGGCCCGGGGAGATCTCCATGGCCCACAAGGGGGTCCTGTTTCTGGATGAGCTGCCGGAGTTCAAAAAGGACACCCTGGACATTATGCGCCAGCCCCTGGAGGATGGTCAGGTGACCATCTCCCGGGTCATTGGTGCGGTGACCTATCCGGCGGAGTTTATGCTGGTGTGTGCCATGAACCCCTGCAAATGCGGCTGGTACGGGGACCCCTCCGGGAGGTGCACCTGCTCCCAGGCGTCCGTTGACCAGTACCAGAGCCGGATTTCCGGCCCGCTGCTGGACCGGATTGACCTGATTGTGGATGTGCCCGCAGTGAAATTTGAGGAGCTGCAGAGCAGGGCCCCGGCGGAGTCCTCCCGGTGCATTCGGGAGCGGGTGAATCAGGCCAGACAGCGGCAGCACAAGCGGTTTGGGGAATCGGCTACCTTCTGCAACGCCCGGATGACCCCGGCTCAGACGCAGCTGTTCTGCGCCCTCTCCGGGGATTGCGTGGCCCTGATGCAGGCGGCTTTCCGCTCCATGGGCCTGACGGCCCGGAGCTATGACCGGATTCTGCGGGTGGCGCGAACCATCGCTGACCTGGATGGCAGCCAGGAGATTCAGCCCCAGCATCTGGCGGAGGCCATTCAGTACCGAACCACCCGCCTGGGTGCGTAGAAGGAGGAAGCGGATATGCCCTTTACCCTCATTCGAAATGATATCACCACCATGAAGGTGGATGCCATTGTCAACGCGGCCAATACCGCCCTTGCCCCCGGGGGCGGTGTGTGCGGCGCCATCTTCCGGGCGGCGGGCTATGAGCAGATGGAGGAGGCCTGCCGCCGCATCGGTCACTGTGATGTGGGCCATGCAGTAATTACGGAGGGCTTTCGCCTGCCTGCCCGGTATGTCATTCACACGCCGGGCCCTGTCTGGCAGGGCGGCGGACACGGGGAGGCGTCGCTTCTGCGCAGCAGCTACCGCTCCGCCCTGGCCCTGGCGGAGCACTACGGCTGCGGGTCCATTGCCTTTCCTCTGATTTCTTCGGGCATTTATGGCTTTCCCAAGGAGCAGGCCCTTCAGATTGCCATGAAAGCCATTGAGGAATTTCTGGAGCACAGCGAGATGCAGGTCTATCTGGCAGTTTTTGACCGGAAAGCCACCGCCCTGGGGCAAAAGCTCCTGGGAAGCCTCCGGAGTTACATAGACGACCACTATGCAGAGCTTCGGACACCTCGCAGGAGATTTGATCCATTCCGGGAGCGGCAGCTCCTGGAGCAGGAAGCGATACCGGCGCCCTGCGCCACTCCCATGGCAGCCTCTGAGCCCAAAAAGCGCTCTTTGCAGGAGCTGCTGGGAAACCTGGACGAGTCCTTCTCCGGAATGCTTCTGCGGCTGATCGATGAAAAGGGCATGACCGATGTGGAGGTCTACAAACGGGCAAACCTGGACCGGAAGCTCTTCTCCAAGCTCCGGAAGGAGGGCTACAATCCCAGCAAGCCCACGGCCATTGCCCTGGCGGTGGCCCTGCGGCTGAATCTGGACGAGACCATGGATTTGCTGGGAAAGGCGGGCTACGCCCTGTCAAACAGCAGCAAATTTGACGTGATTATCCGGTACTTTATTGAAGAGAACATTTATGACATTTATACAATCAACGAAGCCCTCTTCACCTTTGATCAAAGGCTTCTGGGCGCTTAGGAGGTATTGAACATGCTGAGCTTTATTGAGAAAAACACGCAGCAGGAGAAGGAAAAGCTGAACCGCTGGGCCAGGGAACACAATGACGCCAATCCCGTTCCCGGGGATGTGGAGACGGAGCTGGACATTCCCTACGGCAGCCAGAGCTGGGCGCGGATGGATCTGTACCGGCCCAAGGGGAAGGCCGGCCCCCTCCCGGTGATTGTCAACTTCCACGGCGGCGGTCTGCTCATGGGCAGCAAGGAGCTGAACCGGCCCCTGTGCGCCCAGATGGCGCAGGCGGGGTATCTGGTATTCTGCCCGGAGTACCCACTGGTACCGGAGGTGACGGTGTATGACCAATACGCAGCGGCTGCCGCAGCCATGGAGCGGGTGAACGGGCTTCTGGAGGAGAAGGGAGGATGCCGGAACCGGGTGTATCTGGTGGGCGACAGCGCGGGAGCCTATCTGATGGTCTATTCCGTCGCCATGCAGCGCTGCCCCTCCATGGCCAAGGCCGCCGGTGTGACGCCCTCCGGGCTTCCGGTTAAGGCCCTGGGCCTTATGAGCGGCATGTTCTACACCCGGCGGCATGACCAGATTGGCATTTTCCTCACCGGCGACTTCTATGGCAAGGGCTGGCGGCGTCATCCCTTCCGGCCCTATACGAATCCGGAGCATCCGGAGATTTTGAAGAGCCTGCCGCCCTGCTATTTCATCACCGCAGGGGCGGACAACCTGCGGCACTATACCACCTCCTATTATGAGGCGGCGAAAAACGCGGGGATTTCCTGCAAGCTGGAGGATCTGCCCAATGACCCGCGGCTGGTACACGCCTTCTGCGCCATGTATCCGGAGTATCCGGAGAGCAGGCAGGTCATTTCCAATATGCTGTCCTTCTTTGAAACATGCTGAAGGGGATTTGTCGCTTTCAAAGCGACCACAGCGCCTAAAAAATATGGTATCCTCCAGTCAGAAATTCAAACATGACTGGAGGATATTTTTATGAAAGAAACACGGACAGAGCTGGTATTCATCCTGGACAGAAGCGGTTCCATGGCAGGACTGGAGGAGGACACCATCGGCGGCTTCAACTCCCTTCTGGAAAAGCAGAAGCAGGAGGCGGGAAGCGCCGTGGTCACCACGGTGCTCTTTGACAACCGGTACGAGCTGCTCCATGACCGCATCGACATCCAGGGCATTCGCCCTATCACCACCCGGGAGTATTACGTCCGGGGGAGCACGGCGCTCCTGGACGCCCTGGGCAGCACCATCGCCAAAATTGCCAATGTCCAGCGGAACACCGCGCCGGAGCTCCGGGCGGACAAGGTGCTCTTTGTTATCACCACCGACGGTCTGGAAAACGCCAGCAGGGAATACGGCTATGACCAGGTCCGGAAAATGGTGGAGCGGCAGAAGCGGGACTTTGGCTGGGAATTCCTGTTCCTGGGGGCCAACATCGACGCCATTGCCACGGCCCGACGCTTCGGAATCGGCGCAGACCGGGCGGTGAATTACCGTCCTGACCCCCGGGGAACCAGACTGAACTATGAGACCATCAGCGAAACCGTCAGCTGTGTACGCAGCGGCGGAGCCATCCAGGCGGACTGGAAGGCGGAGATTGAGGAGGACTTCCGGAAGAGGGGGAAATAACAGGGAACCTGCCGGTGAGAGCCACTCCTGATACAGAGAATTTGCAGGGCCTGTCCCGCAGCATTGCTGTGGGACAGGCCCTGCGTCTGAAAGGATGACAGGAATTTTAGAACTTCTGATCCAGCACGGCGAGGAGCTTCGCCATCTGGGCCCGGGTCAGATTACCTTTGGGCTGGAGGGTACCATCGGGGAAGCCCTCAAAGATGCCCTCAGCGGTGGCCCAGGACAGGGCCTCTCTGGCAAAGGAGGAAATCTGTCCTTCGTCCTCGTAAACGGACAGTTCGGAGCCGTCTGCAGCCGCAGCGTCCAGGAACCGCAGGGCGTAGCGGTACAGGAAGGTGGCAGCCTGCTCTCTCGTCACCACGGCCTCGGGAGCGAAGGTGGTATCCGTAACGCCCTTGGCAATATCCTGCTCCTCTGCCCAGGCAATGGCCTTGGCGTAATACCGGTTCTCTCCCACATCGGTGAAGCTGGAGAGCGCTTCGACCTCAGGCTCCCCGGCCAGCCGGTACAGGGTGGTTACCAGCATTCCTCTGGTAAGCGTGGCGTTGGGCGCGAACAGATTATTTCCCATGCTCTTCATGAGGCTGTTGTCCACCACATAGTCCACATAGGGATGATACCAGGACTCCGTATTCACGTCGGTGAAGGAGGCGGAGGCGCAGTGGGCGGGAATGACCTGGCCCTCTTTCACCACCTCGCCGCAGACCTTGCAGATCTCGTCGCCGGTATAGCCATCCTCGGTGCAGGTGGCGTCCTTGGCGTTCCGGATTACGGTGTCATGGCCCAGAGCGGGGAGCACTTCCTGAGAAAGAACCTCGCCGCAGCCGTCACAGGTGACGGTGACGGAGCCGGTTTCCGTGCAGGTGGCGGGAACTGTGACCGTGGTGGTGTTCTCGTGGGGGCAGCCCTCGTAGATGATGTTCTCGGGGTTTTCGATGAGGGCGTCGTCGGTGATTTCCAGGTACACGTTGTAGGGAACATA
>JALETK010000172.1 GCA_022781505.1 Clostridiales bacterium | reverse complement strand
GGTATTCGGCCCCTGGGGGCCGGGCGGGAGGTGGTGACGGCGGCGGAGGTCACCCTGGAGGCGGCGGGGGTTCCCCGGCGGTTCTGCCGGACCCTCCGGGAGGACGGGGGGAGCCGGTACGGGTATTTTGTGGACGGGGTTTCCCTGGGCAAGACCCGGTACCTTCAGGCGGTTGGGGCCCTGGCCCCGGAGCTGCGGGTGCTGATGGAGCCGCGGTTTTTCCCCCAGGCCCTTCCTTGGCGGGGGCGGCTTGCCCTTTTGTGCCGGGCGGTGGAGATGCCCTCTGACCGGGCGCTGCTGGAGGCCGATCCGGCCCTCCGGCCCCTTCTGGAGGCCATGGGCCAGTCTTCCCCCGATGCCTACCGGCAGAGGCTTCTGGCCCGGGGCCGGAGAAACCGGGAGCAGGTCAGGGCCCTGGGGAGCCGGGCGGAGGAGGTGGAGGAGCTTCTGGAGGGGCTGGCCCCCGGGGAGGATCTGTCCGGGCGGCTGGAGGAGCTGTTTGAGGCCCACCCCCGGGCCCTGGAGACGGAGCGGCGGCTCCGGGCCCGGCTCCGGGAGGAGCTGCGCCGGGCCGAGGGGGAGGCCAGGTTTTCCGGGGACTGCCCCCTGTGCGGCCAGGGACTCCGGGGGCCGTCTCTTGAGAGGGCGGAGGCCCGGCGGCGGGAGGCCCGGGAGCGGGTGGAGCTTCTCCGCCGGGAGCTGGACACGGACTTTGAGGAGCGGCTCCGCCATCCCATGAACCGGGCCCGGCTGGAGGCCCTGGAGGCGGAGCTGGGCAAGGCGGCCTTGCGCCAAAGCCTTGCCCGGCGGGCGCGGTTTCTCCGGGGGGAGGCCCTTCGGCTCCAGGAGGGGTGCGGCGGGCCGGCTAAGGAGCTGGCCCTTCTGGAGCGCTTCCGGGCCGGAAAGCGGGCAATTCTGGAGGAGCGGCTGGACAGGTGGCTTGGCCCCGGGCGCATCCGCCTGTCCCACCGGGGGCGGAGCGGGTGCGAGCTCATGGAGGCGGGGGTTCCCTATGACCTTCTGGGCGCCGCCGGGCAGGTGAACGCGGGGCTTCGGCTCACGGGGGACTTCGCCCGGCGCTGGGACACGGCGGCGCCGGTGCTCCTGGACGATGTCCAGGGAATCGGGCTTCTGACCCCGGCCCCGGGGCAGCTGATCCGGTTCGCCCCGGGCCTGGGGCCGGTTCATCTGGAGCGGGGGTGAGACTGTGGCGGAGCGGAGAATGTTTCACATGCAGGTTGTGGGAAGCGAGGCCTTTATGTCCATGCCCCACACGGCGCAGCTTCTGTATTTCCATTTCGGGATGCGGGCGGATGAGGACGGCTTTGTGGACAATGCCCTGCCGACGGTGCGTGCCCTGGGCTTAAAGCCAAAGGATTTGCAGGCTCTCCTGGACAGGCGGTTTCTGCTCCAGGTGGGCGGAGTGCTGGTCATTAAGCACTGGAAACTGGCCAACACCATTAAAAATGACAGAATGCGGCAGCTTCGGTATCCCGAGGCGGCAAAGGCGCTGTACATCCGCTCCAACGGGATTTATACCGGCCATCCTGTGGAGGACGGTCAGAGCCTGGTGGACTATAAGCGGGAGTGCCTCGCCAGAAAGACGGCGGCCCGTTCCCGGCGAAGAGGAGAGTCTGGGAAGGACGCCTCCGGAATCCAAATGGAATCCGGAACGGAGCCTCCTGGAATCCATTTGGATTCCAATTGGATTCCCAGCATAGCAGAGCATAGCATAGCAGAGCATAGCACAGCACAGCAGAGCATAACACAGCATAGCTCTGCTGCTGCCGCAGCAGAACCGGCGGCGGCGACGGCGGCGGGAGAAATGCGGCTTTTGCAGGGGGAGCTGGGGAAGGGCGTGGTGCTTCTCACCGACGCCCAGATCGAGAATCTCCTCAACCGCATGGGGCTGGAGGCCTTTGACCAGTATGTGGACAAGCTGGCGAACTTCATTGTGAAAAAGCAAGCCAGGGTGAAAAATCACTATGCCACCATCCTTCAGTGGTGGCAGGAGGACAGAAAGGTGGTGTGACATGGCGGATTGGGAATCTGCGCTCATCGGCTGCCCCTTTTTCCGGCGGCTGAAGAAAACGACCATTTCCTGCGAGGGGGTGTTCCAGGACTCCGGCGGCACCACCTGGTTCCCCACCCTGGCCCAGCGGGACCAGGTGCTGCGAACCTACTGCAGGAGGGATTATGAGCGGTGCCCGCTGTATCGGGCTTTGTGGGAGAAGTACGGAGATTAAGGGGAGCCTGTGGCAGTGATATCCGCCTGCGGCGGGTGATATTGCCCTGCGGGCAGTGATATTCGCCTGGCGGCGAGTGATATCGCCCTGCGGGCGGTTGTGGTGGCGCTGCGCGCCGGATTGGATTTTTGTGGGTGCAGGTGGGAAGGCGGGTGCGGGTGCAGGGGGCGCGGAGGTTCCGGGAGGCTTGGTGGGTGCGCCCAAAACCTTCCCCCAGTGGGGGATGGTGGCCCGGCGAAGCCGGGTCGGATGAGGGCTGGGGAGCACTGGCGGTTTGATTGGCAGCCTCGTCCGGAGGGGGCGGGGGTGGATCATGGGAAGGAGGAATTCAATTGACCATCCATATGGACAGGCCCAACTGCAAGCAGCTGGCGGCCTTTCGGTTGGGGCAGCGGTATGTGGCCTATGGAGGGGCCCGGGGTGGGGGGAAGTCCTGGTTTGTGCGGTGGAAGGCGGTGCTTCTCTGTGCCCGGTTTCCGGGGATTAAAATTCTCATCACCCGGCGCAGCTACCGGGAGCTGCTGAACAACCACATTGCCCCTCTGGGGGGGATGCTCCGGGGGCTGGCAACCTACAACCGGACGGAGAAGGTGTTTCGCTTTCCCAATGGGTCTTCCATCTGGTTCGGCTACTGCGCGAAAGAGGCGGATCTGGGACAGTACCAGGGCGCCGAGTACGACGTGTGGTTTGCCGATGAGGCGGGGCAGATGCAGGAGGGGTGGCTCCGGCAGATTGATGCCTGCGTCCGGGGGGCCAACGCCTTTCCCAAGCGCACCTACTACACCCTGAATCCCGGCGGCCCCAGCCATGGGTACTTTAAGCGGCTGTTCATCGACCGGGTCTTTCAGGAGGGGGAGAATCCGGAGGACTACGCCTTTGTTCAGGCCCTGGTGACGGACAACCAGGCCCTCATGGAGGCCCAGCCGGAGTACCTCCGGAGCCTCCGGAAGCTGCCCCCCAAGCTCCGGGAGGCCTGGCTTCACGGCCGGTGGGACGTGTACGAGGGGCAGTTCTTCGAGGACTTCACCCCCAATCCCCCTCCGGACAAGGGGGATGCCCGGGCCCTCCGGCATCAGCGCCGGTGGTGCCATGTGATTGAGCCCTTTGACATCCCCCGGAGCTGGACGGTCTACCGCTCCTACGACTGGGGCTACGGCAAGCCCTTCTCCTTCGGCTGGTGGGCGGTGGATTACGAGGGGGTGCTGTACCGCATTCTGGAGCTATACGGCTGCACGGACACCCCCAACGAGGGGGTTCGCTGGACGGTGGAGCGGCAGATGCAGGAGGCCAGGCGGCTGGAGCGGGAGCACCCCTGGCTAAAGGGCCGGGAGATCTCCGGCGTGGCCGACCCCTCCATCTGGGACGGCAGCCGGGGGGACAGCGTGGCGGACGTGGGGATGCGCTACGGCCTCTACTTCACCCCGGGGGTGAACGACCGGATTCCCGGCTGGATGCAGGTGCACCACCGCCTGGCCTTCGATGAAAACGGCTACCCCCGGATGTACATTTTTGAGGGCTGCCGGGCCTTTATCCGGACGATACCCCTTTTGCAGTACAGCAAGACCCGCCCCGAGGATCTGGACACCGAGGGGGAGGATCATGTGGCCGACGAGGTGCGGTACATGTGCATGGCCCGGCCCATCCGGCCGGTGGAGAAGGCGGCGGAGCGGGGGGTGGTGTTTGATCCGCTGGACCAAATGGCGCTGACGCGCCGGTGATATCCACCTGCGGCGGGTGATATCGCCCTGCGGGCGGTTGTGGTGGCGCTGCGCGCCGGATTGGATTTGTGTGGGGGCGGTGCGGGTGCAGGGGGTGCAGAGGGCTTGGTGGGTGCGCCCTAAACCTTCCCCCAGTGGGGGCAAGCGCGAAGCGCCATTGGATATGATCCCTTGCCGGTGGCAAGGGATACCACAATTCCAGGTGGCCCGGCGAAGCCGGGTCGGATGAGGGTTGGGGAGCACTGGCAGGTTGATTGGCAGCCTCGTCCGGAGGGGCAGGGGGGGACTTGTGCGTTTGGCTGGAGGCTTTCAGGTCTGGGCGGGTGCCGCCCCTCATCCGGCCGCCTTTGGCGGCCACCTTCCCCCGTAGGGGGAAGGTCTACTGCGCCCCTGGCGGGGCGCGCAAGCCTTGCGGCTTGCAGGGGAACGGATTGCCACACCAGCGTGCGCGCTGGTTCGCAATGACAGACTTGGGGTGCGGTGGGTTTGATCGGAAGTGCCAGGGTTCCGGCAGGTGCCCGGCTTATGTCATGATCCCGCCCTACAGACCCGCTGCCGAATCTGCC
>JALETK010000153.1 GCA_022781505.1 Clostridiales bacterium | reverse complement strand
GCTAAAGGTAATCGGATCGCCAGTGGCCCGCCAGGCGTACAGGTGCCACCAGTCGTAGACCTCGGGGCTCACCAGACGCCAGCCTGCGCCCATGGTTCTGAGCTCCAGACCGCCCTTGTAGTTCTCGCAGTACAGGTCCAGGAGGTTCCCGGCGTGATCCACGCTGGCCACGGGGGTTCCCTCAGCGTCCAGGAAGGACAGGCGCAGCACATAGCGGCTGCCGTCCACCACGGGGACGCGGACGGTGCCGGAGGTCTCGCCCTGGGCGAAGGTGGCGGTGTAGGTTTGAAGAACTCGTCGCCGTAGTCCTCCATCAGGGCCAGGCTCTGGGCCTCCTGGGTCAGCAGGGGGTTGGCCTGGGTGTCGGCGAAGGCTTCGTTGCGCGCCTGGAGAGGCACGTCAGCCCGCATGAACTGGGAGTACTCGTCGGTCTCCGCGGACCAGTTGAGAACGTCGTAAGCCCGGTAGCCGTGATAGGTGGGCTGGTTCTCTCCCAGGTAGCCCTGCTCTCCCTCCCGGGGCGGCAGCGCGTCACCGCCGGCGAGGACGGAGCCCGCGGCGCCAATCAGCAGCGTGGCTGACAGCAGGGCGGAGACAATTCTTTTCATGAAGCGTGGTTTCATTTTGTTATGGCCTCCTTTTGGTAATTACAAATTCGTCTCTTCTGAAAATGTTCCTGGATTTGTAAAGTCATATGAACTGCCATAAAGGTAACAAAAAAATCCATGTTTATCAATACCTAATTGGAGGTTTTTTGCAAAATAGTCGGCCAGCTATTGACATATCGACAAAAAACATCAAGGAAATTCCACTCTAATCGGGTGAAATGCTTACTTCTGTCAAAAATATGTATTTACATTTAGGGGGATTCCCACATTCTGCCCGTCTGGAGCATTAGAATGTCTCTCTGTGGCGGACACTCATATTAATGAAAAAATGCAATAAAAAGTATTGCAAAAAAGAATTAACTGTGGCAGAATGATTGCATCCATAGAGCACTGCAAACAGCGAGTACTGTATATCGCTAAAAAAGCGGGGGAGCCCCCGGCGCGTGTCCTGTGGAAGAATCACACAGAAAAGGAGCAAACGTTATGAAGAAGATGCATCTGCCGACCCGCCTGCTGGCCATGCTGCTGGCGCTGGCGCTGCTTTGCGGCTTCGCCGTCCCTGTGGACGCGGCGGGGAGCAGCAGCGAAACCGTCACCTTTCAGTAGGTAGACAACAGCCGCGTCTCCGAAAGTCTCCGGGGAGAGCCCGCAGACCTGGAGAGCGAATCCGATGTGCCGGAGTATGCCGGTACGGACATGGTTCGTGTCTCCATTTTCCTGGAGGAGGCCTCCACCGTGAAGGCCGGCTACTCCACCGAGGGCATCGCGGCCAACAAGGCGGCCCTGTCCTACCGGGCCGGGCTCCAGAGCGCCCAGGACGCCCTGACCGCCTCCATTGAGAAAACCACCGGCCGGGAGCTGGATGTGGTCTGGAACATGACCCTGGCAGCCAACGCCATCTCCGCCAATGTGGCCTACGGGGACATCGCCGCCATTGAGAAGCTCCCCGGGGTGGAAAAGGTGGTTCTGGAGACCTGCTATGAGCCCCAGGAGGTGGTGACGGATGCGGTCAACGAGCCCAACATGGTGATCTCCACCCGGATGACCGGGGCCAACGTGGCCTGGCAGTCCGGCTACACCGGCGCGGGAATGCGGGTGGCCATCATTGACACGGGCCTGGACACCGACCACCAGTCCGTGGACCCGGATGCCCTGGCCTATGCCCTGAAGGAGAATGCCGGAGAGGCTGGGATGACCTACGAGGCCTATCTCGATTCTCTGGATCTGCTGGACGCGGCGGAAATCAGCCAGGTGCTGCCCCAGACCAACGCCGCCAAGCGGTACGAGGGCCTCACCGCCCAGGATCTGTACATCAATCTGAAGACCCCCTTCGGCTTTAACTATGTGGATGCCAGCCTGGACGTGACCCATGACAACGACGCCGAGTCCGGCCACGGCTCCCATGTGGCGGGCATTGCCGCCGCCAACCGCTATCTGAAGAAGGACGGGGCGTTCGTCTCCGCCGCTGAGACCGTCTGCACCGTGGGCAACGCCCCCGACGCGCAGCTCCTTGTGATGAAGGTCTTCGGCCAGAATGGCGGCGCTTACGACTCCGACTATATGGCCGCCATCGAGGACGCCATTGTGCTGGGCTGCGACTCCGTGAATCTGTCCCTGGGCTCTGCCCGGACCGGTGAGCCCAAGAGCGACACCTATGCCCAGCTGCTGGACTACCTGGCCGAGACCGACACCGTGGTGATTACCTCCATGGGCAACAACGGCTACTGGCCCCAGCACGCCGACCCCAACGGTGAGCTGTTCCTGGACGATGTGAACGTCGCCAGCGGCGGCACCCCCGGCTCCTACACCAACGTGCTGGCCGTGGCCTCCGTGGAGAACGACGGCATCGTGACCAATCACTTCATCATCGACGGCCGGGATTTCATCTACCTGGACGATACCTCCAACGGCAACTTCGCCATGTCCTCTCTGGACACCTCCGAGGACAAAACGGGAACGGAGTATGACTACGTCTTTATCAAGGACGCCTTCAATCCGAAGGATTTTGAGGGCATCGATGTTGCCGGCAAGGTTGTCATCTGCGTGCTGAGAGGGGACGAATCCGCCCGGGACATCAGCACCAGAGCCATCAACGCCGTGAAAGCGGGGGCCATTGCCACCGTCTTCTGCAACAACCAGCCGGGCATGGATTACCTGGATCTCTTCTATTATGCCTACTGGTACGGGTACAAACAGCCCTGCGTGATTACCCTCCAGGATGCCGCCGGCTTCATCCAGGAAAATGCCGAAGAGCATTCCACGGAGGATGGGAGAGCGTACTTTACCGGCAGCATCACCGCCGTGAAGGGTATCATCGGCGCCTGCTACGAATCTTCCTACTACACCATGAGCGACTTTAGCTCCTGGGGTGTGCCCGGCGACCTGAGCCTGAAGCCGGAGATCACCGCCCCCGGCGGCAACATCTGCTCCATCTATGGCGAGGCTCCGGAGACCAACCTCTACGCCAGCATGAGCGGCACCTCCATGGCCGCCCCCCAGGTGGCCGGTATCACCGCCCTTGTGAAGCAGTATATCGAGGACAAGGGCCTGTCCCAGGAGGGCCTCACGGACCGG
>JALETK010000128.1 GCA_022781505.1 Clostridiales bacterium | reverse complement strand
TCAGCGGCTCTCCAGGACGGTTTTGCGGATCTCGCCGGTCATGTACAGGCTGCCGAAGGAAAGTACCAGGCCCTGGGGGCCGGCCTGCTCCATGGCGGTGCGGACGCCCTCGGGGACGGAGCCGCAGACGGTTACGGGCTTGCCGAAGGGGGCGAGAACCTGGGCCAGGGCTTCGGCTGCCATGGCCCGGGGATTGTCCGGGGTGACGGTGACGAAGCGGGTGACCAGGGGGGCCATGGTGGCGTACATCTGGGTGTAGTCCTTGTCGGCCATGACGCCGGTGAGGGCGGTGATCTCCCGGCCGGACAGGTACTCCCGCACATTCTGGGCCAGGGCGTCCAGGCACTGGGGATTGTGTCCGCCGTCGGCAATGAAGTCGGGATTCCGGCGCAGCAGCTCAAAGCGCCCGGGCCAGACCACGTCCCGCAGGCCGTCCACCACGGCCTCGTCGGGGATGCGCCAGCCCCGCTCCCGCAGGCAGTCCACCGTGGTGAGAACCACGGCGGCGTTTTTCAGCTGATGGGCGCCCAGCAGGGGCAGGCGCAGGCCCTTCCAGGATTTATAGTCAAACACCTGGCCGTCAAAGCCGTGGGAAACCGGAACGATGGCCTCAAAATCCGCCCGGTGGAGCTTCGCGCCCTGCTCTTTGCAGGCCGCCTCAAACACGGCGTCCACAGAGGGGGCCTCCTGATAGAGGGCCACCTGGCAGCCGGGCTTGATGATGCCGGCCTTGGCGCTGGCCACCTCCTCCAGGGTGTTGCCCAGAATCTCTGTGTGATCCAGGCCGATGTTGCAGATCACGGCCACCTCCGGGGGGTCAATTACGTTGGTGGAATCCAGGGCGCCCCCCAGGCCCACCTCCAAAACCACAATGTCACACCGGTGGCGGGCAAAATACTCCATGGCAATGGCGGTGACCAGCTCAAACTCCGTGGGATGCTCAGCCACGGCCTCGGCGTGGGGCTTTACAAATTCCGTAATCTCCGCCAGCTCCTGGTCGGCGATGTCCAGCCCGTCCACATTCATCCGCTCGTTGAAGCGGAAGAGGAAGGGCGAGGTGTAAAGGCCGGTGCAGTAGCCTGCCTTGCGGAGAATGGAGGCGGTCATGGCTGCGGTGGAGCCCTTGCCATTGGTGCCTGCGATGTGGACGAACTTCAGCTTCCGCTCCGGATTTCCCATCCTTTTCAGCAGCTCCTGGGTTCGGGACAGGCCGGGGATGGTGCCCTTCCAGCATACGGAGTGGATATAGGTCAGTGCTTCATCATAATTCATCATTGTAGCGTGCATCTCCTGTGTGGGACGCCTGAGAGGTCAGGCGGTCAGTTGTTTGAGGGGGTTTCCTGCTTGTCCGGCTTCCATGCCGCCACAAACAGGACTGCGGCTGCCAGGGTGGGCAGGAAGTATAAAAGGCCATTGCCCAGGCGGGGCAGAATCTCCTGGGTCTTGTCCAGGAAGCCCAGGCCCAGGGTCAAGGAGCCTGCCACCAGGACGACCACCTGAACCAGCACCATAGCGCCGCTGGCCAGGCGCAGCTTCCGGGCCCGGCTGGATTCCTTCCGGGCAGGGGGGAAGAGGTTCATCCGCTGGAACACCTTGGTTCGGAGCAGCAGGTACACCACCAGGGTGTCCAGAAGCCACTCCAGCCCGGCCTCCAGCGCCCGGGCGCCCATGAGAACCGGGAGCCCCTTTTTGGAATAGCCCAGCCAAATCAGGCACTGGCTGGTCCAGAACACGGAGCCCAGGAGCTTACCGGGGAGAATGGTCAGGGCGATCCGCCAGATGTCCACGGGCTTCCGCAGGGAATAGACCAGAGGCCGCAGGAGACCGGCGAACACGCCCATGAGCATGGGGGAGACGGACAGAATGGGGTCCCAGCCGTAGGTGGAGAAGACGAGACAGCCGACGGTGTCACCCACAAAGCCCACCAGCATACCGGAGATGGGGCCGTAGAAATAGCCGGCCAGGATGATGGGCACCGCTTCAATGGAGAATCGGGCCACGGCGCTGGGCATGACGGTGAGCAGCCGGGCCAGAACCACGTTCAGCGCGCACAGCAGGGCGCAGACAGTGATCTGCCGGGTGCCCATGCGGCTGGCGGAGTGGGTGGCCATGCTGCCTGCGGGGACGGTGCTTCCTTGGGATTTGGACATAAAAAAGTCCTCCTTTCAAAAATGGAGGAGGTTAAGGGGAATATGCGGTTCGATCCAAGCGACATGCCCCCGTGGACGCAGCTACTCCGGCGTCTTTGGGCCACTGGCAGATGGCGGGTCACGGCTCTGCCGGGGTCGGGCATCCGGCTCAGGCGGTTGCGGAAAGCGCACCGCGGGGCAAAGCCCCTTCGCCCGCCGGCAACCTCCCATCCGAACGGTACTTGACGCGCGCCTTCCTACTCCCTGCGACGCTGGACAACCTTATTATAACAGGGTGTTTCCAAAATGCAACAGGAATTTTGCCGCGGAAATCCCAATTTGACAATGGGGCGGAAAAAAGACAGAAAGCGGTTGAACTATTCCGGGAATGGTAGTATAATGGTTTCAGATAAATAATATGCAAAATAGGATTCCATGCGTCAAGTGTTCCGTGGATGGGGAGTCGCCACAGAAACGAAAAGCTCGTCTTACGATATGGAGTCCGCACCCGTTGCAACACACAGATGAAAACCATCTCGATTGTGAAGGGATACTATTATTTATTCCGGAAGCTCATTCACATCGGGATGTTTTTTTGCGCGTATTTCTCCCCGGAGAATCCGAAATGCCCGCATCCCGAAACAACGGACAGGAGGTATGGAGCATGATGGACCATGAAAAAATCAAGCAGGGCGTCCGGCTGATGCTGGAGGGCATCGGTGAGGACATTAACCGGGAGGGCCTTCTAGAGACGCCGGACCGGATTGCGCGGATGTGCGAGCAGATTTACGGGGGCCTCTATGAGGACGCGGCCACCCATCTGTGCAAGCAGTTTTACGCGACCAACAACAATATGGTGCTGGAAAAGGACATCACCTTTTACTCCGTCTGCGAGCACCATCTTCTCCCCTTTTACGGAAAGGCCCATGTGGCCTATATTCCGGACGGGAAGGTGGCGGGCCTCAGCAAGCTGGCCCGGACGGTGGAGGTGTTTGCCAGGCGCCCCCAGATTCAGGAGAACATGACCGCGCAGATTGCGGACGCCCTGGAGGAGCATCTGAAGCCCAAGGGGGTCATGGTGATGATTGAAGCGGAGCACATGTGCATGACCATGCGGGGAGTCCAGAAGCCGGGGAGCAAGACCGTCACCACCATGGTGCGGGGTGTGTTTGCGGAGGACTACTCCCTTCAGCAGACGTTCCTCCAGATGGTGCGCGGCTGACAGACCATGGAAAACGAAAACCGCATCCGCAAGATACAGGCCCACCCCCTGTTCCGGGAACTGTGTGAAAAGCTCCGGGAGGCGGAACAAAACCGCATCTTCTGCCGCCACACCATGGAGCACTTTCTGGATGTGGCAAGGCTCATGTACATTTACAGCCTGGAGGACGGAGCCAACCTCCCAAAGGATCTGATCTATGCCGCCGCCCTCCTCCACGATCTGGGCAGGCTTGAGCAGCTGACCGGGGGAAGGCCCCACGAGGTTGCGGGCGCGGACGTCGCGGAAGAGATTCTGAGGGACTGCGGCTTTGAGGCGCCGGAGATCCGGGCCGTCCAGGCTGCCATTCTGGCCCACCGGAATCCGGAGAGCGCCGGGAAAGACAGGCTGGGGAGCTATCTCTACCGGGCGGACAAGGGCGCCCGGAGCTGCTATCTGTGCTCCGCCCGGGAGCTGTGCAACTGGCCGGAGGAAAAGAAAAACCTGTGGATTACATACTGAAAAGGGAGAAAATCATGAAAATTGGCAACAGAGAATTTGATGTAAAGAACAGAACCTATATTATGGGAATCCTCAACGTGACCCCCGACTCCTTCTCGGACGGTGGAAGATTCAACCGGCTGGACGAGGCGCTCCGCCATGCGGAGGAGATGGTCCGGGACGGGGCGGACATTGTGGACATCGGCGGCGAGTCCACCCGGCCGGGGCACACGGTGATTACGGAGGAGGAGGAAATCGACCGGGTGGTGCCGGTGATCGAGGCGGTGAAGCGCCGGTTTGACGTTCCTGTGTCCATTGACACCTATAAGGGCAAGGTGGCGGAGGCGGCGCTCCAGGCAGGGGCGGATCTGGTCAACGACATCTGGGGCTTCAAGCACGACCGGAAGGTGGCGGAGCTGACCGCCCGGTACGGCGTGGCCTGCTGCCTGATGCACAACCGGCATGAGGCTGTGTATCAGAACTTCCTGGAGGACATGGTGCGGGACATGGAGGTCTGTGTCCAGATCGCCCGGGAGGCGGGTGTGCCGGAGGACAAGATCATTCTCGACCCGGGTGTGGGCTTCGGAAAGACCTACGAGATGAATCTGGAGGCCATTTGCCATGTGGATGTGCTGCACACCCTGGGCTTCCCCATTCTTCTGGGCACCTCCCGGAAATCCGTCATCGGCCTGACCCTGAACCTGCCCACGGATCAGCGGGTGGAGGGCACCCTCGCCACAACGGTGATGGGTGTGATGAAGGGCTGCGCCTTTGTCCGGGTGCACGACGTGAAGGAAAACAAGCGGGTCATTCAGATGACCGAGGCCATTCTGGGCCGGCGGGAGGCATGATGGACCGGATTACCATAGGAAACCTGGAGGTTTTTGCCAAGCACGGCGTTTTCCCGGAGGAGAATGTCCTGGGGCAGAAATTTGTGATTTCAGCGGTTCTTCATACCCGCACGAGAAAAGCGGGCCTGACGGACAACCTGAATTTTTCCGTAAACTACGGGGAGGTCAGCCACTTCATTCAGACCTTTGTCACGGGGCACACCTGGAAGCTCCTGGAGAGTGTGGCGGAGCGCCTGGCCCAGGCCCTGCTGCTGGCGTTTCCCCTGGTGGAGCAGGTGGATTTGGAAATTCAAAAGCCCTGGGCTCCCATCGGTCTCCCGCTGGACACAGTCTCCGTGGAGATCAGCCGCCGCTGGCACAGGGCCTATATCGCCCTTGGCTCCAATCTGGGGGACAAAAACGGGTACCTGGACCTGGCGGTGAAGCGGCTGGATGAGAGGGAGGACTGCCAGGTAAAGGCGGTCTCCGATTATCTGGTGACGGCGCCCTATGGGGGCGTGGAGCAGGACAATTTTCTCAACGGAGCCCTGGAGCTGCGCACCACCCTGGAGCCGGAGGAGCTTCTGGAGGTTCTTCACGGGATTGAGCAGGAGGCAAACCGTGTCCGGGAAATCCGCTGGGGACCCAGAACCCTGGATCTGGATATCCTGCTGTACGACGATCTGGTGCTGGACACCCCGGAGCTGCACATTCCCCACATCGAGATGCATCTGCGGGACTTTGTCCTCATCCCCATGGCCCAGATTGCACCCTGGAAGCGCCACCCCCTTCTGGGAAAAACCATGGAGGAGCTGCGCGAGGCGCTTTCCAAGGCGGAGTAAGCTGTCGGAATCGTAACAAGTCTCCCCCAAAATGTCATCCTGAGCGAAGCGAAGGATCTCACGCACAAGGCCACCGATGTGGTTGGTCTTCTGCGCGAGATCCTTCGCTGGCGCTCAGGATGACATTTTGGTTGCCTGTGGTTTTTGGCAAAAGGCTGCTCACTCCAGCTGATCCAGGGTCAGCTGGAAGGGCGGGAGGAATTCCTGCATAAAGTATGCCAGTTCCGGAAGCTCCATGGCCTCCAGGGCGGCGCGGGTCTGCTGGGCGGCGGACTCAAACTCCTGGTTTCCGGCCTTCAGCTCCTCCACACATTTGATGTAGGCGGAGAGCTTGTCCGCCGCCTTCACAATGGGCAGGGTCTCCGGGTCGTCCTCCAGAATCAGGTGGGTGTAGCTGGGCCGGAGAGCCTCCGGGAGCATGGACAGGAGCTTTTCCCCGCTGACCCGCTCCACCTGCTTGTAGGCCTTTTTAATCTCCGGGTTGAAGTATTTCACCGGGGTGGGCAGGTCTCCCGTGAGAATTTCCGAGGCGTCGTGATACAAGGCCGCCACGGCGCACCGGTCCGGGTCCGGGCCGGGGAGGCCCAGAAGCTCCCGGCGAATGAGCGCCAGGCCGTGGGCCAGCACGGCGACCATGTGGCTGTGCTCCTGGATGTTTTCGGAGAAGGTGTTTCGCATGAGCCCCCAGCGGGTGATGTACCGCATCCGGGAGATGAGGGCAAAAAACTCATTTGCCATGGAACATCTCCTCCAGAACCTGGGGAATCTGAGCGGGGGTGGGGCACAGGTGCTTTGCCCCCGCCTCCAGAAGAATCTCCCGCTCCCGGTAGCCCCACAGGGCGGAGATGCAGGGGAGCCCTGCGGCCCGGGCGGTGGCCACGTCCACCTCCGAGTCGCCCACATACACGGCGTTCTCACGGGAGACTCCCAGCTCCTCCAGCACCTTCCAGACCATGTCCGGGGCGGGCTTCCGGGGAATCCCCGCCGCCTCCCCCTGGGCCAGGTCAAAGGTGGGGAAATGGGCCCGCCACAGCTGCTTTGTGGCGTCGTCCGGCTTGTTGGATACGATGGCCAGGCGCCAGCCCGCCTGGTGCAGCTGCTCCGCCGTCTCCGGAATTCCGTCGTAGGGCCGGGTGGTCTCGTTGCAGTGCCGGGGATAGTAGTCCCGGTAGAAGGCCATGATCTCCCCGAAATTCTCCGGCTCCCCGCCGCAGGAGACCCGCATCTGGTTCGCTGCGCCGTTGCCCACCGCCTGACGCACCTGCTCCAGGGTCCGTTCCGGCAGGCCGAAGGCCCGGAGGGTGGCGTTGGTGGCGTTGGCGATGTCCTGGAGGGTGTACAAAAGGGTTCCGTCCAGATCCCATAAAATCGCTTTGTTCATATCTCTTTATCCTTTCAAATCACCTGTAAGATATAGCCCTTCAAATACCAGGCGTTCTCCGCAGAGAGGTCTGCGGGATGATCCCGGCTCTGCATCAGAGGCTCCAAAAGCCGCACCTGACGGCCCACGTCTCCGGCGGCCTCCCGGAGCATCTGCAGAAACAGGGGCGGGGTCATGAACTGGCTGCAGGACCAGGTGGCGAGATATCCCCCGGAGGCCACCAGGCGCATACAGCGCAGGTTCAGCTCCTTGTACCCCCGGTAGGCGGCCTCCAGGGCCTTTTTGCTCTTGGCAAAGGCCGGAGGATCGCAGATCACCAGGTCAAACTGCCGCCCCTCCTGGGAGTAGGCCTTCACCAGGTCGAACACATTGGCGCAGACTGTGGTGATCCGCTCCTGAACGCCGTTGGCCTCCGCATTGTGCAGAAGCAGATCCAGGGCCTCCCGGGACACGTCCACGGCCTCTACCGAGGCCGCGCCGTAGAGCCCGGCGTGGATGGAGAAGCCTCCCGTGTGGCAGCACAGATCCAGCACCCGGGCGTCCTTGCAGTAGGGGCGGATTCTCCCCCGGTTTTCCTGCTGGTCCAGGAAGTGGCCGGTCTTCTGACCGTGGAGCAGATCCGCATGCATGATGGCATCGTGCTCCCGGAAGGTGACCTCCGGCATCCCGCCGAAGACCCAGCGGGAAATCTGAGGAAGCCCCTCCTTTTCCCGCACGGGCAGGTCATTCCGCTCGCAGATTCCCGCCGGGTGAAACAGCTCCGTGAGCAGCTCCAGAAGCTCCTCCTTCCGGCGCTCCATGCCCAGGCTCACAATCTGGAAGGAGAGGTAGTCCCCGAACTTGTCCACGGTGAGGCCCGGCAGACCGTCGGAGTCCCCGAAGACCACCCGGCAGGCGTTTTCAAAGCCCAGGGCCCGGCGGCAGGCCCAGGCCCGCTCCAGCCGGCGGCGGAAAAATTCCCGGTTCACGGTCTGCCCGGGGTCCAGGGTGAGAATCCGGACCACGATTTTGGAGTCCCCGTTGAAAAAGCCCCTGGCGATGAAGCGCCCGCCGCTGTCCGTCACATCCACAATGCCGCCGTTCTGACAGTCCTCATCCACCCAGGCAATTTCGTTGTCATAAACCCAGCGCTTGCCCCGGAGGAGATCCTGCTCCTCTCCCTGGCGCAGACATACCTGGCCCAATTCCATAAGCATTCCTTTCCGCCCCCGGAAGTTGACAGGGGCACGGTTTCTGTGATATAATTAGTTTAAATCATCATTTTTCCATGAAAAATCAATCCCAATTGGGAGGAGGGGCCCCAGTGGCGGATTCCAACCAAACCAAACGAATCCTGGCGGAGGCCATGAAGGGCCTCATGGCTCAGGAGCCTTTTGCGAAAATCAGCGTGGGCGACATCTGCCAGGCCTGCCAGATGAACCGGAAGAGCTTCTACTATCACTTCCGGGACAAGTATGATCTGGTCAACTGGATTTTCCAGACGGAGTTTCTCATGGCAGTTCAAAGCCGGCCCTTTGAGAGCACCTGGGCCCTGATTCAGGATTTGTGCGGGTATTTCTATGAAAACCGCGCCTTTTACCGCAACGCCCTGTCCGTGCAGGGGCAGAACTCCTTCCAGGACTATTTCCGGGAGGTGCTGGACCCCGTCATGCGGATTTACGCCGAGGACCTGTTTGAGGGCCAGGCGGACGCGGATTTCTTCATCACCTTTTACTCAGACGCATTCATCGCCGCCATGCTCCGCTGGCTGTCCGACCGGCACTGTATGCCCCCGGACCGGTTCACGGAGCTCCTGCGCCGCAGCGTTCAGGGCGGCGCCCGCATTGCATCCAGAACCTGAGAGCCGCCGGAGGGCGGCTCTTTTTTTGCCCTCTCATCATACCTCTTTTCCGGAGAAAATGCAACTGCCAAGTGGTCCGGGAGATTCTCCCTGCCCCTTGCCCCGATTCCCTTTCTTTCTTCCGGGGGGTGTGGTATCCTATGGGACAAGCCGGTTGACCGGCGGGGAGAAATGGGGTATCATAACGGCACGGAGGTGCTGCTATGAACGACGCATATTTTATGGAGCTGGCCCTGGAGCTGGCCCGGGAGGCCGCCCGGGAGGGAGAGGTTCCCGTGGGCTGCGTCATCACCCTGGGAGACCGGGTGGTGGGCCAGGGGCGGAACCGCCGGGAGAAGAGGAAAAACGCCCTGTACCACGGAGAGCTGGAGGCCATTGACCAGGCCTGCAGGGAGCTGGGCGGCTGGCGGCTGTGGCAGTGTACCCTGTATGTGACGCTGGAGCCCTGTCCCATGTGCGCCGGAGCCATTGTGAACGCCAGGATTCCCCGGGTGGTTTTCGGGGCCCGGGACGCCAAGGCCGGAGCCTGCGGCTCCGTGTGCGATCTGTTCGCCCAGGGCTTCAACCACCATCCCCAGGTCACGGCCGGTGTTCTGGAGGAGCCCTGCGCCGGGGTGCTCCGGGATTTCTTCCGGGAGCTCCGGGCGGAGCTTCCCAACCGAAAGCGCTGGAAGCGCCCCCAATAGGGGCGGGGGAGTATGGATAGGGGCAGGTGAGGAGCATGGACATGGAGCTGTGGCGGAAGCGGGTGCGGAACACCTGCGTCGGTGTGCTGCTGCTGGCGCTGGTGCTGCGGCTGGGTGGCAGCGGCCCCGTGGCCGCCTCGGAGGAGCTGGGCTATGAGGCTGCCGCCTTCCTCCTGTACCTGCAGACCGGCCGCACCGCCGGGCCGGAGCCCACGGCCCAGACGGTCCCTGCCACGGAGGAACCGGAGCCCTATGTCTTCCCCACGGCGGCCCCGGAGGAGGAGCCTCTGAGCTTCTCCGCCGGTGAGGCCCAGAGCATTGAAATCAAATACGGGGGCGAGTACCGCCCGGACCTGGGCGCCCTGCTGGAGGCCCCTGTGGAGCTGGATTTCTCCGGAGACGATCCCCGGATTCTCATCATCCACACCCATGCCACGGAGAGCTACACCCAGGAGCCCGGCTGGGAGTACACGGCCTCCGCCAATTACAGAACCCTGGACACCGGGTACAATATGATTCGGGTGGGGGATGCCATGGCCCGGGTGCTGGAGGAGGCTGGCATTTCTGTCATTCACGACACCACCCTGAACGACTATCCCTCCTACAACGGCTCCTACGACAGGACGCTTCAGAACATTCAGAGCTATCTGGAGGCGTACCCCTCCATTCAGATGGTGATTGACGTCCACCGGGACGCGGTGGAGCTGTCCGACGGCTCCCAGATGGCCACGGATGCCACGGTAAACGGCAGGCACGCGGCCCAGGTGATGCTGGTCATGGGCACGGACGAGGGGGGCCTCTATCACCCGGATTGGCAGGAGAACCTCTCCTGGGCCCTGAAGCTCCAGGTGCAGATGGAGCGGCTCTACCCCGGCCTGGCCCGCCCCATGTCCCTGTGCCCGGAGCGCTACAACGAGCACGCCACCAAGGGCTCCCTCCTGGTGGAAATCGGCACCGCCGGAGACACCCTCCAAAAGGCCATTGCCGCCGGAGAGGCCTTTGCACAGGTACTTGTGTCCACAATAGAGGGACTGGGACTGAAATAATCCCACCCACGGAAAATTTTTCGACAAAAAAGGGTTGCTATTTTCCCGGAGGTCTGCTATAATAAGGCCATCTCGCGGGTATAATTCATCGGTAGAATGCGACCTTCCCAAGGTTGATAGGTGGGTTCGACTCCCATTACCCGCTCCAAAAAAGCAGGGGTTCGCTTTGGCGAACCCCTGCTTTTTTGGAGAGGGTAATGGGAGTCGAAAGGCCGGCCCCCGCGAAGCGGGGCTGAATAACATGCCGGTGGCATGTTTTTCAGGCCGTGGGAGACTCCCATGCCCGGAGCTCTGCAGCCGGTACGGCGCGCGGGCTTCGGGCATACCC
>JALETK010000103.1 GCA_022781505.1 Clostridiales bacterium | reverse complement strand
ATCCGAACCGGCGGAGATCTGGAGGAATTCCTGGAGACCTACGGCATCTCCCCGGCGGAGGTTACGAAGGAATATTAAAGGGGTGGAACCTAGGACTGAAAATCCGGAAGGGAATATCCCGGCCAGGAATATGACCGGGATGCACAGAGGATCACAGCGACCGCCTGCATGAGGCTGGGCTACCCGTGGGTGTTTGACAGCTCCTGTTTCCTGCTTTCAATCTGCCGGAGAAATCCCTGTGGACATTTCTGAAAAAGTCGGGTACAATGAGTTACGGAGGATGAGGGGCGGCCTGGTGCGGGAGACGGTTCGGCGCCTTTCCTTTTCAGAGGATAGAACATTGTAACTTTTAAAATATCACTTTGGTGCATTGTAGGGGAGGGTCATGACCCTCCCGGAACAAAACGGGCCCACCCGGGCCTGTTTTGTTCCAGAGTCAAAGGATTTTACGGATTCGCCCGGGTGCACCGGGATAGGAAGTCCCATACTGCGGGAGGGTCATGACCCTCCCCTACGGTTCGTAGAATCACGGCCCTTATAGGATCTGTAGTCGATTTTTAGAAGTTACAACGCACTAGGGGGTATCCAGGAGCCTTTCCCGGCAGGCAGGAAGGAAGGGATAATTTACAGAAATGGGACTGTCTCACATACTGCTGCACCAGGAAAAATAGGAGAAAAATTTAGCGATATAGAGTAGCGGGGAAAGTGTGAAAGGGGCAAAGGGCCTCTTTCGCGTTCAATCAACCGATTTTCCAAACCGATGGGGTTTGGAAAATCGTCAGGGGGTGTCTCAAAACGAGTTTTGAGACACCCCCATTTCTGTTTTCTGAAATTGCGCCTTTCTTGTCATGCACACCTCCGGCGCAGGCACCGGCTGCATGAATGTTTTTCCGTCGGTTCGCCAGGGCGTTTGGCTGACCTCAGCGCAGCACCTGCTGGCCGCTGGCCACATAGATCTGGTACCACTCGCTGTGCTCCAGCTTCACATCCAGGGCCTGGATTGCCAGATCCAGCCGGTCCACCTTGCTGCTGCCGACCAGGGGCATGGCGCCCACAGGATGATACAGAATCCAGGCGTAGACCATCACCGCAGGCTCCACGCCGTGCTTCTCCGCCAGGGCACGGATGACCTTCATGGCCTTTTCGCACTGGGGATCCCCCTCCCTGAACAGCCGTCCACCGGCCAGGGGGGACCAGATCATGGGATGAATCCGGTTTACCGTCAGATAATCCATCATGCCGGAGTTGAAGTGCTCAAAGCACACGGGATTCCACTCAATCTGGTTGGTCACCAGCTGGCCG
This sequence comes from Clostridiales bacterium, assembly GCA_022781505.1. Taxonomy (GTDB): domain Bacteria; phylum Bacillota; class Clostridia; order Oscillospirales; family Oscillospiraceae; genus Faecousia. The sequence continues at coordinate 50,103 of JALETK010000103.1, read as the reverse complement.
CCGGTGGCCTTCTGAAGGGCGTCAAACTTGAAGGGGTCGAAGTTGGAGACGCCGATCTCCCGCACCAGTCCCCGCTCCTTCAGGGAGAGAAGGGCCTCCGCCGTGTCGTAGGGGTCGAAGCAGGGATCCTCCCGGTGGATGAGATACAGATCCAGATGGTCCGTATTCAGCCGCTGCAGGCTCTCCTGGCAGGACTGGAGCACCCGCTCCTTCTTCGTGTTGTAGTAGCCGAACATGTCCCCATCCACCGGGGTCTTGTAGATGCCGGTCTTGGAGACCAGCTCAATCTGCCCCCGGAGAGAGGGATCGGCGGCAAAGGCCTTGCCCATCAGGGTCTCGCAGAGGGTGCCGCCATAGATCTCGGCGGTGTCAAAGGTGGTCACGCCCCGCTCAATGCAGGCGTGCATAAAGGAGACCAGCTCCTGGGTGCTGAAATCCCAGCTGTCCAGCCGCCAGAAGCCCTGGATGACCCGGGACAGGCTGAGATGTTCACTTAACTTCATTTTCTCCATAATAATCCTCCTATGATTGGTCAGGCATTCTTCCGCATATCCAGAGCCACAGCCGCAATGATGATCAGGCCCTTGATAATCAGCTGCCAGTTGGGGTTCAGGCCGATGAAGGTCAGGCCGTAGCTGATGATGGTAAAGACAATGACGCCGATGAGTGCGCCGGACACCTTGCCAACGCCGCCGCTCAGGGACACACCGCCCACCACGCAGGCGGAGATGGCGTCAAATTCGTAGGAGACGCCGTAGCCGGAATTGGCGCCGCCGGTGCGGGCAACCTCCAGAATGCCGCCCATACCCACAAGGCAGCTCTCAATGATGAAGCAGGCAATGATAATCAGGGGCACATTGACGCCGGAGACCTTGGCCGTCTCCTGGTTGCCGCCCACGATGTAGATGTGCTTGCCGAAGGTGGTGCGGTTCAGCACGAACCAGACTACCAGGGCGATGGCCAGCGCAATCCAGACCAGGAGGCTCACGCCCAAAAACTGGGTGCTGGACAGGCAGGTGAGCTCCTCCCGAATGCCGCCGATGGGCTGGGACCGGTTGGGCTCCTGGGCAAAGTACAGGCAGTTGATGCCATAGACAATGGTGCTCATGCCGTAGGTGGCGATGAAGGGCGCCATCTTCAGCTTGGAGATCATGAGGCCGTTGCACAGGCCGATGACCGACACCACCAACAGGGTGATGAGAATGGGCACAATAATGGGCAGATTGGGCAGGTTGGGATAGAACCGGTTCACATAGGTGGCCGTCTGGGACAGAGAGGCCACGATCACCGCGGCCAGACCCACCTGCCGGCCGCCGGCCAGATCCGTGCCGCCCAGAAGCAGGGGGAACATCAGGCCCAGGGCGCAGATCAGCTTCACGGCGGACTGGGTCAGAATGTCCTTCATCACCCGCCACTGGAAGAACGCGGGCTCGATGACAATGATCACCACAATCATCATGAGCAGGACCAGGATCAGGACATTGTCCATCAGCAGCTTCTTCCAGTCGGCGCTGCCGGGCCGTTTCAGTTTCATCGCGTTCATAATCAACCTCCGACTGCTTCTTCTTTTGCGGAGAAAGCGGTGGCCAGGCGCATAACCTCCACCTGATTGGCCTTCTCTCCCTCCAGGATGCCGGAAAGCCGGCCCTCACACATGACCATGACCCGGTCAGACATACCCAAAAGCTCCGGCATTTCCGAGGAGACCATGATGATGGAGTTCCCCTCCCGGACCAGCTGGCGCATAATCTTATAGATCTCATACTTGGCGCCCACGTCCACGCCGCGGGTCGGCTCATCCAGAATCAGGATGTTGCAGCCTGCCAGCAGCCATCTGCCCACCAGAACCTTCTGCTGGTTGCCGCCGGAGAGGTTCTTGATCTGCACATTCATATTGGCCATACGCACGTCCAGCTGCTTGCACACCTGGTCCACCGGCTGAACCAGCCGTCTGGGATTCAAAACGCCAAGCTTGTTGTTTACGAATTTCTTATAGGCCGCCACCAGGGCGTTGTCCTTCACGGACAGCATGGGCACGATGCCGGTGGCGCGGCGCTCCTCTGTGAGCAGCGCAAACCCATGGGAGATGGCCTCCCGGGCGCTGCGGTTGCGGATGGGCTTGCCCAGCATGGTGAGCTTCCCCTCCCGGATGGGGCGCAGGCCAAAAATCGCCTCCACCAGCTCCGTGCGCTGGGCGCCTACCAGGCCGCCGATGCCCAGAATCTCCCCCTTCCGAAGTCCGAAGGAGATGTCCCGGAAGGATCGGGGGTTCGAGGAGGTATAGTGCTCCACAGAGAGGATGTTCTCCTCCTGCACCACATGCTCATTGGGCGGGAACCGCTCGTCCATGTCCCGTCCAACCATCAGGGCGATGAGCTGATCGATGGTAATATCTCCCACGGCATAGGAGCCCACATACTGCCCGTCCCGCATGACGGTGATCTCATCGGCAATTTCAAAGATCTCCTCCAGCTTGTGGGAGATGTAAATGACGGATCTGCCCTCCGCCTTCAGCTTGCGGATCAGCTTGAACAGATGATCTGTCTCCGCTCCCGTGAGAGAAGAGGTGGGTTCGTCCATGATGATGATCTTTGCGTCGTAGGAAATAGACTTGGCAATTTCAATTGCCTGAAGCTGGGAGACGGACAGGTTCTTTGCCAGCGTCTTGCAGGGGATGTCGAATTCCAGATCCTGCAGCAGCTTGGTCGTCTTCCGCTCCATTTCTTTTTCGTCCACCACCAGTCCCTTTTTGGGGAACCGGCCGACCCAGATATTGTCCATCACATTGCGATAGGGAACCGGGTTCAGCTCCTGGTGAATCATGGATAAGCCGTGGTGCAAAGCGGCTTTGCTGTCGGTGATTGTCACAGGTTCTCCGTCGATCTTCACCGTGCCCTCCTCCGGATGGTACAGTCCAAAGAGGCACTTCATCAGAGTCGATTTGCCCGCGCCATTTTCTCCGATGAGAGCGTGGACAGAGCCGGGCTTTACCCGCAGAGAAACATGATCCAGGGCCTTGACCCCAGGGAAGGATTTGCACATTCCTTCCACTTCCAAACGGTATTGCTGCAAGGTACCACCTCCGGAAAAATGATATTGCTTTGGAACGTCTGCTTTAGGAGGAAGGCCTCCGGTCCTCGCCGGAGGCCTTCCAAACCAAAGGGAATCAAATGATACGATCCGACTTACTCAAAGGAGAGCATGAGCTCCAGAGTAGCGTCCAGGTTGCTCTCATCCACGATGACGTAAGGAACCCAAACATATTTGCCGTCCACCGTGCAGTCCACACCGACCACATCCTCGGTGATCTTCTGGCCGGCCATAACAGCCTTCATCACATTGATGATAGCAACAGACTGGCTGTTGCGGTCATTCAGAACGGTGCCCAGGAGGCTGCCGTCCTTCATAGCCTGGAGGGCTTCCACCGTGGCGTCAATACCCACAATGGGCATAAACTTTGCGGGATCGCCCTGGTTGTAGCCGTTGTTCAGAGCGGCCTGCACAGCGCCCATGGCCATGCCATCGTTGTTGCACAGAACGCCTTCAATGCCGTCAATGCCATAAGCAGTAATCCAAGCGTTCATCTTATCCAGAGCCTGGGCCTTGTCCCAGTTGGCAGTATCGCAGGCCAGAATCTCATACTCGATACCGGCAGCCTGAAGGGTCTCTTCATAGGCCTCGGTGCGGAGAACCACGTCCTGCTGGCCAATCTCGCCCTGGAGAATTACCAGCTGCAGCTTGCCGTCGCCGTTCTTGTCGGCGATCTCGGTGTTGGCATTCCAGTAGTTGATCAGAGCCTGGGCGCACATGGTGCCGGACTCCTTGGCCTGAGCGCCCACATACCAGATGTTGTCGTAGGCTTCCATGGTCTCGGGCATGGGCTCCATGTTGAAGAACACAGCGGGCACGCTGTCAGCGTCACACTTGGCCATCAGCTCAGCGGTGCACTCCCGGTCGGGGGCGCAGAGAGCCACGATGTTGGCGCCCTTGGTGAGAGCGACTTCCAGCTTGTTGGTGAACTTGGAAACGTCGTTCTCGCCGTCCTGCATATCCAGGGTGATGCCGGAGATATCCTTGACTTCCTCTTCCATGATGATCCGGAAGCCGGACTGGAACTGGTCGTCAAAGGCACGCCAGATAACCGTGGCGTTCACGTTGTCGGCAGTTTTGTTCTCAGGAGCGGTTGTGGAATCGGATGGGGTCTTGGAGTTGCATGCGGCCAGGGCGAAAACCATCACCAGGGCCAGGGCGAGAGCGAACATCTTTTTCATAGCTTTCAATTCTCCTTTTTATTTTTTTCAGAAGCAGTCCTCTGCCTCTTTCTCACATAAAACGGAACTGATTCATCTTCTCCTTGATGAGCTCCTTCATGGCATCCTTCACCTGGGGATAGATGGCGGTGTTGTACTTGAAGCCGGGAACCTTGGTGACCTCGTTGTACTTCTTGACCATGGCGGTGATCACATCGGTGGCCACGTTGATCTTGCGGATGCCGTTGCGGATGGAATCCTGAACCTGATCCACAGGCGTGCCGGAGCCGCCGTGGAGCACCAGGGGCACGTTCACCACTTCCCGGATGGCCTTGAGCCGGGGGATGTTCAGGTGAGGCGCGGCAACATAGGCGCCGTGCTGGGTGCCGATGCTGACGGCCAGGCAGTCAACGCCGGTGCGCTCCACAAAAATCCGGGCTTCCTCGGGGTCGGTCTGGGCGCCCTCAGGGCCCTTCACAATGAGGTCGCCCTCCTCGCCCACCAGCTTGCCCAGCTCACCTTCCACGGTGATACCCAGGGGATGGGCGTACTCCACAACCTTTCTGGTCAGGGCGATGTTCTCCTCAAAGGGCAGGGAGGAGCCGTCGATCATGACGGAGGAATAGCCGGCGTTGATGGCGGCCACGCACTCCTCAAAGGTGCGGCAGTGATCCAGGTGCAGGGCGATGGGCACCAGGGTGTTGGCGGCGGCCCGCTTCACAGTCTCCACGGTTCCCTCAAAGCCGCCCATAAGCTCGCAGCAATCGGTACCGGTGATGAAGATGACGGGTACATTCAGCTCGGAGCCGGCCTCAATGGCGGCCAACGCGGAGTCGTAGGAGACCGTCACAAAAGCCCCGTAGGCGATTCCCTTCTCCTCCGCCAGATTCAGAAGTTCCTTCATCGGTGCAAATTTCATAAGTTTTACCTCGCTTCTCTTCAATTTGCAGAATAGAATTTATGATAATACCCCAGGGCATCATCAAACGTCGGAACACCGGCTGTGCCTCCCACAGCCTGTACATTTTTCGCGGCGACGCAGCTGGCAAAGGCCGCGCTTTGGAAGGGATCCCACCCCTGGGTCATGCCGCACAGGAAGCCCGCCATAAAGGAATCTCCCGCCCCGCAGGTGTCCACCACCCGGATGCCGGGTACGGCGGGAATCCGTCTGGATTCCGTAAAGTCGGTCACAAAGCAGCCCCTGGAGCCCAGCTTGATGCCCAGAACCTTCAGACCCAGGCCCCGGAAGGCCTCCGCCATGTCCTCCGGCTCTCTCAGGCCGGTGATGGCCTGAGCCTCCTCCAGGCTGGGGAAAAACACATCCGTAAAGCGCAGGGCAGGCTTCAGATACTCCAGCCAGTTTTCCGGCGCCGGGGCGTCCGTCAGGGCCGCGTCCATCGCCGTGACCCTGCCCAGCTCCCTGGCCCTCCGGAACAGCCGCTCCAGACCGCCCTCGTTCATCTTTTGCAGGGCCATGGCGGAGCCGAAATACACAACGTCCGCCCAGAGGAGATCCTCCCAGGAGACGTCCTCATCACTCAGCACATGGAACAGCCTGCGGTTAGAGAGAAAGTGCCGCTCCCCCTCGGGGTCAATCAGCACATAGCTGGAGGCGGTAGCATAGCTCGGGTCGGGACGCAGGCCGCTGTCATCCACCCCTGCCTTCTGGCAGGACCGGCGGATGAAGGCCCCGTTTCCGTCCAGGCCGATTCTGCCGCAGATCCGCACCGGAAGCCCCAGCTTGCTCAGAGCCATGGCCACATTCAGCGCGTCGCCGCCGCAGCTGGTCACAGGGGTATCGATGGAGACGCTGTCCCGCTGGAGCACGTCCCATGAGATGGGCTTCAGAAGCACGTCGCACACGGCCATACCCACGCACAGTACCCTTTTCATGACTCTATCCACCTCCGGTTTATTCCTTGTTACGTCACTATGTTCATTCGTTTGTTCGTACCAAGCGTGTCTTTATATTAACATGACATTTTCGGAATTTCAAGGAAATTCTTCAAAATTTTTCCACAAATATCTTGCATTCATCTTGTAAATGGTGTACAATTTGTTTGGTAAGTTCGAACAAAGGAATAAAGGGAAAACACCCATAACGGAGGTAGAGAAAGATGTTCGCAGACTTTACTGACCTGGACAAATCCGTACCGATTCCCCTGTATTATCAATTAAAATCCATCCTTCTGAACAAGATTAAAACCGGCGTCTATCAGGAGGGGCAGTGCATCCCCACGGAAATACAGCTGGCAGAGTCTCTGCAGATCAGCCGCTCCACCGTGCGGCAGGCCGTGGCGGAGCTGGTGCAGGAGGGCTGGCTGGAGCGAAAAACCAGCAAGGGCACCTTCGTCTGCCATCCGGAGTCCTCCACCACCTACATCCGCTCCTTTGAGCCCTTCCACCAGCAGGTGCGCCGCCTGGGCAAGACCCCCCACACGGAGCTTCTGGAGCTGAAGGTGATTGAGGCCACCGCGCCGCTGGCCAAGGCCATGGCCATTTCCCCCGGGGACAAGGTGATTTCCATGTTCCGCCGCCGGTTCGCCGACGATGAGCCCATGGTCACCATTCACAACCACCTGCCCTGGGATATCTGCAACTTCGTGATCGGGCACGACTTTCAGTGGGAGTCCCTCTACGAAATCATGACCAAGACCGCCGCCTCCCGTCCGGTGCGCACCCGTACCATCGTCTCGGCGGAGAAGGCCTCCTCCAACGATGTCAATCTCCTGTCCATCAAACCCGGCGCCCCCATCCTCTGCTTCCAGACCATCTCCTACAACGCCGTGGGAAAAATCGTGGACTACGCCTCCTCCCACTACCGGGGCGACTCCAACAAGTTTGAAATCGACGCCCGGCCGGAGAAATAGCCGCCCGGCCTTTGTCAAAATACGGAGGGTGCAGCCCCATGGGCCGCACCCTCCGTATTTTTTAATTGGATTCTTTATTCCTGGGGAAACAACAAAGAGTCTCCGCCCTCTGCAGAGAAGGGAGCGCCCTCCATGCAGGCCCGGAACTGTTTGCCGGACATGGTCTCGTTCGCCAGGAGGAAATCCGCCACATCCTGCAGCTTCTTCCGGTGCTCCTTCAGAAGCTCCGCGCACTGGCCATAGGCCCGGTCCACCAGGCTCTTGACCTCCTGGTCCAGCTGGCCGGCGGTCTCCTCGGAGTAGGACTTGGTCTTCTCATAGTCCCGGCCCACAAAAATCTCCTGGTCGGACTCGTAGGACACGGCGCCGATTTTCTCGCTCATGCCGTACCGGGCCACCATGTCCCGGGCCAGCTTGGTGGCCCGCTGAATGTCGTTGGAGGCGCCGGTGGAGATGTCCCCGCAGAACAAAGCCTCCGCCACCCGGCCTCCCAGCAGGCCCACAATGCTCTCGTACATTTCATTGCGGGTCATGTGGGCGGAATCCTCCTCCGGGAAGCTCACGGTGAGGCCCAGGGCCTGGCCCCGGGGAATAATGGTAATCTGCCGCACCGGGTCCTGGGTGGGCAGGAAATACATGGCAACCGCGTGGCCCGCCTCGTGAATGGCGGTAATCTGAAGATCCCGCTTCCGGCTGACCCGGCTCCGCTTCTGAGGCCCGGCGATGATCTTCATCATGGCCTCGTCCAGATCCCCGGAGGTGATGACGGCCCGGTTCTCCCGCACGGCCAGAATGGCGGCCTCGTTCAAAAGGTTCTCCAGATCCGCGCCGGTGAAGCCGCTGGTGGCCAGGGCCACGGTCTTGAGATCCACCTCCCCTGCCAGCCGCTTGTTCCGGGCGTGGAGCTTCAGAATCTCCTCCCGGCCCTTGGCGTCCGGGGCGCCCACATAGATGTGCCGGTCAAAGCGGCCCGGACGGAGCAGGGCGGGGTCCAGAATGTCCCGGCGGTTGGTGGCGGCCAGCACAATGACGCCCTCGTTGGCCTGGAAGCCGTCCATCTCCACCAGGAGCTGGTTCAGGGTCTGCTCCCGCTCGTCGTGGCCGCCGCCCATGCCCGCGCCTCTCCGGCGGCCCACGGCGTCAATCTCGTCGATAAAAACAATGGCGGGGGCCATTTTCTTGGCCTGGTCAAACAGGTCCCGCACCCGGCTGGCGCCCACGCCCACATACAGCTCCACAAAGTCGGAGCCGGAAATGGACAGGAACTGAACCTCCGCCTCTCCGGCGGCGGCTCTGGCCAGGAGGGTCTTGCCGGTGCCCGGGGGGCCCTCCAGCAAAACGCCCTTGGGCACCTTGGCGCCCATGTTCTGAAACTTCCGGGGGTCCCGCAGGAAGTCCACAACCTCCTGGAGCTCCGCCTTCTCCTCGTCGGCACCGGCCACGTCGGAGAACTTCACAGGCTTCCCCGCGGGGCCCAGGTTCGCCTTGGCCTTGCCGAAGCCGGTCACACCGCTGGCGGAGCGGCTGCTCAGGAAGGCCCATACCATAATCAGCACCAGGCCCGCCAGAAGATAGGGCATGGTACGGCTGATAATGGAGGGGCTGGAGTCCGGCAGGAACGTGTAGCTCTCCAAAACGCCGCTGGCCGACTGCTCCCGGAACAGCGCTCCCAGATCCTCCCGGAAGGCGTCGGTGCTGTACAGGTAGGACACCTGCTCGGTGCTGCCGTCCAGAGGCTCCCAGAGGTACAGGTGCAGGGTATTGTCCTTCACGGAAAAGGCTCTGACCTTCTCCTCCTCAAAGAGGGTCACCACCTTGGAGTAGCTGAGGCCCTGGGCGTTCATGGATTTGACCCACCAGCTCAGAAGGCTGATGGCGACCAGCAGAAGGGCGGCATAGATGATGATTCCCGCGGTTTTATTCCGTCTCAATATGGGTATCTCCTTTAATTACTTGGTATAAGCCTCAGGCTTCAGCACGCCTACATAGGGAAGATTCCGGTACTCCTCGTCGTAATCCAGGCCATAGCCCACCACGAAGAGGTTGGGCACGGTGAAGCCGATGTAATCTGCCACAATGTCGGACTGCCGCCGCTCGGGCTTGTCCAGGAAGGTGCAGATTTTCACGGAGGCGGGGTTCTTGGACTTGAGGTATTCCGTGGTATACTTCAGGGTCAGGCCGGAGTCCAGAATGTCCTCCAGAATCACCACATGGCGGCCCTCGATGTCCGCGGACAGGTCCTTCTTCACCTTGATGATGCCGGTGGAGTTGGTGCCGCTGTAGGAGGAGACGGCCATAAAGTCAAACTGGCAGGGGATGGGCACTGCCCGGACGATGTCGGCGAAGAAAATCACCACGCCCTTGAGAATCCCCACGAAAATGGGATTCTTATCCGCGTAGTCCGCGGCCAGCTCCCTGCCCAACTCCTCAATCCGGGTTTTGATCTGGTCTTCGGTCAGGAGAACGCGCTCAATGGAATCATGCATAGCAGGCTACCTCTTTCTCTTAAATTGTTTTAGTAAACACAATTTGCAGCACGGGAGCACCGGGCTCCGGGGCGTACCCCACATCCGCGCCCACGCCGGCCACCCCCAGGACCCTGTCTCCCATGGACAGAACCGGGAGACCGTCCCGCTGGGACGCCGGAATTTTCCGGTCAATGAGCAGCTTCTTCAGGCTCTTGGTTCCCCCGGACAGGCGCAGCCGGTCCCCGGCGCTCCGGGGGCGGAGAAGCAGGGATGATTTTTTTATTCTATCACAGGCGAAATGAAAAGTGAACGGTGTATTTTGAAATTTTTCCCCGGCAGGGAGGATTTTACACCGCACCTCCCAGTCACCCACCCGGGTGAGGCCGGGCACCGCCGGAACCGTGGGGGTCAGCGGGATGCCGCCCGTTTTCTTCGCCAGAAGACCGTACCGCCGGGTGAGAACCACGCCCCCGGGGAACGCCCCCCAGGCAGAGGGCCGCTCCGAGGCGGCCAGGGCCTCCGCCCGGTTCAGATGCACCGTCTCCGGCTCCGGCACCCCCGCCTCCCGGAGGAAGCGCTCCAGAACCCGCCGCCGCAGGGCGGGATGGAGCTCCAGAAGGGCCCGGCAGTCCAATCCCTCCCCGGCGCTCGCCTGCTCCATGGCTCTCTCGGCCAGCTCTTCCAGAAGCGCCTCATCCTGGCGGAGCTCCAGAGCCGTCCGGCTGGCGCTCCGGGCAAAGGCCGGATTCTCCCGGCACAAAACCGGCAGCACCTGCTGCCGAAGCCGGTTCCGAAGAAAATCCGTCCCCCCGTTGGAGCTGTCCTCCACATGGGGGATGCTCCACTGCCGGAGAAACGCCGCCACCTCTTCTCCGGTGGCCTGGAGCATGGGGCGGATCACCCGCCCCCGCCGGGGGGCAATGCCACCCAGGCCCCGGAGGCCCGTGCCCCGGAGCAGGTGCAAAAGAACCGTCTCGGCATTGTCCTGGGCGGTGTGGGCGGTGGCGATTTTCGCCTGCGCCTCCAGGCTCTCCAGAAAAGCATACCTGGCCCGGCGGGCGGCGTCCTCCAGCCCTCGTCCCCGGCGCTCCACGGTTCCCCGGCCCAGGGCAAGGGGAATGTGGTAGTCCCGGCAGAAGTCCCGGACGAAAGCCTCGTCCCGGTCCGACTCCGCTCCCCGGAGGCCGTGGTTGAAGTGGGCGGCGGAGAGCTCCACGTCCAGCTTCTCCTGGAGCAGGTACATGGCCCACAGCAGGGCCATAGAGTCCTTGCCCCCGGACACGGCGCAGATCACATGGTCCCCCGGCTCCACAAGGCCGTAGTCCCGGATGAATTCCAGAATCCTGCCTGTCAGCTCCATGGCCTATCCTTCCTCATGGCGCCACTCCCGGTCGGCGAAGGTGGTGTACTGGGGGAGCCACTGGAGCTTCACCGTGCCGGTCTCGCCGTGGCGGTTTTTGGAGACGATGCACTCGGCCACGTTTTTCTCCTCGGAGTTCTCATTATAATAGTCGTCCCGGTACAGAAACAGCACCTCGTCGGCGTCCTGCTCAATGGCGCCGGATTCCCGGAGGTCCGACAAAATGGGCCGCTTGTCCTGGCGGCTCTCGTTGGCACGGGACAGCTGGCTCAGGCAGATCACCGGCACATTCAGCTCCTTGGCCATGATCTTCAGGGCCCGGGAGATCTCCGACACCACCGTGACCCGGTTCTCGCCCCCCTTGCCGTAGCCGGAGGAGGTCATGAGCTGGAGGTAGTCAATGAGCACCAGGCCCAGGTTTTCCACCCGGCGGCACTTGGCGTTCATCTCCGCCACGGTGATGGAGGGGTTGTCGTCCACCCGGATGTCCGTCTGACTGAGGGCGGCGGAGGCCATGGCCAGCTTGCTCCACTCCTCGTCGGTGAGCTTGCCCGTGGCCATTTTCTGGCTGTCCACGAAGCTCTCCCCGGACAGAAGGCGCATGGCCAGCTGCTCCCGGGACATCTCCAGGGAGAAGAAGGCCACGGCCATTTTGTACTTTTTCGCCACATTCAGGGCGATGTTCAGGGCAAAGGAGGTCTTGCCCATGGCGGGGCGGGCGGCGATGAGGAGAAGGTCGGACTTGTTGAGTCCGTTGATCTTCTTGTCCAAATCCATGAGGCCCGTGGACAGGCCGGGAATGGCGCTGTCGGACTGGGCCAGCTCCGTCAGCCGGTCAAAGACCTTGTGGAGCACCGTTCCGATGTGCTCCAGGCTCTCCCCCCGCTCGCCCTTGCGCAGGGCGTAGATTTTCTTTTCCGCAGCCTCCAGAATCTCCGCCGGGGTGCCAACCCCCTCGTAGACCGTCTCGGAGATGTCCGCCGCCGCCGTGGCCAGGCCCCGGAGCATGGCCTTGTCCCGGACGATGTTGGCGTACCGCACGGCGTTGGCCGCCGTGGGGGTGATCTCCATGAGCTGCTTGATATAGTCCGTGGAGGACTCCTGCCACACGCCCCGCTCCTGCATGGTGGTCAGCACCGTCACCGGGTCGATCACCTGGGAGAAGTTGAACATGGTGTAGATGGTCTCGTAAATCTCCTGATTCTGCCGGAGATAGAAGTCCTCCGGCTTCAGAATGCCAATGACATCCGGCACACACCGGCTGTCAATGAGCATGGCGCCCAGAACCGACTGCTCCGCCTCCAGAGACTGGGGCGGCTGTCTGGTCAAAAGCCCCTGTTCATCTGCCATGATGCTCCTCCTTTCCCAAATTGTCCCGGCCTGTCACAGGGCAAAGCCGGACGGCAGGTCAGTTCTTTTCCTCAATCTTCACCGTCAGGTCGCCTGTGATTTCATAGCCCAGCTTGCACCGGACGGTGTAGGTGCCTACGTTCTTGATGGGCTCGTCAATGACAATCTTCCGCTTGTCCAGGGTGATGCCCTGGGCCTGGAGGGCGTCGGCAATCTCCTGGTTGGTGACGGAGCCGAAGAGACGGCCCGCGCCGCCGCCCTTGGCGTACACCGTCAGGGTCATGGCCTTCATCTTCTTGGCCAGATCCGCAGCCTCCGCCCGCTCCCGGGCCTGGCGCTCCTGGGTGGCCTTGTCGTTCATGCGCATGGTGTTGATGGCGTCGGGGGTGGCCTCCATGGCGATCTTCCGGGGGAGCATATAGTTCCGGGCGTAGCCGTCGGATACCTCCAGCATCTGGCCCTTCTTGCCCTTTCCACGGACATCCTGCAGCAAAATAACCTTCATATCAATCAATCTCCTTTTCAATGAGTGTATTTACGAATCATAGTATTGGTCAATGGACGCCTTCAGCCGGTCCAGGGCTGTTTTGACGTCGCAGTTGGGAATCTGCGCACCGGCGGTGGCCGCGTTGCCGCCGCCTCCCAGGGGCTCCAGAATCACCTGAACGTTGGTGTCCCCGATGGACCGGGCGGAAATCACCACATGGTCATCGTGGGGATACAGCACGAAGGAGGCGAGAATTCCCTGGATGCTCAGAAGCTCGTCCGCCGCCTGGGCCGCGATGGTGCGGCTGGTGGCGGCGTTCAGGGCCGCAATGGCAATCTGATCCCGGTACAGCCGGGCGGATTTGATAATCTGATACCGGGCCAGGGTGGACTGGAAGTCGTTTTGCAGCAGCTTCTTGACCTCCACCGTGTCGGCCCCCAGGCGGCGCAGGAAAGCCGCCGCCTCAAAGGTTCGCTCTCCCGTGCGGACGTTGAAGTTCTTGGTGTCCAGCACAATGCCCGCCAGAAGGGCCTTGCTCTCAATGGGCAGCACGTCGGAGCTGTCCACGGAGTACTGCAGCAGCTCCGTCACCAGCTCCGAGGCGGAGGAGGCATAGGGCTCGTGGAGGTTCAGCACCACTGGGTTGATATAATCCGCGGCTCTTCGGTGATGATCCACCACACAGACCTTGGAAATAGCCTCCAGAAGCGGCTTGCACTCCACCTGGTCCGGCCGGTTGGTATCCACCACCACAAGAAGGCTCTTGGGGTCCGCCAGAAGCAGGGCATCCTGGCCGGAGATCACAGCCTCCTTGTATTCCGGCACGGCCATCAGCTGCTCCAGCAGCTTACCCGAGGCATTCTTCCCCAGGTCCAGGACAATTTTGGCCCGCTTCCCCTTCTTCCGGCACATGCAGCAGATGCCCACCGCCGCGCCCACGGCGTCCAGATCCGCGTTTTTGTGGCCCATGACAAAGATGTGGCTGCTCTGGGACACCAGCTCCGACAGGGAGTTGGCCGTAACCCGGGAGCGCACCTTGGAGCGGTGATCCGCCTCCTTGGCCCGTCCACCGTAGAAGGAGAAATTGTACCGGTCCTTGATCACCGCCTGGTCGCCGCCCCGGGACAGGGCCATCTCGATGCTGAGCGCGGCGAAGTTATAGGCCTCCTCAAAGGTGGCCGCCTCCTTGCCGATGCCCAAAGAGAGGGTGGCCGCCAGCCCGGAGGGGCTCACCACCTGGCGGATCTCCTCCAGAATGGGGAATTTGCCCTCAATGGAGCGCTTCAAATCCCGCACCTCAAAGACAAACAGGAACCGGTTCCGCTCCAGCCGCCGGAGGAGGCCCTGATAGGGCTCCGTGCAGCGGGTAATCACCTCGTTGAGCTCCGCGTTCAGGTTGGAGATGGCGCTCTCGGGCAGGTTCTTGGTGAGCTCGTCATAATTGTCCACCAGGATAATGGCCACCACCGGGCGGGAGCGGATGTACTCGTCCCGCACCTGGTACAGCTCCGTCAGATCCACCAGATAGACGGAGGCCAGGAGAGGGCCGCTGGGATCTTTCTCATGGAAGGTGGTGCCGTAGACCCGGTACCGGCGGTCCCGGATGGTGATGTCGTAGGGGCACACGGTCTTTCCCCCTGCCAGCCAGTCGGTGTTGAAATTGGGGAGCACCGACGTGATTTTCTGCTCAAAGAAGCTGTCCTTCATGCCGGTGGCCTTGGCAAACTGCAGGTTGCTCCACACCAGCTCCCCATCCACCAGCCGCACCAGGGCCATGGGCAGGGGGCTCTCCCCCCGGGTGGCGGTCTCCAGATTGTCCGCCGCGTCCTGAATGTAGGCCGCCAGGGCCTTTCTCTGATAGGCCCGGCGGAGCTGATAGAACAGAAACAGCACCGCTGTGGCAGCAGCCTCCGCTATGGCCAGCTCCGGACGGTCCAGCAGGAAGGAGGCTACGGCGAAGGCCAGCAGAACCACAAAAAAGATGCCCGCTGTCAGGTCCTGAAACCACCCCTTCTTCTTGTTCACACAATCCCTCCTCCCGCTCCACCCACGGCAGAGCCATATTTGGAGATATTATAACAGACCGGCCCCTCAGAATCAAGCTGGAACCCGGCAGAAACACCTTAAAACCAAAAATTCGGAGCCATTGCAGCCACCGGACAAATGCACCGCCGTTGGGAGGAGGTTTGACCTCTCCCCAACGGCGGCATGTCCATTTGTATTCCCGTCACAGCAGCTCCCGTTCCGTCATCACCCCCGCGTCCATTTCATGCAGGGTATCGCAGAGAATTCGGGTGTCCTCCGGGTTGTGAGAGGCGATGAGAATGGTTTTGCCCTGCTCTTTCAGCTGTAAAAACAGCTGCCGCATCTCCTCCACACCGCCCTTGTCCAGACCGTTCATGGGCTCATCCAGAATCAGCAGCTGCGGGTCCTCCATAATGGCCTGGGCCAGCCCCAGCCGTTGGCGCATACCCAGGGAGTATTTTCCAACGCGCTTTTTGCTGCCCGGATCAAGTCCCACCAGGGCGATGGTGTTCCGGATTCTCTCCTTGTCCACCTTGCCGGACAGCTCCATGAGATACCGCAGATTCTGATAACCGGAGCAGTTGGGCAGGAAGCCCGGGGACTCGATAATGGCCCCCACATCCTTGGGAACCCGCTTCCCGTCTCCAATTTCCTGCCCCAGAACTGTGATCTCCCCCTCTGTCACCGGAAACAGACCGCAGATGCACTTGAACAGCACCGTTTTCCCGGAGCCGTTCCGGCCGATGATGCCGTGAATTTTTCCCTTTTCAAAACTGACGGTCACATCGTTTACCGCAACATTTTCTTTGAACCGCTTGGTCACATGTCTGATCTCTATGGCGTTTTCCATGTGCTCACTCCTTATTTGCATCCAGGTTGCACCGGTGAATGGTGCCCACAATCACCAATATCAGCAAAATGCTGATCCCCAAGGTCATGGCGATTGCGTAGCCGACAGAAGGTAAATTTTGATTTGTATGCTGCAGATAGCTTCGATTGAGCCAGGAAACCGGCGACATCCAGAGCAGGAACCGTTCAAATCCAATTGTCGAGCCGAAAAGCTCGATAATCATTGGCTCCAGGCAGAAGAAAACGGCAATCGCTGTCCCGAGGCCCCGTCCTGCCCACAGATTGCAGACAGTAACAATCAGTCCGAAGAGGAAGTTGACCGCAATCAGCATGAAGAAAACCCAAGCTGTGGCAACAATGGGGGTGGCGTCTTGTATAATATTGTAGCTCATAACCACATAAGCATACTGCATATGATTGCCGGTCTGTGCCGCCGTCTGAATGGCTGGGCCCCACCTGGCCTTCCACTCCAGATTCGGGAGCAAAAACACCCAGGAGAGCACCCAGAGCAGCACCGCAAACAAAACGCTGGTAAAAAACAGATATAGAATTTGCCCCCAGATCCAGGTGCGTTTTCCCACCCGCTGCAAAACGAATTGCTGCTGCCGGTTCCGGAAGGGCGCATCGCTGATCAGCATCAAATAGGCCAGCATGGGAAGAACAAACCGATGCGGATCACCGGGGAGCAGCGCCAGCAGCCAGGGACGCATGGGGCATCCCAGGGCTTCGGCGTAGTCGGAAAAGCCGTGCAGCGTATTCCAGGTGATGACCAGCAGGAAAATGCCACAGACGGGGTATTTCCAGTTGGTTCTCCACTGGAGAAAATTCAACTTACAGCACTTGAACGCTCCCATCATGTCCCCTCCTTTTGCAGCCGCCTGTAGAAGACACACCCGCAGGCAACAATCAGAATCAACAGATAGCACACCGCCCAGAGGAAGCTCTTCCAATCGTCCGGGAAGGCCTGTCCAAAGGCCACAATATTCAAGTACCATTTGTTATCTCTGATGCCTAGGGTATTAAAAATAATTTTGAAGATGTATAAAGCCGATATGGGGGATAAAATTGCCAGATAGACATTGCTGATGAAGGACGAAACCATCAGCCCAAACATGGCGGCCAGGGCGCAGGTGAGACCGGTGACGGTGAGCCGAACCAGAAAGTAGGGTATGAAGCCATACCTTCCGGCAATGGTCAAAAATGCCTGACCACCCTCCAGGATAAAGGCATCCTCCGGCGGCAGATTCAGGGTGAGGAGGTAGAGCACAAATACGGTCATCGCCGTAAAGGCCGTCAGAATTGCGGAGATGCAGACCGTCAGAATCCGGGCAAGGCAGTACCGGCCCAGGCCTACCCGCTGCACCGCCTGGAGGAAGAAGCCGCTTTCCGCGTCCTGGCAATAGCTCCAGGCATAGGTCACCGCCGAAATGGCGAAAATCAGGTCGCCAAAGTGATAGGTGCTGATGGTGGCTGCGTTCAGAACCAGCGCCATGGGAGAGATATCTAAAAAGTTATCCTTCAGCACATAGTCCGAAGCATTGACCGTCAGCCAAGCCAGCGTCAGTATGCAGGCAAATAAAAAACGGGGGGAAACAATGCTGCGGTGCAGATCCACTCGCAGCATCCGCCTCAGCGCCCTCATAAAGCGCCTCCGGCGCTTGACAAACATGCAGATCTCATTTTCTTGTCCTCCTTCATCCAATTCACAGTTTTCGTTGCATTTACGCAATTGCCCCGGCGGATTTATTTGGCAAACGCACAAATGGGCAGCCCCGCCTCACCCGGGAATGCTCTCATGTGCGCACTGCCAGCAAACGGAGCAAGCCTCCGTAAGGCTCAGACAATCTCTTTTCCCGTCACTGCGTTGACCACAATGTATGTGTAGTCATCAAAAGCCTCGCCATCAACGATGGTACTGCCCTTATGAAGCACCGCAATTTCCCACACCGGGACCAAGGTCCATCTGTCCCTGTCCTGTATGGAATAATACAGCAGATTTGCACGGTCAATTATGATATCATGGCCCAGGATCACATCCCTCAGCCGCTCCTTCGCCACCGCAAGGGCCTCCGAAGCCGTGAGAAGATGCTCCGGCTGCTCCGCCACCTCCCCAAACATCCACGGATTATGCGCGCTGATGTAAGTGATTCCAGTTTCATTGATGCGGACAAGCACCTGGGAAGGCCCATAGGTATAGGTCTGGGAAGTCCAGCCACTGTTCATCATGGGGATCCCATCCACTCCGGCGCAGAACATAAACATGTAGCCGTCATCTGCCTCAGACCAGCTGCGCTCCTCATACTCGGCGGGGGAAGCGCCATCGTCCCCCAAAAACAGCCGCTGAACCAGCTCCTGACCGTAAGCCTTCTCCAGGGCGGAATGATCCAGGTACAGGGTCTTTTGGAGGACAAGGCCCTGAACGCCAAGAAGCTCCAGCGTATCCCGCACCTCCTGCTCCGCTTCTGCCGCCGAGGCAAAGGCGAAGTCCTTCTCCTCCTCATAGAGATTCATATTATATTTATATTGCGAATAAATCTTGGCCTCGTCAGGCGTGCAGTATAAAACGGCGCTATCGTAAAATCTGTCCGTAACGGGATTAAAATAGTTGAAAACCCAATGTTCAAAATTATTGTTCACACTGTCTCTGCAGACCAGCCGGCCACCGCTGGTACATGTGACGCAGAATGAATATGATTCGTCAATGCGTTCATCCGATATGATTTCAGAAATACTGTCGCCAACATGGGAAAGAAAGGCATCCACCGCCTCCCGCCGGTAGGTGGGGAGTGTCCCAACGTACACCTTGGGCGTCACCCCCTCCGGCGCACCCGTCACCTCGGCATCAATGAGAAAGCCCTCCCGAACCTCCTCATAGATATGCGTTGGATTTATATCCTCCGGCTGCAAACCATCCGTTTGCTCTGTAACCCGGCCCCCCGGCTCCTGGCAGCCCGAAAGCATCGCCAGAACCGCCAGACCGGATACCAGCAGGATCCTTTTCCAGTTGATGTGCATGAAAACGCAGCTCCTTTCATCTTTTCCAGTTTACATTTCATTTTGGTTCTGCTCAGTACAACGGCCCAGTCATTGCCATTTATGAAGGTAACATGCATTATCTTTTATATTATAATAGCTTTTGTTATGATAGATTGCAACATGTAGTAGTAAACAAAAAGAATGGCAGAATTTGCTGTAAAATGACGATTTAGTCTTTTCCATCCTGCAATTCCGCCATGCGAAAAAAAGATAGTATACTTTTTCCGGCAGGTGTGCTATAATAAGGGTAATTGCGCATTGACGCTGTCATTTCCGCGCAGTCCACTCCTGCGCGTTTTTGAATTTCGGATACAGGCATTCGTCGCGTCCGGCGGACGGGAAAAAGCCGGGCGGTGCGGGTGCAGCTTTGCTGTGCCCTTTTCCTGCGTCAACAAACAGCATACATAGGGAGATTTCCCTCTGGTTCGTCGGTTCAGCCCGACAGTTTCAATCATAAAGGAGTTGTATAACATTTGGCTGAAAAACTGAAAATTATCCCCCTGGGCGGTCTCAACGAGATTGGCAAGAACATCACCGCCCTGGAGTACGGCAAGGACATGATCGTGGTGGACTGCGGCGTGGGCTTCCCCGAGGATGACATGTACGGCGTGGATCTGGTGATTCCCGACTTCACCTATCTGGTGAAGAATCAGGACAAGCTCCGGGGCTTCTTCATCACCCACGGCCACGAGGACCACATCGGCTCTCTGCCCTACGCCCTGCAGCAGGTCATGGCTCCCGTCCATGTGACCCCCATGACCGGCGGCCTCATCCGCCTGAAGCTGGAGGAGCACGGCCTGGCGGATAAGGTAAAGCTCATCAATCACCAGCCGGGAGACGTGGTGAAGGCCGGCTGCTTCCAGGTGGAGTTCATTCATGTGAACCACTCCATCGCCGACGCCGTGTGCTTCTGCATCACCACCCCCGTGGGCAAGGTGGTCATGACCGGCGACTTCAAAATCGACCCCACCGCCGAGGGAGACATGATGGATCTGGGACGCCTGGGCGTTCTGGGCAACGAGGGCGTTCTGGCCCTCCTGTGTGACTCCACCAACGTGGAGCGCACCGGCTACACCCCCTCCGAGCAGGTGGTGGCCGAGAGCCTGGACCGTCAGTTCAAGAACTGCGGGGAGCGGATCATCGTCACCACCTTCGCCTCCAACATGCACCGCATTCAGGCGGTGCTCCAGACCGCCCACCGCTACGGCCGGAAGGTGGCCGTCACCGGGCGCAGCATGGAAAACATGCTGAAGGTGGCCACGGAGCTCAACTATCTGAAGGCCCCCGCCAACACCATTGTGGACATCGCCACCATCAAGAGCCTGCCCAAGGACAAGGTGGTCATCGTCTCCACCGGCTCCCAGGGGGAGAACATGTCCGCCCTGTACCGCATGGCCTTCTCCACCCACAAGCAGGTGGAGATTCAGCCCGGGGACCGGATCATCATCTCCGCCTCCGCCATTCCCGGCAATGAGAAGGCCATCTCCAAGATCATCAACGAGCTGTACCGGAAGGGGGCCGAGGTGGTCTACGAGAAGTCCGAGGGGCTCCACGTCTCCGGCCACGCCTGCCAGGAGGAGCTGAAAATCATCCACGCCCTCACCAAGCCCAAGTTCTTCATCCCCGTCCACGGAGAGCAGCGGCACCTGCAGCTTCACGCCAAGCTGGCAAAGCAGATGGGCATGAATCCCAAGAACATCATCATCTCCGACATCGGCCAGGTGATTGAACTCTCCAGCCGCAGCTGCAAGGTAAACGGCACCGTTCCCGCCGGAAAGGTTCTGGTGGACGGCACCGGCGTGGGCGACGTGGGCAGCGTGGTGCTCCGGGACCGGAAGCACCTGGCCCAGGACGGTATGCTGGTGGTCTGCGTCAACCTGTCCAGCCAGGACGGCACCATCCTCACCGGCCCGGACATCATCACCCGTGGCTTTGTGTATGTGAAGGAGTCTGAGACCCTCATGGAGGATCTGCGGCTTCTGGCCATCGACTCCCTGGAGCGCTGCCGGAAGAAGGGCGTCCGGGACTGGGCCACCATCAAGTCCACCATCAAAAATGACCTGTCCGGCTACCTCTTCAAAACCACCAAGCGCAACCCCATGATTCTGCCGGTGATTATGGAAATCTAAAATCCCGGGGCCCTTCTGAGCACGGTTCAGAAGGGCCCCGGGTTTTTGCCCCGGCAAAATGCCGAAGAATCGGAAAAAAGTGAAGTGAAATTTGTAAGTTTGCAAATTGACAACCGTTAAAAGCACTATTATACTAAAGGAAAAGCACCTGCACCATTCATTGGGGCGCATCGGAGCGGCTGTCCTCCCTATGGTTTCGGCAGAAACCCCAGGCAGCCGGAGAATTTGCCTGGGTTTTTACCACATGGCGCCTGCGGAATAGGCAGGCAATTTCATCTGCGCGCCGGATGCCAATACCGCCCCAATGATCCTGACCATAAAACGGGAGCAGCATGGGGATAATTCAGGCTCCCGGGAAAAACAGCCTATGAACGGAGGAAATCCCCCCATGGTAATCAAGCAGAATGTCACCGTCCCCGCCCTGACCGGAGAGAAGCCCCGCAGGGCCTATATCTACCTGCCGGACTACTACAATGACGATCCCACCCGCCGCTTTCCGGTGATGTATATGTTTGACGGGCACAACGTCTTTTTCGACTCGGATGCCACCTATGGCAAGTCCTGGGGCATGAACAGCTATATGACCTGGACCCGGACGCCCCTCATCATTGTGGCCGTGGAGTGCAACCACGAGGGGAACCAGCGGCTCATGGAGTACGCCCCCTTTGACTTTGAAAACGCCACCCTGGGCGCCGTCAAGAGCAAGGGAAAGCTCTACATGGACTGGCTGGTGGGCACTCTGAAGCCGGAGATTGACGCCACCTACCGCACCCTCCCCGGCCGGGAGAATACCATCATCTGTGGGTCCTCCATGGGCGGACTGATGGCTCTGTACGGTGCAACCGTTTACAACCATGTGTTCCAGCGGGCCGCCTGCCTCTCCCCCAGCCTGTGGGTGGCTCCCGGGAAGTCCGTGGAGATGATCGCCCATCAGAACATTCAGAACGACACCTGCATCTATATGGATTACGGCAGCAAGGAGATGCTGAATCACGCTGCCAGTGCCGAAGCCCTGATCTCCGTGGCCCACCTGCTTCTCACCAAGCGGGTGAACCTGGCGTTCCGCATTGTACCCGGCGGAACCCACTCCGAGGCCTCCTGGGAGCAGCAGATTCCGATTTTCATGGACTGCCTGGGGCTGTGACAACGGCCTTTGACCGCCCACCTGAGAGAACCCACCTGCGGCGGCGTTCTCCGGTGGGCAGTCTTTTATTTTTATAATTTTTCATTTAAAGAGGGAAAGTATATGGAAGTGAGATATTTCAAGCACTACAGCGGCGCTCTCAGCCGGGATATGGAGTTCAAGGTCTACGGCCACCGTGGAAAGCCGGTGCTGTTCATCCCCTGCCAGGGCGGGCGGTTTTTTGACTTTGAGAATTTCCACATGACGGACACCTGGGCCAGGTGGATTGAGCCGGGTCTTGTAACGGTGTACGCCATGGACAGCATTGACGGCGAGGCCTACGCCGACCTGGGCGGCAACCCCCGGCGGCGGATTGAGAATCACGAGCGGTGGTATCATTACGCGGTGGACGAGCTGGTGCCCACCATCCGGCACTTAAGCGGCCTGCGCAACGGCTTTGACCAGCCCATTATGACCTTTGGCTGCTCCATGGGCGCCATGCACGCGGCCAATCTCTTCTTCCGCCGCCCGGATCTCTTCGGCTCCGTACTGGCCCTGTCCGGCCTGTATGACTCCCAGATGTTCTTCGGAAACTATATGGATGACCTGCTGTATCAGAACACCCCCTGCTCCTACCTTGCCAACATGCCCTGGGATCACCCCTATATCTCCATGTACAACCAGCGGAAGATGGTCTTCTGCGTGGGCCAGGGCGCCTGGGAGGACGAGCTGAAGGAGAGCACCGCCCACCTGCAGCGGGTGCTCCAGAGCAAGGGCATCCACGCCCAGGTGGATTTCTGGGGGCACGACGTCAGCCACGACTGGCCCTGGTGGTTTAAACAGGTGGAGCACTACGTTCCCCAGTTTTTATAAACCGTTTTATACAGAGAAAGAGGAGGAATCACCATGAAAAACTTTGTCTTTATCTCCCCCAACTTCCCGATCACCTACTGGAAGTTCTGCGCCGAGCTGAAGCGCAACGGCCTCCGGGTGCTGGGCATCGGCGACTGCCCCTACACAGAGCTGACCCAGAGCCTCCGGGAATCCCTCCACGAGTATTATCGGGTGTCCAGCCTGGAAAACTATGAAGAGGTATTCCGCGCCGTGGCCTTCTTCACCTACAAGTACGGCAAAATCGACTGGCTGGAGTCCAACAACGAGTACTGGCTGGAGCGGGACGCCGCCCTGCGCACCGCCTTCCACATCACCACCGGCTTCCAGGAGTCGGACATGGACCGCATCAAGCTGAAATCCGCCATGAAGGCCTACTATGCCAAGGCCGGCATTCCCACCGCCCGGTATCACCTGGTGGACGACTACGAAGGAGCCCGGGCCTTTGCCCACGAGGTGGGCTATCCCGTCATTGTGAAGCCGGACAACGGCGTGGGCGCCAACAACACCTACCGCCTGCGAAACGACGAAGAGCTCCAGTTCTTCTTTGCCACAAAGGATGACAACATCTATATTATGGAGGAGTTTGTCAACGGTCAGGTTCGCACCTATGACGCCATTGTGGACTCCCGGGGGGAGCCTCTGTTTGAAAGCGGCAACGTCACCCCCGAGTCCCTGATGGACGTGGTGAACAACAATGACAATTCCATCTATTATATTGTAAAGCACCTGTCTCCGGAGATGCGGGACTATGGACGGCGGACGGTAAAGGCCTTTGATGTGAAAAGCCGCTTTGTCCACCTGGAGTTCTTCGTCCTCAACGCCGACCAGGAGGGTCTGGGCAAAAAGGGCGACATCCTGGGCCTGGAGGTCAACATGCGCCCCGCCGGGGGCTATACCCCGGATCTGTTCGACTTCTCCGCCGAGACCGACGTGTACAAAATCTGGGCCGACATGGTGGCCTTTGACAAGAGCACCGTCCCCTCGGACCGGCCCCATCACTACTGCGCCTTCTGCGGCCGCCGGGACGGGAAGAACTTCGTCCTGGATCACAACGCCATTATGGCAAAGTACGGCCCCAGCATGAAAATGTTCGGCCGCATCCCCGAAGCCCTCTCCGGCGCCATGGCCAACCAGATGTATGTGGCCAACTTCGACACCAAGGAGGAGCTGCAGCAGTTCTACAACGACCTGCTGGCCTGCAAGGACTGAGTAGCCCCCTGTATAACCCTCCCTCCCCCGGGGAAAACTGACCGGGAAGGCAGGTGAGGCATATGGAGGGCTTTGACCGCCCCCTGTTCCCGGAGCTGATTCCCACGGGAATGGTCATTTCCGGGAAGCTGCTTCCCACGGCGCTGAAGCCTTTTCCCTCTCCGGAGGAGCAGGAAGAGGAGGCGCGGAGCGCAGAGGAGGCATTGGAAAATCCTGAATAAAAATCCGGCAGAGCAATTGGCTCTGCCGGATTTTTTATGGATTCCCGCTGATGAAAATTGTGCAATATGCACAATTTCTTTCATCATTTTTTAGACGGATACAAATTTTTTACAACATTCCTGATCATAATCTACAGGATTCCTCTTGCATTTTCGGAATAATTTGGTAGAATAGTCGCATCAGGAGGAAAGCTGTTTCTCCTGGAAATAAGAAAATGGAGGAAAATCATATGAAGAAGTTTCTTGCACTGTTCCTGTCCCTTGTGATGGTGCTGGCCCTGGCCGCCTGTGGCGGTGGCAGCTCCGACACCACCACCGCTCCCGGCAGCGATGCCGGTAACAGCACCGGCAGCAGCCTGAACGTGGGTGTGTTCTACTACACCTATGCCGACACCTACATCTCCAGCGTCCGCACCGCTCTGGATGCCCAGCTCACCGCCGCCGGCATCTCCTACACCAACTACGACTGCAACAATACCCAGGCCACCCAGAACGACTATGTGAGAACCGCCGTCACCAACGGCTGCAACCTCCTGATCGTGAACCTGTGCACCTCCGGCTCCGCCGATGCCGCCAAGGCCATCATGGACATCGCCGGTGACATCCCCGTGATCTTCTTCAACCGCGCCGTGGAAGGCGACGGCGAGGAAGGCACCGTCCTGGGCGCTTACGACAACATCTGCTTCGTGGGCACCGACGCTCCCGAGGCCGGTCACCTCCAGGGCCAGATGGTTGGCCAGTACGTTCTGGACAACTATGACGCCATCGACCTGAACGGCGACGGCGTGATCTCCTACGCTCTGTTCAAGGGCGACGAGGCCAACGTGGAGGCCATCTACCGCACCCAGTATGGCGTGGAGGACGCCGACGCTCTGCTGACCGCCGCCGGCAAGCCCGCCCTGTCCTACTTCGACGCCAACAACGCCGCCAAGTACCAGGTGGACCAGGCCGGTAACTGGTCCGCTCAGGCCGCTTCCGACTACATGAACACCAACCTGGCCTCCTACAACGAGTCCAACGGCAACATGATCGAGCTGATCATCTGCAACAACGACAACATGGCTGAGGGCGCCATCGCCGCCCTGAACACCGCCGGCTACAACCTGGGCGACGGTTCCTCCACCACCATCCCCGTGTTCGGCGTGGACGCCACTGAGGCCGCTCAGGAGCTGATCGCCGCCGGTAAGATGACCGGCACCGTGAAGCAGGACGCCGAGGGCATGGCCGCTGCCATCACCGCCACCGCCAAGGCCATCGGCGAGGGCAAGACCGTCACCGACGCCATTGCCGCCGCTGCTGCAACCGGCGACATCTACTCCATCGCCGAGGGCATTGCCAATAAGCTGTACGTTGCTTACGCTCCCTTCACCGCCTGATATTCCAGCATCGCTTTGCGGGGAAGCTGCCCCTGGGCAGCTTCCCCCTTTCCAGTAAAGGAGGACAGTTCGATATGGAGCAGCATGTCTTGTTACAAATGACAGACATTACAAAAACCTTCCCGGGCGTCAAGGCCCTGGACAAGGTCTCTCTCACGGTCCACCGCGGCACGGTTCACGCCCTCATGGGCGAAAACGGAGCCGGAAAATCCACGCTGATGAAATGTCTCTTCGGTATTTACAGCAAGGACAGCGGCACGATTCTCCTGGAGGGCAAGGAGGTCAACTTCAAAAACAGCCGGGACGCCCTGGACAACGGAGTTGCCATGGTGCACCAGGAGCTGAACCAGGCTCTGAAGCGCTCCGTCATGGACAACATCTGGCTGGGCCGCTATCCCACCGTGGGCGGCATCGTCAACGAGCGGAAAATGTACAAAGACACCATGGCGGTTTTTCAGGAGCTGGGCATCAACGTGGATCCCCACCGGATCATGAGCACCATGCCCGTCTCCCAGCGCCAGATGGTGGAAATCGCCAAGGCCGTCTCCTACAATTCCAAGGTCATTGTCTTTGACGAGCCCACCTCCTCTTTGAACGAGGAGGAAGTGGAGCACCTGTTCCGCATCATCCATATGCTCCGGGACCGGGGCGTGGGAATCATTTACATCTCCCACAAAATGGCAGAAATCAAA
This sequence comes from Clostridiales bacterium, assembly GCA_022781505.1. Classification (GTDB taxonomy): domain Bacteria; phylum Bacillota; class Clostridia; order Oscillospirales; family Oscillospiraceae; genus Faecousia. Next base: position 23,764 of record JALETK010000103.1, on the reverse strand, counting down.
CGCATCTCCGACGAAATCACCATCATGCGCGACGGCCAGTGGATCGCCACCCGGCCCGCCGCCGAGCTGGAAGTGAATGATATCATTCGCCTGATGGTAGGCCGGGAGCTGACCAACCAGTTCCCTCCCAAGACCAACAAGCCAGGCGATGTGTACTTAAAGGTGGAGCACCTCACCGGAATGTACAATCAGCTGAAGGACGTGTCCTTTGAGGCGCGGCGGGGCGAGATTCTGGGCCTGGCCGGTCTGGACAGCAGTGGCCGGACGGAGACCCTGGAGAGCATCTTTGGCGTCCAGACCCGGAAGGAGGGCCTCATCACCCTGAGTGGGAAGCGCTGCCTCAACCGCAACGCCCGAGAGTCCATCCGCAACGGCTTTGCCCTGCTCACCGAGGAGCGCCGGGCCACGGGTATTTTCTCCATTCTGAACATCCGGGAGAACACCGTGATCTCCAGCCTGAAAAAGCACCGGAAGGCCGGCATTTACCTGAGCGAGGGCTCCATGCGGGCGGATACCCAGTGGTCCATTGACGCCATGCGCACCAAGACCCCCACCCAGGACACGAAAATCCGCAGCCTCTCCGGTGGCAACCAGCAGAAGGTCATCCTGGGCCGCTGGCTGCTCACGGACCCTGAGGTGCTGCTCCTGGACGAGCCCACCCGGGGCATTGACGTGGGCGCCAAATACGAAATCTATCAGTTGATCCTGGATCTTGCCAACCAGGGGAAGACCGTCCTCATGGTCTCCTCGGAAATGCCGGAGCTGTTGGGCGTGTGTGACCGGATTCTGGTTATGTCCGGCGGCCGCCTGGCCGGCGAGGTGGATGCCCGCACCACCACCCAGGAAGAAATCATGCACTTAGCCGCGAAATACGTATAGGAGGTTCCAAGCTATGACCAATCCTGTGACTTCCATCCAGAGAACCGTTGCGGATTACAAAACCAAGGACGCAAAGGACAAGCGCCGCTTTTGGGTGGACGGCCTTCTGAACAACGCACTGTACATCCTCATGGCGATTTTCATCGTCTACACCGCTATTGTCAACGAAAACTTCCTGAAGCTGGGCTCCATTGCCAACATCATCTCCCAGGTGGCCGCTTACCTGCCCCTGGCGCTGGGCATCGGCGGCTGTATCGTCCTCACCGGTACAGACCTGTCCGCGGGCCGTGTGGTGGGTCTGTCCGCCGCCGTGTCCGCCGCCCTCCTGCAGAACGCCGACTCCGCCCGCCGGCTCCTGTCCGGCTTCCCCGCCCTGCCCGCCTGGCAGGGAATCCTCCTGGCCATCGCCGCCGTAATCCTGGTGGGCGGCATCATCGGCTTTGTGAACGGCTTCTTCGTGGCCAAGTTCAAGCTCCATCCCTTCATCGTCACCCTGGCCACCCAGCTGATCAACTACGGTCTCATCCTCATGTTCTTCACCCTCAACGGCAACAACGGCCAGCCCCTGTCCGGCCTGTCCTCCGGGTACACCAACTTTGTCACCGGTAAGATGATCTCCATCAACAAGACCACCAGCCTTCCCTGGTATGTGCTCTATGCTGTGATCTTCACAGTCATCATGTGGTTCATCTGGAACAAGACCACCTTCGGCAAGAACATGTTTGCCGTGGGCTCCAACGCCGAGGCCGCCAACGTCTCCGGCGTCAACGTGTTCAAGACCACCGTCATGGTTCACACCCTGGCCGGTATCATGTACGGCCTGGCCGGCTTCCTGGAAGGCCCCCGGGTTGGCTCCGTCACCCAGGGCACCGGCCTCAACTACGAATGCGACGCCATCGCAGCCTGTGTCATCGGCGGCGTCTCCTTCGTAGGCGGCACCGGTAAGATCAGCGGCATCGTCCTGGGCGTGTTCATCCTGCGAATCATCTTCGTGGCCCTCACCATGCTGGGCATCAGCCCCGACCTGCAGTACCTCATCAAGGGCGGCATCATCCTGGTCGCCTGCGCCCTGGATATGCGGAAATATCTGGTCAAGAAGTAATCCTTACCGTTCGCCCCAGAAAAGAAAGGCTTCCGTCTCCGTCATCGCCCCTGGCAATGACGGGCTCGGAAGCCCTTCTTTTATTCCTTTTCCTGCCGGTCTTCCTCCGCCTGCCTCTTGGACTGGCGGTAGAGCCGGATGGCCATATAGCCGATTACCACACAGCCCCCCAGAAGCACCACCCCGGCCCCAATCACCAGCGCCAGGCTGGGCGCATCCGGCCCACCGGCCAGATAGTTCTTCAGAATCTGCCAGAACATATAGACCACAATGGCAATCACCAGCCCATGCATGGTCAGCATTCCCGTGGGGTTCTTCACCCGCGGCTGTTCCTTGTCCATAGTACCCTCCCCCACAAGGCCCCGGGCCTGTGGCTTTTTTCTTTGTATCTGTTCAGTAGCCTCCATTCAGGGAAGCCCCGGAAGATGGTTCGGTCATTGACCCGGATGTGCCGTAGGGAACGGTCTTGACCAGGGGTGTTGATTACGGTTACAAAAGCGGGTGTCTGCTTTTGACCGCCGGGCAGGGAGCTGCTGAACAGTTGCTTTTCTTTTATTATACCGGAAATCCAGACAAATGCAATCCCGTTTTTCATGGCCCGGTTTTTTGCACCATGCGCAGCACCCCCGGCATGTCATTGCATAGCAGGAAGCAAATAACATGCCGGGGGTGCTTCGGTTTTGGTTTATTCCAGCTCCCAGGTTTTGATTTCCCTGGCTTTCTCATAAAGCCGGACGTAGCTGTCGTACCGGCTCTTTTGGATTTCTCCCCGGGCCAGGGCCTCTGTCACGGCGCAGCCCGGCTCTTTCAGGTGGGCGCAGTCGTGGAAGCGGCACTTGCCGATGTAGGGGGCGAAGTCCGGGAAGGCGAACTGGAGATTTTCCTTCAGGATGACCTCCATCTTGTCCGTGTCGAAGGAGGAAAAGCCCGGGGTGTCGGCCACATAGGTGTCATTGCCCAGGGCGTAAAGCTCCACATGGCGGGTGGTGTGGCGGCCACGGCCCAGCTTGTCGGAGACCTCCCCGGTCAGAAGGTTCAGCTCCGGCAGGAGCCGGTTCAGAATGCTGCTTTTCCCCACGCCGGAGTTCCCCGTAAAGGCAGTGAGCTTGCCGGAGATGGCCCGGCGCAGCTCCTCCACCCCCTCCCCGGTCTGGGCGCTGGTGGCGATCACCGGGAATCCGGCCCTTTGGTAAATCTCCACCAGGGCCCTGGCAGGGTCCAGGTCGGTCTTGTTGACGCAGAGGATCACGGGAACCTCCTGGTTTCCCGCGATGGCCGCCACCCGGTCAATGAGGAAGGGCTCCGTCACCGGGTTCACATTGGCGGCAAAGATCACGAGTCCATCCAGATTGGCCACGGCGGGGCGAACAAAGCTGTTTTTCCGGGGGAGAATTCTCTCCAGCATACCCTTCCGGCCCGTGGCGGTGATCTCCGCCAGGTCTCCCGTGAGGGGGGTGATCCCCTCCTTCCGGAAGTGGCCCCGGGCCTTGCAGGTGACGGGGCCCTGCTCCGTCTGCACCTCGTAAAATCCGCTCAGAGAGCGTACAATTCGTCCAATCATTCACTCACCGAGAAATCCAGAACAATCCGCTCCCCTTCGGTGCTGTCGAAGTTCACCTTGAAGCTGTCGGAATAGCTCCGGTTTACATAGAAGTCAAAGTAGGTGGCACCGGTGCCCGAGAGGCTGACCCGAATCTCCGTGGTGCCAGGCTCCACCACCAGCTCATCCACGCAGGGGGCGCCGTCCTTGTACACCTGAATCCGGTAGCTCACGGTGATATCGGAGGGGAGCACCAGGGTGATGGTCTTGGAGGTCTCCTCCGGCTGGGTGGTGGGGGGCTGGGTGGTGGGTTCGGTCTCGGCGGGGCCCTTGGAGACCGTAAGCTTTACCACGGTGCCCTCGGGTACCTCCGTTCCCTTGTCGATGGACTGGGTGAGCACCTCGTCCTTGGGGCGGTCGCTCTCCACCCGGTCGTAATCATACTTCAGCTTCTTGTCCACCAAAAGGCTGGCGGCCTTTGTAATGTCCATACCCAGGACGTCCGGCACCGTGGTCTTGGCGATGGCGCTGCCGGAGCTGACGTAGAGAATCACAGTCTGGCCCTCCTGGACGCTCTCGCCCTCGGCAGGGTCCGTGCGGATCACAAGGCCCTTCTCCACCTCTTCGCTGGCCTCCTCCTTCACCTGGATGTTCAGGTTCAGGTCGGCCATTCTCCGGCGCAGGCTGGCCTCCGCCTCCGCCTGGGTCATGCCTGCAAGGCCACCTACCATGTTCATGGTCACGGGGCCGTCGCTGATCCACAGGGTCACGGTCTGGCCCACGCTCAGGGTGGCATCCGCCGCCGGGTCGGTCCGGGTCACCCGTCCGGCCTCAATGTCGGCGCTGCTCTCCCGCTCGATGATCACCGTCAGGCGCAGATCCTCCAGGCCGTTCAGGGTCTCCCGGGCCTGCGCCTCCGTCCGGTTCACAAGGTCCAGCATCTTGCCGGTCTGGGGGCCGTTGCTGATCACAAACCGCACGGTGGCGCCCTCCTCCACCTGCTTGTAGGCCTCGGGGTCCTGGGAGATGATCTCACCGGCGGCGAAGGTATCGTCATACTTGTACTCCCCGTCCTTCAGAACCAGGTTGGGGTAGCGGGTCTGGTCGATGTCGTTGTAAACCTGGCCCACAAAGTTGGGCACCTGCACCATGGCCTTGCTGCCGCCGCCACCGTTCAGCACCAGAATCAGAACCACAATGGCCGCCACCACCAGAACGCCGCAGACGGCGATGGCAATGGTGAGGCCCTTGCTCCGGCCCTCCGGCTCTTCCTCCTCATAGGGCTCCGGCCGGGGACGGGGGCGGGGCGCCGGCTCCGGTCTGGGCCGGGGGGCGTCGGGCCTGCCACCGGCCACCCGCTCCGCCGTGCTCCGGGGCGGTGCGGGACGGCGCACCGGCGGAACCGGCTGGGACGGCGGCACCGGGGCCGCATTGTAGGAGAACAGGATGTTGGGATTCTTCCGGAACTCCTCCATATCGTAGAGCATCTCCGTGGCGGAGGCGTACCGCTGGGCGGGGTCCACCGCCATGGCCTTCATGATAATCTGCTCCAGGCCACCGGGGATGTTGGGATTGAGAACGCTGGGGGGCGTGGCTCCCCCGTTGATGTGCTTCAGCGCCACGGCCACCGGGGACTCCCCGTCGTAGGGAGGACGGCCCGTGAGCATCTCATACATGACCACGCCCAGGGAGTAGAGATCCGAACGGCTGTCCACCCGGCCCCCCTTGGCCTGCTCCGGGGAGATGTAGTGGACGGAGCCCAGGGCCTCTTTCGTGAGGGTGCTCTGGGAGGACATCATCCGGGCAATGCCGAAATCCGTCACCTTGGCGGTGCCGTTTTTCAGAATCATCACGTTGTGGGGCTTGATGTCCCGGTGGACGATGCCCTGGTTGTGGGCGTGCTCCAGGGCCTTTGCAATCTGCATGGCAAAGTGCAGGGACTCCTTCCAGTTGAGGTAGCCCCCCCGGCGCTCCATATACTGCTTCAGGGTGATGCCGTCCACCAGCTCCATCACAATGTAGTCCGCGTCCCCGTCGGTGGACACGTCGTACACGCTGACGATGTTGGGATGGTTCAGCATGGCGACGGCCTGGGACTCCGCGTGGAAGCGGCGGCGGAACTCCGCGTCCTGAGAGTAATCATCCTTCAAAATCTTAATGGCCACCAACCGGTTCAGACGGTGGCACCGGGCCTTATACACCACGGCCATTCCGCCGGTGCCCAGAACGTCCAGGATTTCATACCGGTTGTCCAGCAATCGACCTATGTAGTTATCCATAATGAGGTCTCCTTTCTCACAGCACAGCCAGAATGCTTGTCACATTGTCCGGCGCGCCACGTTCCTTGGCAATGCCCAATAGCCGCTGACAGCACAGCTGCTTGTTCACCCCGTGAACCACCTCGAATAGTATTTCCTGGTCGTCCAGGAGGTTGGAGAGGCCGTCGCTGCACAGAAGCAGGTTGTCCCCCTTCTGCACGCTCAGGCGAAACAGATCACACTGCACCACGGCCTCTGTGCCGATGGCCCGGGTGATGAAATTTTTTCCGGGGTAGGTCTTGGCCTGCTCCGGGGTCAGCTCTCCCCGCTGCACCATGAGCTGCACCAGCGAGTGATCCATGGTGATGCAGCGGACGCCCTCCCGGTTCAGAAGGTAACAGCGGCTGTCCCCCACATTGGCAATGACGGCGGTACTGTTCTGAAGATAGGCCGCCACCAGGGTGGTGCCCATCCCCTCAAAGTCCTCAAACTGCCGGGACTGGTCGTATACCGTAAAGTTCGCCAGCTTCACCGCCCCCAGGAGCATCTGTCCAATCTCCTCCGGGAGCATGTCCGGCTTCCGGCTCCGCTCCACCTCGGCGGTAAATACATCCAGGGCCAGTGCGCTGGCAATGTTGCCGGACTTTGCGCCGCCCATGCCGTCGCAGACCACGCACAACACACAGTCCTCACCGAAGGGCCGGACGGCGAAGGCGTCCTGATTCTGAGCCCGCACACAACCGGGGTCTGTCAATCCCCATGCCTGCATAGCCTGACCTCCTTTCGTATTTTAGCATTGTATCAGTTTCTCAGAAAGATTGCAATCTCTTTTCCAATATTTTAAGAGGAAACACTTCCCTTTTCTGCCTTTTCAAAGTTCCGGCGGAGCTGGCCGCAGGAGGCGTCGATGTCGCCCCCCAGGGTTCTGCGCACCGTGGCGGTAACGCCCCCCTCCTCCAGGAGCTTTTGGAACCGCTGCACCGTCTGCCGGGAGCTGGGGTGCAGGGGACTCTCGGCCACCTCATTCAAAGGAATGAGATTCACATGAGCGGGCAGGCCCTTCAGCCGCCGGAGCAGGAGCCGGGCGCAGTCCTCCGAGTCGTTCACGTCCCGGATCATGGCGTACTCAAAGGAGATCCGCCGGTTTGTGGCCGCGTAATAGGCGCGGCAGGCGTTCAGCAGGGTCTCCACATTGTATGCCCGGTTCACGGGCATAATGGTATTGCGGATTTCGTCGGAGGGGGCGTGGAGGGACACGGAGAGGGTCAGCTGCAGCTTCTTCTCCGCCAGCTTCAGGATTTTCGGCACCAGGCCGCAGGTGGACAGGCTGATGTGCCGCATACTGATGTTCAGCCCCTGGGGGCTGTTCACCAGCTCCAGAAAGCGCATCACCGTATCAAAATTGTCCAGTGGCTCCCCGATGCCCATGAGGACGATGTGGGAGATGGGAAGCCCCGAGTCCAGCTGGGTGAACAGCACCTGATCCAGCATCTCCGAGGGCCGCAGGCGGCGCACCAGGCCCCCCAGGGTGGAGGCACAGAAGGAGCAGCCCATGGGGCAGCCCACCTCCGAGGAGATGCAGACGCTGTTTCCATAGTGATAGCGCATGAGCACCGTCTCCACGCAGTTGCCGTCGGACAGCCGCCAGAGGTACTTCACGGTGCCGTCCTTCTTGGACTCCTGCCTGCGAACCACCTTGGGGGCGGTGATCTCATACCGCTGATCCAGGGTCTCCCGCAGCTCCTTGGAGAGATTGGTCATCTCCCAGAAGGAGGTGGCCCCCCGGTGGAGCCAGGTGTAAATCTGCCCGGCCCGGAAGGCGCTCTGGCCCATGGCCCGCATATCCGCCTGGAGCTCCTCCAGGGTCATGGATTTGATGTCGGTTTTCATAGCCGCCTCCGCATTTTACAGATAAAGAAGCCATCCGTCCCGTACTTTCCGGGCAGGAGGGTGAGCATCCCGCTGCCGTCCTGGGGCAGGGCCTCCGGAAGGGGCAGAGGCTCCGGGGAAAAGCCGGGGTGCTCCTCCAGGAAGGCCCGAACCACGGCCCCGTTCTCCCGGTTCAAAATGGTGCAGGTGGAGTACAGCAGCACCCCTCCGGGCTTTACATACCGGGCCTGATTCCGGAGAATCTCCAGCTGGAGGGCCGGCAGGGCCTCCGTCTGGGAAAGCTCCTTGTAGCGAATATCCGGCTTTTTCCGGATGATGCCCAGGCCGCTGCAGGGAGCGTCTACCAGAACCGCGTCCATGGCTCCCTCCCAGCCGGGCACAAAGGCCCGGGCGTCCTGGCACCTGGCCTCAATGGCCGTGAGGCCCAGGCGCTGGGCCCCCTTTTCAATGAGGGCGATTTTGTGGGGGTGGATGTCGCAGGAGACAACCCGCCCCTGATTTTTCATGTCAATGGCCGCGGCAAAGCTCTTGCCCCCGGGGGCGGCGCAGCAATCCAGCACCTGCATCCCGGGCCCAAGGGCGGCGCAGCCCACCGCCAGACGGGAGGCGGCATCCTGGACATAGAAGAGTCCCTTCTGAAAGGCCTCCAGCCGCTCCAGGCTCCCCACACCGGCGGCGGTGCAGCAGTCCGGCAGCCAGGGGTGGGGATGCTCCGTGCCCCCCGCCTCGATGACCGCGTTGTGCAGCTCCCGAAGGGCCCCCCGCAGGGGGTTCAGCTGGAGCACGGTCTCCGGGGCCTCATTGTCCGCCGCCAGCACCGCCTCCAAATCCTCCCGATTCATCTCCCCGGCCAGAAGCTCCACCAGCGCCTGGGGATGGGAGAACCGGGTGGCCAAGTCCTCCGGAGGGGTCAGCCGGGCCCGCTCCCGGATGGCACTCCGGAGAACCCCGTTCACAAGCCCCGCCGCCCGGGCATTGGCATATTTCTTCCCCTGCTCCACTGCCTCATTGACGGCGGCAGAGGGGGGTACTTTATCCAAAAACAAAATCTGATACAGCCCCAGGCGCAGAATGTCCAGCACCACCGGCTGCAAATCCTTCAGCCGTCCTCTCACCAGGGAGGCCAGGTAATAATCCAGAAGCTGGCGGTTCTGCAGGACGCCGTAGCACAGCCGGGCGGCCAGAGCCGCCTCCCGCCGGTCCAGCCGGTCCCGCTGGACATACTCCTTCAGCACCCCGTCGGACCAGGCTCCCTGCTTCCGGCAGGCAATGAGGGCCCCCAGGGCCGTCTGTCTCGCGTCCATCCTCACACCTTAAGGGGGTGGCCCCGGAAGTAATCCGGCGCGGCCATCCGCTTGCCGCCGTCGGCCTGGAGGGTGAGAATCTCCAGCACCCGGCCGCCGCCGCAGGCCATCTCCAGGCCCGTCTTTGTGACCCCCAGGGGGGTTCCCGGGGCGGCGGAGGTGGTCTTCTCCGTGAGCCGGGCCTTGTACACCCGGAACCGCTTGCCGGAGAGCTCCATGGTGGCAACGGGCCAGGGGTCCAGGCCCCGGATGTGGTTTTTGATCTCCAGAGGGGATTTGCTCCAGTCAATGGGGCACAGCTCCTTGGTGAGCATGGGGGCGAAGGTGGCCTTCTCATGCTCCTGGGGGGTGCCGGGGACGGGGCCCCGGGTGAGCCGCTCCAGGGTGTCCGCCAGCAGCTCCGCGCCGATGGAGGCCAGGCGGTCCAGAAGACTCTGGGCGTTCTCCTCCGGGTCAATGGGGGTTCTGCGCACCTCAATCATATCCCCGGCGTCCATCTCCGGGGCCATATACTGGGCCGTGACGCCGGTCTCCGTGAGGCCGTTCAGAATGGCCCACTGCACCGGCCCGGAGCCCCGAAGCTCCGGCAGGATGCTGGCGTGAATGTTGATGCAGCCCAGAGGGGGAATCTCCAGCACCGAAGGAGGCAGAATCCGGCCATAGGCCACCACCGCAATCACATCCGGAGCAAGGCTCCTCAGCTCCTCCACCGTCTCCGCCTCCCGGAAATGCACCGGCTGGAAGACGGGAATGCCCTGGGCCACGGCCACCTGCTTCACCGGGGACTGGGTCAGCTTCATGCCCCGGTTCTGGGGGGTGTCCGGCTTGGTGTAAACGCCCACCACGGACACGCCCCGCTCCAGAAGCCTCTTGAGGCAGGTGGCGGCAATGTCCGGGGTACCCATAAATACAACGCGCATGGGCAAGCCTCCTTTTACATTTCCTCGATTTCTTCTTCCGTCAGGTAGCGGGAGACCTTTTCGGTGTACAGGTGGCCATCCAAATGCTCCAGCTCATGGCAGAAGCACCGGGCCAGCAGGCCCTCGCCCTCAGCCTCGAACCACTGGCCGTTCCGGTCCTGGGCCCGCACCTTCACATGGTTGGGCCGCTTCACAAGGCCCCACTTCCCGGGGACGCTGAGGCAGCCCTCAGGGCCGTCCTGCTCCCCCTCCTGCTCCACGATCTCCGGATTCACCAGCTCCATGAGGCCCTCGCCCACGTCGATGACCACCACCCGGCGGAGAATCCCCACCTGGGGCGCCGCGAGACCGGCCCCCTGGGCCTCGTCCAGGGTCTCGGCCAGGTCGTCCAGCAGCCGGTGGAGCCGTCCGTTGAAATCCGTCACCGGGCGGCAGACCTTGTGCAGAGCGGAATCCTTTTCCGTCATAATTTTCCGTATAGCCATGGTATTATTCTCCCTTTCATCAGTCATATCCGTTGATATCCGCAAAGGCGGAGACGCCCCGGTTGGTCTTCTCCCGGGCAAACTGCTGCAAAAGGCCGCTTAAAAGCTGCCGCAGAGGGCGGCCTCCGGCCCCCCGGAGGGTCAGCCGGTACCGATAGTGATAGTTGACCTTCGCCACCGCCGCCGGGGCCGGGCCCAGAACCTGGGCCGCCATGCCTCCGGCCCCCAGAGCCCCCAGGAGCGCGTCCCGGAAGGCCACGGCGCAGCGGAGAACCTGCTGCTCCTCCGGGCCGGAGAAGGTCAGCGTGTACAGATCCTGAAAGGGCGGACAGCCCTTGGCCTGGCGCAGGGGCAGCTCCATCTCATAGAAGCCCGCATAATCCTGCATGGCCGCCAGGGTGATCACCCGGTGCTCCGGGGTCATGGTCTGAATCATGGCCCGGCCCGGGCGGCTGCCCCGTCCGGCCCGGCCCACCACCTGGGTGAGCATGTTGAAGGTGGTCTCCGCCGCCCGGTAGCTGTCCACATACAGGGACAAATCCGCGTCCAGCACGCCCACCAGGGTCACATTCTCCAGATTCAGGCCCTTGGCCACCATCTGGGTGCCCAGGAGCACCGGAAGGTTTTCTTTTTTGAATCGCTCCAGAATTTTCTCATGGGTGTTCACGGCGCTCACCGTGTCCGCGTCCATCCGGGCCACCCGAATTCCCGGGAAGCGGGCCTCCAGCTCCTCCTGCACCTTCTGGGTGCCGGCCCCCACCTGCTTCAAAGGGCCGCCGCACTTGGGGCAGCGGTTGGGGGTGGGCTGGGAGAAGCCGCAGTAGTGGCACATAAGCCGGCGGTTGGCGCTGTGATAGGTGAGGTGGACGCTGCACCTGGGGCACTCCGGCGCCTCGCCGCAGTCCACGCACTGGAGCATCCGGCTGTTGCCCCGGCGGTTCAGGAACAAAATGGTCTGCTCCCCCCGGGCCATGGTCTCCTCCATGGCCGCGAGCAGCGGGCGGCTCAGCACCGAGTCGTTCCCCGCCCGGATTTCCTCCTTCATGTCCACAATCTGCACCGGGGGAAGGGCCTTGCCGTTGTACCGACGGGTGAGGCGGCACAGGGTATAGGCCCCGGCTTCGGCCCGGTACATGGTCTCCACCGAGGGGGTGGCGGAGCCCAGCACCACCAGGGCCCCGCCCCGGAGGCCCCGAACCTGGGCCACCTCCCGGGCGCAGTACCGGGGGCTGTTCTCCGATTTGTAGGAGTGCTCCTGCTCCTCGTCCAGGATGATAAGTCCCAAATTCTGGCAGGGGGCAAACACCGCCGAGCGGGTTCCCACCACCACCCTGGCCTGACCGTCCCGGATGTGCTTCCACTGGTCATACCGCTCCCCGGCGGGGAGGCTGCTGTGAAGCACCGCCACCTCCCGGCCGAAATAGGCCGCGAGAAGGCTCAGGAGCTGGGGGGTCAGGGCAATCTCCGGCACCAGGAGCAGGGCGGATTTTCCCTCCTCCAGGCACCGGGCAATGAGCTTTAAATAGACCGAGGTCTTGCCGCTGCCGGTGACGCCGTAGAGGAGGGCCGTCCCGGGATTTGGGGACAGGAGCTTTTCCTCCAGGGTGTCAAAGGCGGCCTGTTGCTCCTCATTGAGAACCAGGGGCCCCTCCAGCTTGGCAGGGCGGATTTCCCGGCAGCGAAGCACCGTCCGGTGCTCCAGTGTCAGGTACCCCAGCTTCTCCAAACGCCGGAGGACAGCGGAGCTGGCCCCGGTGAAGTAGCACAGCTCCTTCACGGAGCAGCTTCCCACGCTGCACAGGAGCTTCAGCACCTGGTACTGCAGGGGCGCGGAGCGCTCCCGCTTTCCGGCGTATTCCAAGGCTTCCTCCGCAGAAGCGGAGAGGACCGCGATTCTCTCGGTCTTATCTCCGGCTCTGCTCAGGAAGTCTGTCTGGGAGGTGATCCACTTTTTGTTCAGAAGATACCGCAGGGCGGCCTGAAGGGCCTCCTCGTCCTCCACGGCCTGGCGCAGCACATGGTACTCCCCCTGTCCGCCCAGGTCCTCCAAAAGGGCCAGAACCGCCTTGGCGTCACGCTGCCGGATGGTCTTGTCCTTCCAGGGGGCACCCTCCGCCAGGGTGAAGGTATCCTGCACCCGGAACCACAGTCCGGCGGGCAGCGCCGCACGGATGGCCTCGTAGAAGGTGCAGAAATACCGCTCCCGGACAAAGGCGGCAAGACGGAGCATGGCCCCGTCCATCACCGGCGCAGGATCCAGCACCTGGAGGACGGCCTTCAGCTCCGTCTCGTCTCCGGAGTCCGTGGCGAGAACCATGCCCTCCACCACCCGGTTTCCCCGGCCAAAGGGTACCATGACCCGCTGCCCCGGAGCCACCTCCATCCCCTGGGGGATGCGGTAGCAATAGGGCTTGTCAATGGCGTAAACCGCAGCGGACACGGCGATCCGCGCAAGGTTGGGCATTCCGTTCACCTCCCGGCAGCCCTCCGGCCGGTTATTTCGTGTACTCTTCCTTCATGGTGGCGGTGAGCTTGCCCTCGGCAACCTCCCGGATGGCCAGGGTTACGGGCTTGTCCTCCAGCTTCACGCCGTTTTCCTCGGCCTCGGCGGCAATCTGCCGGGCCCGGCGGGCCACCACGTTCACCAGAAGATACCGGCTGGGGATGTGCTCCAAAAGTTTCGATACGGGGGGATAAAGCATGTCAAATGACCTCCTTCAGGATATTCAAATGGGTATTGTTTTCATAGCGGCAGGCCTCGGCCTCGGGGGCCCCTGCCAGAATGGCCTTCACCCGGTTGGTGCAGGCGTCCTTGTCGTCATTCACCACCAGGTATGTATACCGGCAGGCCTGGCGGATTTCCCACACAGCCTGCTTCAGCCTTGGCTCCATCTTCTCCGGGGGGGTGTCACCCCGGTGGATGAGCCGGGCCCGGAGATCCGCCAGGGCCGGGGGCGCCACAAAAATGGTGATGGCCTGGGGATACCGCTCCAGAATCTGGAAGGCTCCGTTGGGCTCCACGTCCAAAATGGCCGTGCCCCCCCGGGCCAGCACCTCCCGGACAGGATTGGCGGGGGTGCCGTAATAGTCGCCGCTGGCATAGTGATTGTACTCCAGGAGGGCGTCCTCCGCCAGCAGCTTTTCAAACTCCGCCACGGTGATATAGTGATAGCTCACCCCGGGAACCTCCCCGGGACGGGGGGCCCGGGTGGTGGCGGAGACGGAGAAAAAGAAATCGGGATTCTCCTCCAGAATGGGCTTCAGGATGGTGCCCTTCCCCACGCCGGAGGGGCCGGAGATAATCACAATTCTGCCTTTATCCATGTTCATCCTCCTCATCTGTCTCTTCCGCAGGCTCTCCCCCGCCGGCGCGGCCGGCCACAGTCTCCGGCTGGATGGCCGAGAGAATCACATGGTCCGTGTCCATAATCAGCACGGACCGGGTCCGGCGGCCATAGCTGGCGTCAATCAGCATTCCCCGCTCCCGGGCCTCCTGAACCATGCGTTTGATGGGGGCCGAGTCGGGGCTCACGATGGCCAGAAGCCTGGCGGAGGAGACCATGTTTCCAAATCCAATGTTTATGAGCTTCATAGACGCCTCACTCGATGTTCTGGGTCTGCTCCCGGATTTTCTCCAGCTCCGCCTTGATCTCCACCACAATCTGGGCCAGGCGCAGGTCGGAGCACTTGGAGCCGATGGTGTTGGCCTCCCGGTTCATCTCCTGGAGGAGGAAATCCAGCTTGCGGCCAATGGGGCCTCCGGCGGTGAGCATGGCGTTCATCTGAGCCAGGTGGCTGCGCAGCCGGACGGTCTCCTCGTCCACGGCCACCTTGTCCGCAAAAATGGCGGCCTCCTGCAAAATCCTACTCTCGTCAATGGCGGTGTTGGCCAGAACCTCCTGCATTTTGGCCTCCAGCCGGGCCCGGTAATCGGACACCGTCTGGCCGGAGCCGGCCTCCACCTGGGAGACAAGGCCCAGGATGGTCTCCCCACGGCTGCGGAGATCAGCCTCCAGGGCGGCGCCCTCGGTGGTGCGCATGGCGTTGTAGGCCTCCAGGGCCCGGTCCGTCACCTGCAGAAGGGCCTCCCGCAGCCCGTCCTCGTCCTCCTGGGGCTTTTCCACCTGGAAAATCTCCGGGAGCCTCGACAGAGTGGAGGTGCTGATGTCGTCCTTCACCCCGTAATCGGCCACCATGGTTCGCAGGGCCTCCAGATAGCCCTCCAGCACCGGGCGGTTCAGGCTCACCCGAACCTGCTCGCCACCATTGGCTCCCACGGAGACGAACACATCCACCTTGCCCCGGGAGACGGCGCCCTTCACCCGCTGCTTCACGGCGTCCTCCGCGAAGGCCAGGCTCCTGGGGAGCTTCACATTGCAGTCCAGATACCGGTTGTTCACGGAGCGCACCTCCACGGTGAACTCCCGCTCCAGGAGCGTCTCCACAGCCCGGCCATAGCCGGTCATACTTTTAATCAAATTGATTATCCCCTTTTTATTCGGATTTTCATACGCCGGAGGCAAAGGCGGTGATGGTATAGCCGGGCCCCCTGCTCCGGAGGCGCCGGTCCGCCAGCACCGCCAGGCCCAGGCCCAGGACAAAGCCCCCCAGGCCGCCCCAGGCCCCCGCCAGGAAGATGCCCGGGAACATGAGAAGCAATGGCACCAGGTACACCGCCGCGGCGGCCCCCAGCACCTTGCCCGATTCCGAGGACACCACCACCCGGTCCCCTGGCCCGGCCCCGATGGGATTCCGGGCCAGGACGCTGACCGTCTGGGGTGTCCCCTCCTGGCAGCCGCCGCAGCGGTCACAATTGCCGCTGCAGGCGGAGACCCGGCGGCACAGCACCTCCGCCGTGCCGTCGGGATGGACGGTCTTTACGGTGACAATCTGCTCCACGGCGCCCCGTCACCCCTCGGTATCCTGGGGAGACAGGCCCACGGTCACGGAGTACTTTCCGTAGACACCGGCCCGGCCCGCGCCGTCAATGGTAAAGCTCAGCGGCTTGGTGTAGGTTCCCGCCTCCATGTCGGACAGATCCACCGTGGCCCGGATGCTCTGGGCCGTCAGAGCGGATACCTCCGCGGCGGGGCCCCGGATAATCACATCCAGCGTCTGGGTGAACACGTTGGCGTCCATACCCTTGGGCGCGTTTTCCACCTGAATCTGATCCTTCGTGAGGGTCACGGTCTTGGTGGTGAGGCCGGACAGGGTCACCTGCACCTGAACCGTGGCGCTGTTGGAGCGGTTGGTCAGATTGTCGGGCAGCTTGATTTCCAGATTCTTGGCGTATCCTTCGTTCAGATCCACATCCCCCAGATTCACCGTGGCAACGGTCCAGCTGTCAATGTCCGCCAGAGCCTCCTTGGAACCGGAGATGATGATGGTTTTGGGCTCCACGCTGCATCTGGCGTCGCCAGCCGTGGCACCGCCACCGGCCACCAGCTCCACCTTCAGCTCCACCTCTTTGATGTGCTCCACCGGCAGAACCAGATGAATCTCTCCCACGTCCGTCTGCACATGGGGCACATCCACCGGCTGGGAGCTCTCGTTCATCAGGGTGTACACAAAGTCCCCGGTCAGGGTGGCGTTCAGGCCGGTGCAGTCAATCTCCAGACCGGCGAAGCTGATCTGATCCACCTCGTCCCTGGGGCCGGAGACGGTGACGGTCTCCGCGCTCATGGTCGCCTTGTCCTCGTCCAGAATCAGGTTCTCCTGAAGTCCGCCGCTGTACACCAGCCGGACGGGCACCTCCTTGGCGGCATACTCCGCCACATCCAGAGACACCGTGGCGGTGATGCGCCGGACCACGCTCACGGAGGTGACGCCGGAGGGATAGGACACCCGGTATTCCCGCTCATAATGGCCCGGCTCCGTGATGCTGCTTAAATCCACCGTGGCCGAGAGATTGCTGGCATTCAGCTGATCCAGGTCAATGCGGTTGCCGTTCAGCTCCACGGACACGGTGGCGTCCTGCCCGGAGATCACAATCAGGTTCCGGTCCAGGAGGCTGCTCTCGTTTTCAAAGATCACCGGGATTCCCGTATAGGTCTGCTCCGACTCCGGGCTCACCGTGGAGACCACATAGAGCCACAGGCCCAGGGCCACCACCAGAGACAGGAGAATGGCAGGAAGTTTATTTTTCATTGCTCTCATCCTTTCCGGACTTGACCTTGCTCCAGAGGCCGGACAAGGCGCCCCGTTTCTTGCCGTCCTCCCCGGGAGCCAGCTCGTTGAGCAGCAGGCGCTCCAGAGTCTGTGGAGCCAGATGGCGCTTCAGCATGCCGCCCACGGCCACGGAGATGGTGCCCGTCTCCTCGGAGACAATCACCACCACCGCGTCGGAGACCTCGCTGATGCCCACACCGGCTCTGTGCCGGGTGCCCAAATCCGCGCTCAGCTGCTGGTTGCCGGACAGAGGCAGGACGCAGCCCGCCGCCGTCACCCGTCCGTCCCGCACCACCATGGCCCCGTCGTGCAGGGCGGCCTTGGGGAAGAAGATGTTGCGGATCAGCTGATCCGAAACTCTTCCGTCAATGATGGTGCCGGTTTTGAAATACTCATCCAGACGGCTGCTGCGCTCAAACACCATGAGGGCGCCCACCCTCTCCCGGGACATGGCCTCGCAGGCGCTGACCGTCTGGGAGATGACATCGTTGATCTCCTTGTTCCGCTCCCTGGGGCTGATGATCTCCCGCAGGCTGGCGCCGCCCATCTTCTCAACCCCCCGCCGCAGCTCCGGCTGGAACAGCACCAGAAGGGCAATGAGGCCCAGATCCAGCACCCTGGACATGAGATAGTTCAGCACATGAAGCTCAAAAAGTCCCGTGGCCCAGGACAGCAAAAGAATCAGGACCACGGCTTTGGCAATTCGCGCCGTGCTGGTGGAGCGAATCATCTGGATGACCTTGTATACCAGAAGGGCCACCAGAACAATATCAATGATATCTGCGGGCTGTATGGTTTTCAGGAGTCGCACAAATTCGTTGAAATACTCCCAAATTGCTGCTTTCATCCGTAATACTCCCTTCCGGAGAGGCGGCCCCTTCGGTCTTTCCCTTCCAGGGATGGGGCCCGCCGGCGCTGCCTGTTTACAATAAGCCTATTATCTTTATGATTATAGCGGATTCTCCGGACAATAGCAAGGGAAAATCGAAAAAAATCACGCCCCATCCGGAAAAACTCCTGCGGCAGCCCGGAGAAACGCCGCCGTCTGGGCGTCGGAGGTGTCAGGCCCGAAGCTGAGGCGCAGGGTGCCTGTGTCCAGGGTTCCCGCGCTCTCGTGGGCAAGAGGGGCACAGTGGAGCCCCGCCCGGAGGCAGATGCCGTGCCGGGCAAAGCGCCTGGAGGCCTCCTCGCAGTCCCCGTCCGGGGGCAGGAAGGACAGGGTTCCCGTTTGCCCCGGGCCGCAGAAAATCCGCAGCCCCAGGTTCTGCAGGCCCCGGGCGGCCCTCTGGGTCTGCCGGGCCTCCCCCCGTCCGATGACCCCGGGGCCCCGCTTCAGAACGTGGCGCATCCCCGCCTCCAGGCCGCAGATGCCAGGGACGTTCTGGGTGCCCGCCTCCCCCCGGTCCGGGAGGAAGTCCGGCATCTCCTGCTGGGCCGACAGACTGCCGGTGCCCCCCTGCATCAGAGGCTCCGGCAGCCTGCGGCACAGGAGCAGGCCCGTGCCCTGGGGACCCAGAAGCCCCTTGTGTCCGGGCATGGCAATGAATTCCGCCCCCAGGGCCTCAAAATCCACCACCCGGCTCCCGGCGGACTGGGCCGCGTCCAGGATGAAGGGAACCTCGTATTGCCGGCACATGGCCGCCAGCTCCTCCACCGGCAGGCAGTAGCCAAACACGTTGGACACATGGGTGAAAACCGCCGCCGTGGGCCTCTCCCGCAGGGCCTTTTCAAAGCACGCCAGGGTGTCCCCGGGGTCAAAGAGCCTGCGGCCCGCCACCTGCACCCTGGCCCCCCGGAAGTGGAGGGGCCGGGTGACGGCATTGTGCTCAAAGCCGGAGATCACCACCGTGTCTCCCGGCATCACCAGGGTGTTGATGGCCATATTGAGGCCGTGGGTGCAGTTCATGGTGAACACCACCTGCTCCGGCTTGCACCGGAACAGCTTCGCCGCTGTCTCCCTGCACCGGTACACCGCCCCCGCAGCCTCCATGGCCGCGGGATACCCGCCCCGTCCGGGATTGGCGTACCGGGCCATGGCCCGGTTCACGGCGGCCCGAACCTCCGGGGGCTTGTGCAGGGTGGTGGCTCCGTTATCCAGATAAATCATGGCTTCAGCTCCTCTATGTCGCCGCCCTCCCTCCGGAGATACAGCTTGCTGAAGGGGATGCCCCCCTCCCTCAGCCGCTCCACGGCGGCGCCCTCATGGCCCGGGGGCAGCCGCAGACTGTAGCCGCACCCCTTCTCCTCCATCCACCGGGGCGTCCGGCTGAGAAGCGCCGGAATCCCCCCGCTCTTCAGTACGCTCTGACCCCTTTGGGCCATGGTAATGGACCGAAAGGTGATAAAATACTCCTTCATATTACAAAACCTCCCTGGCCAGCCTATGCCAGGGAGGTTCGTTGTGTGTCTGATTTTCCGCCTTGTCCGGCAGCCGGGGATGAAACCCCTCCGGGACACGCCGGGGCCAGCCCGCTGCGGCTGTCCCCGGCGGAGGACTTTTCCGGCCGGTTCCGCTCTCGTGCCCTGGGGGGCCGGGATTATCCTCCGTGCCCTCTTTCCCGGCGCGGCTCATATACCTTCTATGCGCCGGCATCCGCGCCTGTGCCCCGGTGGTACATGGAAGCGGTCTTTTCCGGGAACCATAGAATGTCCCATCCTGGTATATGAGCGTCAATTATTTTACCGCATTTTGCGGTATTTGTCAACACAACAAATCGCGGTATGGTATCTTCATAAGTACCGAGGTGATCGCATGTATCAGCGAATTCGTGACCTGCGGGAGGACCACGATCTGAAGCAGCGGCAGGTTGCCGAATACCTGAACTGCTCCCAGCAGGTGTACAGCAACTATGAACTGGGCCAGCGGGATATCCCCACGGAGGTTTTGATTCGCCTGTCCCGGTTTTACAACGTGTCCGTGGACTACATTCTGGGGCTGACCCAGAACCCAAAGCAGAATAAATAGGGGATTTCTCCGAAACTGGGAGAAATCCCCTGTTTTCTTATACCAGCTCCTCCAGAAGGCACACGGCATGGCAGGCCATGCCGCTGCCGTCCCCGGTGAAGCCCAGGCGCTCCTCGGTGGTGGCCTTCACGTTGACGGTGCCGGGGGCGGCATTTAAATCCGCCCGGAGGTTTTCGGTCATTTGGGGAAGATAGGGGGCCAGCTTCGGCGCCTGGGCAATCAGGGTGACGTCCAGATTTCCCAGACGGTAGCCCGCCCGGCGGAGCTTTTCCGCCACTGCACGGAGAAGCACCCGGGAGTCAATCCCCTTATACTGGGGGTCCGTGTCCGGGAAGTGCCGGCCGATGTCCCCCAGGGCCGCCGCCCCCAGAAGGGCGTCCATCACCGCGTGAAGCAGAACGTCCGCGTCGGAGTGGCCGTCCAGGCCCCTGTCCCAGGGGATTTCCACGCCCCCCAGAATCAGGGGGCGGCCCGCCGTCAGCCGGTGAACGTCATATCCGTGTCCGATTCTCATGATTTTTCCTCCTGTAACATGGCTCTGGCCAGGAGCAGATCCAGCTGGGTGGTGACCTTGAAGTTCCGCTCCTCCCCCTCCACCAGCTTCACCTTCATGCCCAGCCGCTCCACGGCGGAGCAGTCGTCGGTGACCTGGGCCTTGTCCCGCTCCGCCTTCTCCAGGGCGCCCCGGAGAAGGTCATAGTCAAACACCTGGGGGGTCTGGATTGCCCGGAGGGTCTCCCGGTCGGGGGTTCGCACCACGAAGCCCTCCGCCGCCTCCTTCACCGTGTCCTTCACCGGCAGGGCCGGGGCGGCTGCGCCGAAGGTGTTGGCCGCCCGCACCACCCGGTCAATGAGCTGGGGGGACACCAGAGGCCTTGCCCCGTCGGCGATAGCGGCCAGCTGGGTGCCCTTGGTGAGGCTCCCCAGGCCCTGGCTCACAGAGGCCTGCCGTGTCTCCCCCCCGGCCACCACCAGGCTCACCTTGTGAAGGCCTGCCCTCTGGCACAGGTCTGAGATGGGCACAATCAGGTCGGGTCTTGTGACAATGACAATCTCTCCGATCACCGCCGTCTCCTGAAAGGCGCGGACGGTGCGGAGGATGAGGGGCTCCCCTTCCAGCTCCGCCATGATCTTATCCACTCCGCCCATGCGCCGGGCGCTGCCCGCCGCCACGATCACTGCCCCGCAGGACTTGCAGGGGATGACCTTCCGGCCCAGATTGCTGAGTTTCCCAAGCTCCATTGTGCGCCTCCTTACAGGCCCATGACCAGCTCCTTAAAGTGCCGGCCCCGGACCATGAAATTTTTAAACTTGTCAAAGGCCGCGCTGGCCGGGGACAGGAGCACCACGTCTCCCGGCTCCGCAGAGGCGGCGGCTGCAAGCACTGTCTCATCGAAGTCCTCTATGGCCACAATCTCCGGGGCCCCCTCCCGGTACTCCGGGGCGGTGACCACTGCCCGGCGGATTTTCTCCCCGGTGGTGCCGGTGACAAACAGCCGCTTCACATGGGCGCAGATCTCCGGGCCCAGAACCTCATAGGGGATGTGCTTGTCGTAGCCTCCGGCGATGAGAATCACCTTCTCCGGGAAGCTCCGGAGGCCCGCTATGGTGCGGCTGGGGCTGGAGGCGATGGAATCGTTGTAGAAGCGGACGCCGTCCTTCACCCGCACCAGCTCAATGCGGTGCTCCACCCCGCCGAAGGTTCCGGCCACCCGGCAAATGGCCTCGTCGGTCACCAGACCCTCCAGGGCGGCCATGGCCGCCATGTAATTTTCCACATTGTGAATTCCCGGGAGCAGAATGTCCTTCTGCTCCAGAACCGGCGTCACCTTCCCATCCCGGGCCCGGTAAATCACACCGTTCTCCAGGAAGACCCCGGTTCCGGGCCGGGCCTGCCGGGAGAAGAAGCGAACCTCCCCCGCCGCCTCCGGGGCAAAGCTCCGGGTGATCTCGTTGTCCAGGTTCAGAACCGTCACATCCCCCGGCTGCTGGAACCGGAACACGGTCTTCTTGGCCTCCACATACTCGGCCATGTCCCTGTGGACGTCCAGGTGATTGGGGGCCACGTTGGTGACCACGGCGATGTGGGCGCTGTGCTTCATGTCCATGAGCTGGAAGGAGCTGAGCTCCACCACCGCCCAGTCCGTCCCCTCCATCTCATCCACATGGGGCAGGAGGGGTGCGCCGATGTTACCCCCCAGGTGCACCCGGTATCCCGAGGCCTTCAGCATCTGGGCGATCAGGGTTGTGGTGGTGGTCTTCCCGTCGGAGCCGGTGACGGCGATGATGGAGCAGGGGCAGCACCGGAAGAAAATCTCCATCTCCGATGTGACCTCCGCCCCCTGCTCCCGGAGGCGAACCAGCGCGGGATTGTCCGGGTGCATCCCCGGGGTGCGGAACACCACGTCCGCCTCCAGGTTCTCCAGATACCCGGGGCCCACCCGGAGCTCTAGGCCCCGGGCCTCCAGCTCCAAAACCTCATCGTCCAGGCTCTCCCGGGGGGTCTTGTCGCAGCCTACCACCCGGCAGCCCCCTGCCAGAAGAAGCCGCACCAGAGGCCGGTTGCTGACCCCCAGCCCCAGCACCGCCAGCCGCTTCCCCCGCCAGAGGCGGATCATTTCATCCAATCTCTCATTTTTCATAGAAAATCCTCTTTTCTGTGGAATACTCCCTTACACCGCTCCCCCACTGCCCTCCCGAGGCGCAGCCGAAGGATCTCATGCACCGCCCCCCCGCTGTCATCCTGAGGCGCAGCCGAAGGATCTCATGCACCCGCCCCCCGCTGTCATCCTGAGGCGCAGCCGAAGGATCTCTCGCACCGCCCCCCCGCTGTCATCCTGAGGCGCAGCCGAAGGATCTCATGCACCGGCCCCCATTTCGGAGCCCCCCTGCGCAAGATCCTTCGCCCTTGGCTCAGGATGACAAGCCGGGGGTGCGGCGGTCATTCCATAACCGGGGCCGTGTAATTCCAGTCTCTTGATACTGTCCCCCGGTCTGTTCTCTATAATAGTATAGCCCCTTTTTCCCAAGTTTGCAAGAACGGAGAAAATACTTTGACAATTGCCCCATAATCCGCTACAATAGAGCCGCGACCAGGTCGGGCAGCCGCGGGGGGAGGCCGAAAGGCCCCCCGTGAGGAAAGTCCGGGCTCCGCAGGGCAAGGATAACGGGTAACGCCCGCCGGGGGTGACCCCAGGACAAGTGCAACAGAGAGATACCGCCTTTGAGGCGCAGCGAAGGATATGGAGCTTGCGCCGGCGAGGTAAGGGTGAAAAGGTGCGGTAAGAGCGCACCCGCCCCATGGAGACATCGGGGTGCTGTAAACTCTATCCGGAGCAACACCGTGTGTGGGACATGAGGCTGGCCCGGCCGTCCCCAAGAGGTGGCTGGAACCCGGGAGCAATCCCGGGTCTAGATAGATGGCTGCCAAGACAGAACCCGGCTTACAGACCCGCGTCGCAAACAGCACCGCCGAAACCCAACGGTTCCGGCGGTGCTGCCGTTTATAACCCCTTGGGAGGGGCATCCATCAAGAGCGATTCCAATGCACTCTCTGGAAGGTGCTCTCTACCGATGTACAGGAGGCCGACACCGGAATCCAGTAAATCTGCCCGGTTTGCTCCGTTGTTGCGGCTATGGATAATTGCACCTCCAATGAAATCTCCACCACACCGTCGTCCGTCCGAACCTCTTTCAACCTGGAGCGCAGGTAGGAACAGCCCTCGAAGCAAAAATCCAGCACGGCAAGCTTGTTCTCCCGAAAGAATTCCTCATCAATTTCCCCGTCATAGGTTTTCATCTCTTCGGAAATTATCCCATCGATCTCATAAAACTCCGCTGCCGCTGCTGCTTTTTTCGCAGAAGCATCCTTTTGTTCCACAATTGCCATATACTGTTGATATGCCTCCCAGCTGTCAATCAGAAATTCCGCCCCGGCACATATGTTTTCCACCTTAGCTGTATCGGTCAGGTTGCTGTGATCATACCAATCCCCAATATGGTTCCGATAAGTCCACCGAGTGTAGGCCAAGTCCGTATTGTCCCGGTACGACCCCCGATGCTCCCCAAATCCGAATGACGGAACTACCACTTCAGACCGGTTCTCCAGAATCGCCAATCCCGTTATGACAAGCACCAAACAGACGAACAATGTGATAAGTCCGTACTTTTTGAGATACCGTTTCATAAGCGCCCAGCCTCCTTTTCATCGAGAGATACACATTGAACCAAACCTTCTGAGGGCTTCCGGGGTT
>JALETK010000069.1 GCA_022781505.1 Clostridiales bacterium | reverse complement strand
AATGGGCACGCCGGCGTCCATGAGGGCCAGGGTGGAGCCGCAGATGGAGGCCTGGGAGGTGGAGCCGTTGGAGCTCAGCACCTCGGACACCACCCGGATGGCGTAGGGGAACTCCTCCACGGAGGGAATCACAGGCAGCAGGGCCTTCTCGGCCAGAGCGCCGTGACCGATCTCCCGGCGGGAGGTGGAGCGGGCGGCCTTGGCCTCGCCGGTGGAGAAGGCGGGGAAGTTATAGTGATGGATATACCGCTTGGTATCCTCGGGATAAATCGTATCCAGCTTCTGGGCGGCGGACAGGGTGTTCAGAGTGCAGATGGACAGCACCTGGGTCTGACCGCGGGTGAACAGGCCGGAACCGTGGACTCTGGGCAGCACGCCCACCTCCGCGGCCAGGGGACGGATTTCGTCCATGCCGCGGCCGTCCACACGCTTGCCGGCCAGGAGCCACTTCTTCACGACCTTCTTCTGCATCTTGTACAGGCAGACATCGATGTTAATGTCGAAGTCCTCGTACTTCTCGGCGAACTTCTCGGCGAAGTCCCGGCGGGCGTTGGTGAGCCGCTCCTCCCGGATGTTCTTGTCGTCGGTGTCCAGGGCGAACTCGATCTGATCCATGCCGTAGGCGCACAGGTCGTCCAGCAGGTCATGGTTCACGGCGGCCTTCTCGAAGGTGAACTTGGGCTTGCCGATCTCGGCCACGATGCCGTTGATGAACTGCACGATCTCCATGTTGGTCTCATGGGCGATGCGGATGCACTCCAGGACGATGGGTTCGGGAGCCTCGTTGGCCTCGGTCTCGATCATGACCACCTTCTCAAAGGTGGAGGCGATGCACACGAAGCAGCTGGCGGCGGCCCGCTCGTCGGAGGAGGGGTTCACGATATACTCGCCGTCCACATAGGCCACGTTGGTGGTGGCCACGGGGCCGTTCCAGGGCACGTCGGAGGAGGCGATGGCAATGGAGGCGCCCAGGGAGGCCACGACCTCCACGGGGTTGTCGTAGTCATTGGCCAGGACGGTGCAGGTCACAACCACATCGTTGCGCAGCTCGTCGTCAAAGAGGGGGCGCATGGGCCGGTCAATGATCCGGGAGTTGAGAATGCCCCGCTCGGAGGGCTTGCCCTCCCGGCGGTTGAAGGAGCCGGGAATCCGGCCCACGGAGTACATCCGCTCCTCAAACTCGATGGTGAGGGGGAAGTAGTCGATGCCGGGCTTGGGGTCGGGAGAGGCGGTGACGGTGGTGAGCACCACGGTGTCGCCATAGCGGCAGATGCACTCGGCGTTGGCAAGCTCGGCCACCTTGCCGGTCTCCACGGTGAAGGTGCGGTTGCCGATCTGGGTTTCAAAAACCCGGTGGTTGGGGAATGTTTTGTGGGTAATCACAGATAATACCTCCTGAAAAATTAGATTGTCCGGGAGGTTTAGCACTTGAAACCGGCGTCAAGGGGCTTGACGGCGCTTTCAACTGCTAAATTCTCCCGAGTGGTAAAATGGGGGATTGGGAAAAAGGGGCGACGGAGTCGCCCCTTCAGGTCTTACTTACGGATGCCCAGCTTGGCGATGATAGCACGGTACCGGTTGATGTCCTTCTTGGCCAGATAGTCCAGCAGGTTCCGGCGCTTACCAACCATCATGAGGAGGCCACGGCGGCTGTGGTTGTCGTGCTTGTGCACCCGCAGATGCTCGGTGAGCTCGTTGATGCGGGCGGTGAGGATGGCGATCTGAACCTCGGGGGAGCCGGTGTCGCCCTCGTGGGTGGCGTACTCGGCGATGACCTGGGTCTTCTTTTCCTTCTGAATCATGGTTAGGTTCCACCTTTCAAGTAAATTGCCCGACGGCTAAGAATGGGCCGGTGGAGTGCCATCGGCGGAATCCCGAAACTGAGCGGCGGGCATAAAAATATGGTCTGGCTGCAGCCAGCCTTACTATCTTAACATGAATCTTTCCGGTTGTAAAGGGAAATTTTCAAATTTTTCCCGTGTTTTTCCGGCACTACAAACCGCCGGCCACCTGCAAATCTGATGAGCAGCCCCACCCCAACACATCCGGCCCCGATAGCGCACCCGTAGGGGAGGGTCATGACCCTCCCGGGCAGCTGCAAATCTGCTTGGCAGCTCCGTCCCAACACATCAGGCTCCCGTAACTGTCATTGCGAGGAGCGCAGCGACGTGGCAATCCGTTTCCCCGCAATGCGGCAGCATTGCACCGGCCGCCAGGCCGGTCATGTGTCCGGGCCTCCATTGCGCCCCTGGCGGGGCGCGCAAGCCTGCGGCTTGCAGGGGGAACGGATTGCCACACCAGCGTGCGCGCTGGTTCGCAATGACAGGCTTGGGGGTGCGGTGGGTTTGGATGGGGTGCGGGGGTTCCGGAAAGTGGGCGGCGGGGACAGACAGCCGCCACGGTATGGGCCACGGAAAAGCACCCGTAGGGCGGCTGTCTGTCCCCCGCCGGGCAGCTGCGGTTTGGTTGGCAGCTCTGTTTCAGGGCACCGGCTTCCGAAGCTGTCATTGTTATGAAACAGCCGCGGCACCCCCGGCATGTCATCCTGAGCCATAGGCGAAGGATCTCGCGCAGGAGGGTTCCGACATGGAAGCCCCGGTGCAGGAGATTCTTCG
>JALETK010000034.1 GCA_022781505.1 Clostridiales bacterium | reverse complement strand
GCTCTCCGCTGTAGCGGTACAGGAAGGTGGCAATCTGCTCCCGGGTGACAGGCTGGTTGGGGGCGAAGGTGGTGTCGGTGACACCGTTCACGATGCCCTCGCTGGCGCCCCAGATGACCGCATTGGTGTAATACCGGTTCTTAGCCACATCGGTGAAGGGATTGGTCTTCCCTTCCACGGTGGGCTCCCCGGCCAGGCGGTACAGGATGGTGACCAGCTGGCCACGGGTCAGGCTGCTGTTCACACCGAACTCGGTTTCGCTCATGCCCACCATGTAGCCATTGTTGATCACGAAGTCCACACCCGCATGATACGCTTCTGTGGCAGTACAGACCACAAGTACAAATAAGTAATCCTTGCCGTTCTTACTGACGTATTTGCTGATATATTCCATTGTGCATTTGATACTCCTATCAATATTGCTTCGCAAAGACGTACCATATTCAGCATTTAACAACCACGTTGGCTGGTAGAACCAGTTGTCTCCAGTGTATTCAAATTTGGGAGTAACAACGTCCCCGCCCAATATTACGCTATTTGTCAAACTGACAGCTGACATAGCTTGTGGGATATCATCTACGTACCACGCAAATTCGCCCCAAGGTGTTTGAATTGCGTTAGAACAATCTGCGCCGAGTTTTCGCAAAGAACCACCCCCTATTAGTCGATGTAAGCTCGATGTAAGCGCTTTATTAATTGGAATGGAGTTAGAACATTGCTTTGTCTTGATTTTTGTGCATAGCTACATCCACACTTTGACAGTATATACTAAACCAGACGTGATTTGTTAAGAGAAATCTCAATAGCACAATTCCGTCTTCCAATTTTTTTTCGTCCCAAGGGCTATCATAGGGATATGCTTTGCACAGTTTTTGCAGAAAGGTGTCTTGCGAGGTGAACACATCAGCCCCAGAGATATAGCGAAAGTCAACATCAAGTATAATTTGATCATCCCAGATACATAAATCCGTTATACCAGCAAGTCCTTCACACCGAACAATGACTCTGCGACCTAGAGCACTATTCCAAATGGTTAATTCTGCCACATTGTAATAGATTAAAACCTGTTCTAAGTCGCTATCTGGCCAGAAAAAATCATTGAATTTCACAGTGGAATCCCCCTTGTTTAGTACAACATGTCAATTGCTCCTGTATATGTTTCTATCCAACGCCCACTTTTCCCATTCCGTCTGCGTTCAATATGAAAATGTGGTTGTGTATGATACGAACTCTTTGGCCCAGTGTAGTTTGGGTTATCTGGGTGAATTTCGTTATTTCGAATGCGAATAGGCCCTTGGCTGTCCTCACCATAATATTTCCCATCTTTTAGATCGAGCTTAGACAAGTTATCCTCAAAATCAACTTTTGAGGCAGGTATTGCCTCGCCCGCTGGTGTGACGTAAAAATCGGTCTTTCTTGCGATGTCGCCGCCTGCATCCAAGGCATCCTCAACATTATCCATTGCCCTTGCGGTATCGCGAACATCATCCATAACCTTGGCGGCATCTGCGGCAACGCCCACAGTCTTAGTTGCTTCACCCACGCCAGAGACGAAGGGAACAACTACGTCAACAACGTCTCCCACAAGGCCAGCCCAGGCCCAGGGGTCAGTGGGGTTTTGAATGACGTCTGCGATACTAAAGCCTACGGATATAACATCAAAAACAATATCCCAGAATTCGCCGTCCGCGTCGGTACGGTTCACGGGGTTGTTGCCGCAGTAGGCGAAGGTGTTGTAACCCAGATAGCTCTGGCCGGTGGAGGCGTAGCTGTCGGCGTTGATGAACCGGCAGATAGCGGGGTCGTAATAGCGGCTCTGGAGGTAGTAGAAGCCGGTTTCATCGTCCTGGTAGTAGCCGCGATACCGCAGGGGGTTGATCTCCGCCATTGCGCCGGAAGAGGACAGTACCTTGCCGTAGGGGTCGTAGGTATACTCTGCCATCTGGTTGCCGTTGCCGTCCACCAGGTACATCACATCGCCTTGCAGGTTCGTGATGTAATAGTAGGTGGCAGTGGAGGTGCCGTCATTGTAGATCAGGGCGTAGGGGAAGCCCACGTTGTCATACCGGAAATCCAGGGTTTTGGTTGCGCTGTTGCCGGTAATGGTCTCCCGCAGCAGCTTCCCGCTGGCATAGATGCGGCCGTGCTCCTCCGTTTTGCCTAGGGAACCTCTGATTAACCTCTGATTAAATCCACACTACCATACAGGTTTTGGATATGGTATAATAGCCCCATCAAAGTAATGGTGGTGCACGGCAATGAAGCAAGAAACATTTACCGATATGGAATACAGCTACCGCAAGAAGAAAACTAAGCGGGAGGAATTTCTGGAAATCATGGATGAGATCATTCCCTGGGATGAATGGGTAGATGTTATCAAGCCCTACTATCCCGAGGGGAGGCGTGGCCGTCCGCCCATGGGAATCGAGAAAATGCTGCGGATGTATCTGCTTCAGATTTGGTTCAACCTGTCTGACCCGGCTACCGAGGATGCCATTTATGACAGCTATGCCATGCGAAAATTTACAGGTATCGACTTCATGACGGAATCCGTCCCGGATGAAACGACTCTGTGCAAATTCCGCCATCTTTTGGAGGCGAATGGCCTGAACAAGCTGTTTTTTGAGGCAATTAACCGGGTTATGGTGCAAACCGGCCACATGATGAAGGGCGGTACCATTGTGGATGCCACCATCATCAATGCCCCCAGCTCCACGAAGAACGCCGAGAAGAAGCGTGATCCTGAGATGCACCAGACCAAAAAGGGGAACGAATGGCGGTTTGGGATGAAGTGCCATATCGGCGTGGACGCAGGCAGCGGGCTGGTTCACACGATGACCGTCACAGCGGCAAATGAGCATGACATCACGCAGACAGCAAATCTTCTCCGGGAAGATGACGAGGTTGTGTACGGAGATTCCGGCTATCTCGGTGTCCAGAAGCGTCCTGAAATCACAGGCAATGAGCATTTTTCAAAAATCGACTTCCGCATTAACCGCCGTCCCAGCAGTCTTCCCAAGGTCAGTGACAATGCCATCGACTGGGAACGGTATATTGAAAATCGCAAATCCTCGGTACGCTGCAAAGTGGAACACGTATTCAGAATCATCAAGTGCCAGTTTGGTTACAAGAAGACGGTATATCGAGGACTGTTGAAAAACGAGAACCGGCTATACGCCATGTTCGCTTGTGCCAATCTGTATTCCCTTGCCATCGCTGGTCGAAAACTTTCCACAACCTGATATAGGGGTGGTCTGCCCTTTTTCAGGAAATAGAACAAAAAGCTGAGGAATATTGGCTATTTCCCGCTGTAATTACCTTAATCAAGTGCAAAAAGCGGCGAATATTCGGGTAGAAACAGAATAAAGGCTATTTATTCAGAGGTTCCCTAAATATTCTCTTGCTTTTTCCCGGTACGGCAGTGTATGAGACAGTCCCTCTGAAAAGCAGTCTTTTGTTTGACTGATAAGGGGGCCGTGCCATGTGCGGCACAGCCCCCCCAAGGCCCGGCTTGTGTCAGAAGCTCTGGCCCATGTTTTCATCGAAGTGCTTGTTGATCTGCTCGGTGAACTCCACCGCAGCGTTGTAGCCCATTTTCTTCTGGCGGTTGTT
Organism: Clostridiales bacterium; assembly: GCA_022781505.1. Classification (GTDB taxonomy): domain Bacteria; phylum Bacillota; class Clostridia; order Oscillospirales; family Oscillospiraceae; genus Faecousia. The sequence continues at coordinate 37,521 of JALETK010000034.1, read as the reverse complement.
CATGGCGGCTGCCTCCAGGATCACCGCCAGGTTCCGGCCAGGGGTGATGGGAATGGTGATCTGGGGCACCTTCACCCCCAGAATGTCCACATGCTGCTCCTCCAGGCCCAGACGGTCGTATATCTCATGGTTGCTCCAGGGGACAATGTTGATCACCAGGTCAATGACGTTCTCCCCCTTGATGGCGCCCATGCCGAAGAGCTTCGCCACATTGATGACGCCGATGCCCCGGAGCTCAATATAGTTGCGGATCAGGGCGGGGGCGGAGCCCATGAGGCTGGTGGAATTGATCTTCTTAATCTCCACGGCATCGTCGGCAATCAGCCGGTGGCCCCGCTTGATGAGCTCCACGGCGGCCTCGCTCTTGCCGATGCCGCTCTCCCCCACCAGAAGCAGGCCCTCGCCGTAGACATCCACAAAGACCCCGTGCCGGGTGATCCGGGGGGCCAGGGCACTTTTCAGATAGGAGATCAGGCTGGAGACGATATAGGAGGTGGATTCCTGGCAGCGAAGCACGGTGATATCATGCTTCTTCGCCATGGCCAGGCACGCAGGGGTGGGGTCCACATTCCGGGCAATGATCAGAGCCGGAATCTTATAGGAGAACAGCCGGTCAAAAATCACCGTCTGCTTCTCCTCCGAAATCTTGCGCAGGTAGCTCATTTCCGCGTTGCCCAGCACCTGAAGCCGCATGGGCTCGAAGTGATCAAAGTAGCCGGCCAGCTGCAGGCCCGGCCTGGACACATCGTCTACGGTAACACGGATGGCCTCGAAGTCACTGGACCGGTATGCAAGGGCCAGCTGGAACTCCTGCACCAGCTGCGTAAGCGGCACGCTGTATGTGTCGATCATGGCAGTCACCTCATTCAAAATTTCAGGAAGCGCACAATTTATTATAGCGAAAGCCCCGGCGGATATCAACCGCATTTTAAAAAAATTTTGGATTTTTTTGAAATTCCCCTTGCTTTTTTTCCACATCTCTGGTATTATATTAGCCGTGTCCGCCCGGACTTTTTACCGGCGATTCCCCTATGGATTGGAGGTGCAGCTAATGGCTAAGTGCGATATTTGCGGCAAGGGCGTTACCTTTGGCATCAAGGTCTCCCACTCCCACAGACGGTCCAACAGAACGTGGAAGCCCAATGTTAAGCGCGTCAAGGCGATTGTCGACGGTACTCCGCGCCATGTATACGTCTGTACAAGATGTCTCCGTTCCAACAAGGTTGAGCGTGCCATCTGATTACCAGAATATGGCGTTGTTCCGCAACGAATCAGGCGGGTGCTTCTTCGGAAGCACCCGCTTTTGATTTACCCTGATCCGGTGGGCCGGCCCTCCCTTGGGAAGGCCGGCCCACTGTATGCAACCCTACTGGCAGGCTTCCGCTTCTTTGGGCGGGTTGAACACATACCGGTCCAGGCGTCGGAAGGCCTCCTCCACTCTGGAAAGCGGGAGGGCCAGATTCATACGGATGTGGTCAGGCGCCTGGAAGCCGGCACCGGACTGCCAGATGACCCCTACCCGGGCTCCGGCCAGGAGCAGCTCCTCCGGCGTCTTGCCGTGGGCCCGGCACCACTTGCCGCAGTCCAAAAAGAGCATATAGGTGCCCTGGGGCCGGAAGACCTCCACCCCCTCAAAATGGGCCTTGATGTAGTCGCAGGCGAAGTCGATGTTCCCTGTGAGGGTTTGGCACAGCTCCTCCACCCACTGCTCCCCCTCCGGGCTGTAGGCGGCCATGAGGGCGTGCATGGACAGAACGTTCATGCTGTTGTAGTGGCTGAGGGAGGTTTCCTTTTCCAGCCGGTCCCGGAGCCAGGGGTTGTAGGCAATGTGGTAGCTCCCCACCAGGCCCGCCAGGTTGAAGGTCTTGGAGGGGGCGTACAGGGCCACGGTTCGGTTCCGGGCGTCCTCGCTGACGCTCTGGGTGGGAATGTGCCGGTTTCCCCGGAGGAGGATGTCCGACCAGATCTCGTCGGAAACCACCCACACCCCGTGCTTGCGGAACAGCTCCATGGCCTGCTCCAGCTCCCAGCGCTCCCAGACCCGGCCGCAGGGATTGTGGGGGGAGCACAGAATGGCGGCGTGGATGTGCTGCTCCGTGAGCTTCCGCTCCATATCCTCAAAATCCATCCGCCACACCCCCTGGCTGTCCTGCCGGAGGGGGCTGTGGACAATGCGGTAGCCGTTGTTCGTCAGGCTCCCGGTGAAGCCTACATAGGTGGGGGAATGAACCAGAACCTTGTCGCCCTTGGAGCAGAACACATTCAGGGCGCTGACCACACCACCCAGGACGCCGTTTTCATAGCCGATGTGCTCTTTTGTCAGACCCACCGCCCCGTTGCGCCGGGTCTGCCAGCGGATGATGGCCTCATAGTATTCCTCCCGGGGGATGAAATATCCATAGGCCGGGTGCTGGGCCCGGGCGATGATGGCGGCGGGAACCGTGGGTACCGTGGGGAAGTTCATGTCCGCCACGGACATGGGAATGACGTCAAACTCCGGGTCCACCACCGCCCCGGGCACCATGTGGTCAATGCCGTCCACCGCCAGGGCGTCCATTCCCCGGCGGTTCATAATGCTGGTGAAATCGTATTTCATATTGCCCCACCTTTCAGAACAGCTTCTCCAGCTCCGGGAAGCTGTCAATTTTTGCCTCCCAGGTCTCCGGAGTGCCGAAGCCATAGGCGGCCCACACAAAGGGCAGGCCCGCCCCGTGGGTGGCCTCCAGGTCTCCCTGGGTGTCGCCGATATACGCCGCGCTGGTGATTCCGTTCCGCTCCATCAGGGTGCGGATGGTCTGCGCCTTGCAGGTGCCGGTCTCCCCGAAGCAGAGGTGATCCGTCACAATGTCCCCCAGGTTTCCCTTTTCCACCACCAGCTCTATATACCCCAGATGGCAGTTGCTGACGATGAACAGCCGGTGGCGCCGGGAGAGCTTCCGCAGAGTCTCCAGAACCCCGGGGTAGAAAATCCGGCAGGGGTCCTCCCACAGCACCCGGTTCTCCCAGGCCATGCAGGAATCCATAATCTCACTCCGGCGGGCCGGGGGCTGCCCGGGGAGAAAGGCGGCGGCAATCTCATCCATGGTCTTGCCGAACAGGGGGCGGATGCTGTCCGCCGTGCAGCTTGCCTCCAGCCCCGCCTCCCGGAGGGCCAGGTTCCACCCCTTTGCCACCAGGGCCACGGAATCCCAGAGGGTTCCGTCCACATCAAAAATCAGGCTTTCCGCGTTCATTTTTGTACCTCCAGCTGTTTCATGGTCTTTCGGAACTGCACCGTGAAGGTGCACACGGTGGTGAGTACCGCCAGGGTGTCCGCCACAGGCTCCGCCAGGAACACCGCCATGGCCTTATCTGCGTCGGCCGTGAAGAACAGGGGCAGCAGGAAAATCAGGGGAATCAGGAGAATGATCTTCCGCAGCACCGCCAGAAACACCGAGGCCTTGGCATTGCCCAGGGCGATGAAGGTCTGCTGGCAGGCAATCTGCGCCCCGAAGATGCCGGCGGCGGCCATGTATATCCGCATGGCCCAGGCGGTGTAGGAAATGAGGCCGCCATCATCGGCAAACACGGCGGCCAGTCCCCTGGGCCAAAGCATGGCCAGGGACCACAGGAGCGTGGAGTAGCACAGGCAGGAAATCAGAAGAAGCCGGAAGGTCCTCTTCACCCGTCCGGCGTTTCCGGCGCCGAAATTGTAGCTTACAATGGGCTGCGCCCCCTGGGTCAGGCCCTGGAGGGGGAGCATGGAGAACTGCATCACACTGGCCAGAATGGTCATGGCCCCAACTGCCAGGTCTCCTCCGTACCTTTGCAGGGAGGCGTTGAAGCAGATGGAAATGACGCCCTCCGTGGACTGCATCACAAAGGGGGACAGGCCCAGAGCCAGGCAGGGGGCGTATCGCTTCCATTGGATTCTCAGGTTTTCCCGCCGGATTCTCAAACCGGTTTTCTTCCCCAGAAGGAACCGAACCACCCACAGGGCGGAGAGGCCCTGGGAGATGACGGTGGCCAGGGCCGCCCCGTCCACGTCCATGCCCAAAGCCAGGATGAACACCGCGTCCAGAATCATATTGCCCACGGCCCCGATGAGGACGCTGACCATGGCCACCGAGGCAAAGCCCTGGGCGGTGATGAACGCGTTGAGGCCCAGGGCCAACTCCACAAACACGGTGCCGAGGGCGTAAATCCGCATGTAGCCCACGGCGTAGCCGATGGTTTCCTCACTGGCGCCAAAGGCCATGAGAAGGGGCCTTGCAAAGAGCAGAAGCACCGCCGTGAGCGCCAGGGCCGAGGTGACGGCGCCCGTGACACAGTGGCCCAGAATCTTCTCCGCCTCCTCCCGATCCTCCCGGCCCAGGAAAATGGAGGCCCGGGTGGCGCCGCCGATGGCGGTGAGGGAGGCAAAGGCGGAGACAATCATAATGAGGCTCATGCATACCCCCACACCGGTGAGGGCGGTTTTTCCGATGACCGGGATGTGTCCGATATAGACCCGATCCACCATATTATAAAGGGCATTTACCAGCTGGGCGGTGATGGTGGGAAGGGCCAGCTTAAAAAGGAGCTTGCCCACACTCCCCTGCCCCAGCTCCCGAGTGCTGCTTTGCGGCATGGATTCCGGTTCCTCCTGTTCATCAATCAATTTTCACACACTTCCGCGGCGTAGACGCCGCCGGGGTATCTGTTCTGTGGCCTGGAAACGGCCGGTCTCGCAAAAAGTCGTGATTCTGCAAAACGGCAGGGCAGGGCCTTGCCCAATGTCACGAACTGAGGCGAAAGGCTTCCTGCCTGTTTCGCCACGCATTTGTGCCGGGCTTTCGCCCGCCCTGCAGGGAGAGACTTCTCACTTTTTGGCCCAGGTGCTGGGGAGCAGGAGGACCAGGAGGGGGAATATCTCCAGACGGCCTGCCAGCATGTCCAGGCACAGGACGCCCTTGGACAGGTCGGACAGGGCGGCGAAGGAGGCGGTGGGGCCCACAGCGTTCAGGCCCGGGCCGATGTTGTTCGCCGTGGCCAGAACCGCAGTGAGGGTTGTGGAGGCGTCCTGATTGTCCAGGGACACCAGCAGGATGGAAACCGCAATCAGCAGGATATAAAACAGGGTGTACACCAGAACCCCGTGGACGGTCTCCGAGGAGACCACCTTTCCGTCCACCTTCACCACCTTCACCGTGCGGGGGTGAATCAGCTTCTGGAGCTCATTTTTGGCATACTTCGCCAGAATCACCACCCGGGAGACCTTGAAGCCGCCGCCGGTGGAGCCGGCGCAGGCGCCTACAATCATCAGGATGCACAAAATCACCCGGCTGAATTCCGGCCACAGGTTGAAGTCCACGGTGGCGTAGCCTGTGGTGGTCATGAGGGAAGAGACCGTGAAGGCGGCATGGCGGGTTGCCTGGCCGAAGGAGGAGAAGCTCCCGTAAATATTCAGGCTGATGGCCAGGGTGGCCAGGCCGAAAATGCCCAGGTAGATCCACAGCTCCGAGCTACTCAGGGCGCTTTTAAACTTCCGCTGGAGCAGGAGGAAATAGACGGAGAAGTTCACGCCGAACAGGAGCATGAACACGGTGGTCACCGTCTGGATGTAGGGGGAATAATCGGCGCAGCTGGCGCTGGTGACGCCGAAGCCGCCGGTTCCGGCAGTGCCGAAGGCAATACACAGGCTGTCAAACAGGGGCATTCCCCCTGCCAGATACAGCACAATGAGAACCGCCGTGAGGAACAGGTAAATGAGGTAGGTAATCCGGGAGGAGTCCTTGATCTTAGGCACCACCTTGCCCACCACGGGCCCGGGACTCTCCGCCCGGAGGATGTGGATGGTGGAGCCCCCCATGGCGGGGAGCAGGGCCAGCATGAACACCAGGATGCCCATGCCTCCCACCCAGTGGCTGAAGCTCCGCCAGAAAAGCATCCCCTTGTTCAAGTCCTCCACCCGGGTGAGAATGCTGGAGCCGGTGGTGGTGAAACCGGAGACGGTTTCAAACAGGGCGTCGATGTACCTGGGGATCTGCCCGGAAATCCAAAAGGGCACCGCTCCCACCAGACTGATCACAATCCAGGTCAGGGCGGCGATCACAAAGCCATCCTTGGGAAACAGGGACCGGCGCTTGGGCTTCCGCAGAACCATCAGGCCCCCCAGCACCCCGCAAAGGCCCACGGTGATGAGGAAATGCAGCCAGGTGCTCTCCCGGTAAATCAGGGACACCGCCAGAGGAAGCAACAGCAGGCCCCCTTCAATCAGGAGAACCATGCCCAGGACATAGCGAATCATTTGTTTGTTCATGGATGTCACGCACTCCGTTTCCAAAATGCTGCGAGTTCATTCTCCGTCATTATAGGCCCCCAAAGGGACGCCGTCAAGCGAAAAACTGCTTTCTTTCCGGAAATGGGACAAAATCCCCGCCGGAGCGGCTGCATGAAATGGCGAGGCCCGCACCAGAGGGATGCGGGCCTCGCCATGTTGTATACCTATTCCATTTTCACAGGAGCACCAACCGGCAAGGGGGCTCCTTTTTCACGCACAGTACCTTACAGCCCTCTGTATGGCACAGATGGAAACACGCAAACAGCCGGTTTCATCCCGTAGGGAACGACTGCGCATTATTCCAGGTTTTCCGCAGAATGGAATTGAGGTTGCTGAAGGGTTTCATTCAGAGATAGATACCCTGAATTGCATTTTCGTAGAGGAAGGTCTTCAGGCCGCCGCTTTCGCCGGTGTTGTAGAAATCCAGAAGCAGCTCGTTGAAGCGCTCCATGTGCCTGTCTGTGACGGTCAGGATACCGGCTCCGGCGGAGAGCAGAATTTTATTGGCCAGGGTCATGCTGGTGCGTTTGTTGCCGTCCCAGAAAAACTGTCCTCTGGTGCCCCAGGCAAAGACATTCAGTGCTTTTTCCGTAGCGGTTGCCTCTGCAGACAGAATTTCCCCCAGCTCCCGCTCCGTCCTCTCCCGGTCCGGCACCGGGGGCAGGTAATCGGTGCCGGAGATTCCCACAGAGCCGGTGCGCAGGCGGCCCCACTCCAGCGCCTCATTTCTGGCAATATATTCGTTCAGCTTGCACAGGTAGCCCAGGGTCACCGGCTCTGCCACGGTGGAAAGGAGGTATTTCCAGGCGTCCCGCATATTCAGAATTGCCTGGATATCATCCAGGCGAACCCCGGGAACATTGACCCCATTTAAAATGGTTCTGGTCTGGGGAAAGGTAACCGCTCTGTTTTCCATTTTCATGCCGCAGTATACGTTTTCATCCCACTTCTTTTTGGCCAGAAACATGCTCTGCTCCGGGGTCAGGTGAAATTTGTCTTGGAAAATCATGAACCTGTCCTCCACTTAAGAGATAGACGCAGGACTCCCGGTGAAATGCCGGGAGTCCTGTAAAAATGCAGTTTGGATATCAGCCCTTCAGAGCCTCTTCCACGGCCACAGCCACGGAGACGGTGGCGCCGACCATGGGGTTGTTGCCCATCCCTAAGAAGCCCATCATCTCAACGTGAGCGGGGACGGAGGAGGAGCCGGCGAACTGGGCGTCACTGTGCATACGGCCCATGGTGTCGGTCATGCCGTAGGAGGCGGGGCCGGCTGCCATGTTGTCGGGGTGCAGGGTACGGCCCGTGCCGCCGCCGGAGGCCACGGAGAAGTACTTCTTGCCCTGCTCCACGCACTCCTTCTTGTAGGTGCCGGCCACAGGGTGCTGGAACCGGGTGGGGTTGGTGGAGTTGCCGGTGATGGAGACATCCACGCCCTCAGCGTGCATGATGGCCACGCCCTCGCGGACATCGTCGGCGCCGTAGCAGCGGACGGCAGCCCGCTCACCCTCGGAGTACTTGTACTCCTTGACCACCTTCAGCTCGCCGGTGTAGTAGTCGAACTGGGTCTGCACATAGGTGAAGCCGTTGATCCGGGAGATGATCTGAGCGGCGTCCTTGCCCAGGCCGTTGAGGATGACCCGCAGGGGCTCCTTCCGGGCCTTGTTGGCGGAACGGGCGATGCCGATGGCGCCCTCGGCGGCGGCGAAGGACTCGTGGCCGGCCAGGAAGGCGAAGCACTTGGTCTCGTCCCGCAGGAGCATGGCGCCCAGGTTGCCATGGCCCAGGCCAACCTTCCGGTCCTCAGCCACGGAGCCGGGGATGCAGAAGGCCTGCAGGCCAATGCCGATGGCCTCGGCGGCCTCGGCGGCGTTCTTCACGCCCTTCTTGATGGCGATGGCTGCGCCCACGGTGTAGGCCCAGGCAGCGTCCTCAAAGCAGATGGGCTGAATGTTCTTGGTGATGGTGTAGGGGTCGAAGCCCTTTTCCTCGCAGATGGTTCTGCACTCCTCCACGGAGGAGATGCCGTACTGAGCGAGGACACCGTTGATTTTGTCAATCTTTCTTTCGTAACCTTCAAACAAAGCCATTGTGCTGTCCTCCTCTTATTCGTGACGGGGGTCAATATACTTGACGGCGTTATCGAACTGGCCATAGTGGCCCTTGGCCTTCTCCAGAGCCTTGTTGGCATCGTCGCCCTTCTTGATGAAGTCCATCATCTTGCCCAGGTTCACAAACTCATAGCCGGTGATGAGATCGTCGCCATTGAGAGCGATGCGGGTGACGTAGCCCTCGGCCATCTCCAGGTAACGGGGGCCCTTTGCTCTGGTGGCAAACATGGTGCCCACCTGGCTGCGCAGGCCCTTGCCCAGATCCTCCAGGGAAGCGCCCACAGCGAGGCCGTCCTCGGAGAAGGCAGACTGGCTGCGGCCGTAGACGATCTGCAGGAACAGCTCCCGCATGGCGGTGTTGATGGCGTCGCACACCAGGTCGGTGTTGAGCGCCTCCAGGATGGTCTTGCCGATGAGGATCTCGGCGGCCATGGCGGCGGAATGGGTCATGCCGGAGCAGCCCAGGGTCTCCACCAGAGCCTCCTCAATGATGCCCTCCTTGATGTTCAGGGTCAGCTTGCAGGCGCCCTGCTGGGGAGCGCACCAGCCCACGCCGTGGGTAAAGCCGCTGATGTCCTTGATTTCCTTGGCCTGAACCCATTTGCCCTCTTCGGGAATGGGTGCGGGGCCGTGATAGGCGCCCTTGGCCACGGAACACATATTTTGCACTTCTGCTGAGTAAATCATGGCAATATTCCTTTCTTTTCCAAAGACCGGTCACCCCGGCCCCGAGTGTCGAGTGAGGGAATCCCTCAATTCCCGATCTTATTATACCGTTTGCGCCCCCGCTTGTCAATTGAGAAGCGGGGGGCAGATTTCAGTTTTTTTGCATATGGGCCAGGAAAAAATTGCATTCCTCCCTGTTGCACAGGTCTGCTGCCCGGAGCTTTTGGTTCACATGGAACACATGGCCCAGCTCCTCCTCCCGGCTCTCGCAGATCCGGAGCACGGTCTCCACCCCCCGGGAAGCGAGGAGCTCCGCCATGGGCGCTGCCATGGGCAGGAGGAAATCTCCGGGGCAGGACATGACGAAGGCCGGCGGATAGTCCCCGGTGATGTGCCGTCCCATGGGAAGCTGCTCCGGAAAGCGGCGGAGCACATCCGCCCCGAAGTACCACCGGCGGGGAATCTCATCGGAGAGGAAGCTCTCGTCTATGGTGTAAAGGCCGCAGTTCAGGGCCACCGCCCGGATGGGCGCGGGAGAGACCGGGAAGGAAAAGAGCCCGGCATACCGGGGATTGGAGTGCAGGAGGGCATACTGGCTGGCCAGCTGGCCACCGGCGCTGTCGCCCACCAAGAAAAGGTTCCGGACGTCCATGCCGTAGTCCGGCCCATGGCGGAGAATCCAGTCCATCACCAGGCTGATGTCCTCCAAGGGTGTGGGATAGGTCCACTCCGGAGCCAGGCGGTAGTTGAAATTCACCACGGTGAAGCCCCGCTTGGCCAGGGACATGCAGTAAAACTGATAGACCTCCTTGGTGCCGTAGAAAAAGCCCCCGCCGTGGACGCTGACAATCACAGGCTGCAGGCCCCGGGCATCCCTCCGGCGGTAGACGTCCAGGAGGCTCCAGCCCCCGTTGGGGCCGTAGGAGAGATTGTCCTGCCGGGCAATTTCCGGCGGGGCGGTAAGGCCCTGATCCCGTTCCCGATCCGCCTTTGCCCACTGGGCGCGAAGTTCCTCTGGATTCATATGGTACTCCTCACAAGAGAGGACTGCCCCGAAGGGCAGTCCTCTGACGATTACATCTTCCAGGCTTTGAACGAAGCAGATCTTCCCTTCGGCCCGCAGGCTCGCAGAGGTCAGGACAGCTTCATAATCCAGCCGTAGGGGTCGGGGCGGTCGCCCCGCTGGATGCCCACCAGGGTGTCGTAAATGCTCTGGGCCACAGGGCCGATTTTGCCGCCGGAGAGCTCCATCACCTTTCCGTGGTACTCCATGAGTCCCACGGGGGAGATGACGGCGGCGGTGCCGGTGCCGAAGGCCTCGGTGAGGCGGCCCTCCTCATGAGCCCGGAACAGCTCCTCCACGGCGATGGGGCGCTCCTCCACTGCAATGCCCATGTCCCCTGCCAGCTGCAGGACGCTCTTCCGGGTGATACCCGGGAGAATGCTACCGCCGGTGGGGGCCGTGACCAGCTTGCCGTCCATGACAAAGACCATGTTCATGGCGCCCACTTCTTCCACATACTTGTTCTCCCGGCCATCCAGCCACAGAACCTGGTCAAAGCCCTTCTTCTCCGCGTCAAAAGCAGCCTTCAGGGAGGCGGAGTAGTTGCCGCCGGTCTTGGCTGCGCCGGTGCCGCCCTTGACGGCACGGACATAGTGATCCTCAATGTGAATCTTCACCGGGGCCATGCCGTTTTTGTAGTAAGAGCCTGCGGGAGAGCAGATGATGTAGTAGAGATACGACTTGGCGGGATGGACGCCCAGCTCCGCGCCGGTGGCGATCATGGTGGGCCGCAGGTACAAAGAGGTGCCCTCCCGATGGGGAACCCAGTCCTGCTCCAGCTCCACCAGGGTGCGCATGGCCTTCACCTGGAAGTCCGCGTCCAGCTGGGGCATACACATCCGCTCGGCGCTCCGGTTCATGCGGTTGGCATTCTCCCAGGGGCGGAACATCTGCAGGCCGCCGTCGTTCCGGCGGTAGGCCTTCAGGCCCTCGAAAATCTCCTGGCTGTAGTGGAGCACGGGAGAGGCGGGGTCAATGGCCAGGGAACCATAGGGCTGGATTCTGGCGTCGTGCCAGCCTCTGCCCTCATCATATTCCACCAGGAACATGTGGTCGGTGAACAGCTTGCCAAAGCCCAGGCTTCCCTCATCGGAGGGCTTTGCCTTGGGGGTGTTGGTTTTGAGAATCTGAATTTCCAGGTCCATGGGAAGAATCCCCTTTCAAAAGCATTATTGGACGCAGGCCGCGCCTCGGCGCAGGGCCTCAATGTTGAGATCCACCAGCTTGGCCTTGGGGCCGGTGAACATGTGCACCAGCATCTCCTTGATGGTTTCCACACCCAGATTGCCCATGGCCTGGATGTAGGCTCCCAGCATGACCATGTTGGCCACCTTCAGATTGCCCAGCTCCTGGGCAATCTCCAGGCAGGGAACGTAGATGGGCCGGACGTCGGTGCGCTGAACCTTCTCCGTGATGATGGAGCTGTTCACGAACACTGTGCCGTCTTTCACAACATTGGGCTCAAACTTCAGAAGCGAGGGCAGGTTCATGGCAATGAGCTCCGTGGGCTCCAGGACAATGGGACAGATGATGGGCTCCGTGGAGATAACCACACAGCAGTTGGCCGTGCCGCCCCGCATTTCAGGGCCGTAGGAGGGGAGCCAGGACACATCCTTGCCCTCCTTCATCCCGGCCTCCGCCAGGGTCTTACCGATGGCCATAACGCCCTGGCCGCCGAAACCGGCAATCATGATTTCATTGGTCATGTTATTATACCTCCCCCGATGTGTCCTTGTAAACCCCCAAGGGATAATAGGGGATCATATTTTCCTTCAGCCACTGGATGGACGCCGCGGGCGTCTTGCCCCAGTTGGTGGGACAGCAGGCCAGAACCTCCACAAAGGTGAAGCCCGCGCCCTCCTGCTGAAGCCGGAAGGCCTTCTGGATGGCCTTCTTGGCCTTGTTCAGGTTGGGGATATCCGTGGCGCAGACCCGGGCGGCGTAGGCGCAGCCCTCCAGGGTGCTGATGATCTCCGCCATGCGGATGGGGGCGCCGTAATGGTCCCGCTGGCGGCCCAGGGGGGCGGTGGTGGCCTTCTGACCCACCAGGGTGGTGGGAGCCATCTGGCCGCCGGTCATGCCGTAAATGGCATTGTTGATGAAAATGGTGGTGAATTTCTCCCCACGCATGGCGGCGTGGATGATCTCCGCCGTGCCGATGGCGGCCAGGTCGCCGTCGCCCTGGTAGGTGAAGACGATGGTACCCGGGGGAGATACCCGCTTGATGCCCGTGGCAACGGCGGGGGCGCGGCCGTGGGCCGCCTCGTGCATGTCGCAGTTGAAATAGTTATAGGCAAAGACGGAGCAGCCGACGGGGGCAACGCCGATGGTATTGCCCAGCACATCCATCTCCTCCAGGGTCTCCGCCACCAGCTTGTGGATGATGCCATGGGTGCAGCCGGGGCAGTAGTGCAGCTCCACATCCGTCAGGCCCTTGGACTTCTGATATACAATTGCCATAGCTCTTACCTCCCCAATGCAGCCTTCGCCGCGGAGGCCACCTCTGCGGGGGTGGGCACCACGCCACCGGCCTTGCCCACAAAGGACACGGGACGGCAGCCCTCCAGGGCGATTCTTACGTCGTCAATCATCTGGCCCATGCTGAGCTCCACGTCCACCACGGCCTTCACGCTGTCCTGCATGGCGGCCTTCTTCAGGGCCTTTCCGGGGAAGGGCCACAGGGTGATGGGCCGGAAGAGCCCCGCCTTGATACCCTCCTTCTCCAGGAGCCGGATGGCGGCCCGGGCAATCCGGGAGGGGGTGCCGTAGGCCACGAACAGGACCTCACAGTCCTGGGTGTTCACTTCCTCCCAGCGGGTCTCGTTCTCCTCCATGGCCTTGTACTTGGCGGTCAGGCGCTCGTTGTGCTCGGCGCACACGTTGGGGTCAATGTACAAAGAGTTGATCACGTTGGGCTGGCGCTCGCCCTTGGTACCGGTGGTGGCCCAGGGCTTGGCGGGGAGCTCCCGCTTGGGAACCTCGTGCCACTCAATGGCCTCCATCATCTGGCCAATCATGCCATCGGCCAGGATCATAACGGGGTTCCGGTACTGATCGGCCACATCAAAGGCGATCTGCACATAGTCCGCAGCCTCCTGAATGGTGGCGGGAGCGAAGACCAGATGCCGGTAATCGCCGTTGCCGCCGCCCCGGGTGGCCTGGTAATAGTCGCCCTGGGCGGGCTGGATGGTGCCCAGGCCGGGGCCGCCCCGCATCATATTCACAATCACGGCGGGAAGCTCCGCGCCGCACATGTAGGTGATGCCCTCCTGCTTCAGGGAGATTCCGGGAGAGGAGGAGGAGGTCATAACCCGGACGCCGCAGCCTGCGGCTCCGTAGACCATGTTGATGGCGGCCACCTCAGACTCCGCCTGGAGGAAGCAGCCCCCCACCTGGGGAAGATGCAGGGACAGATACTCGGGGATCTCATTCTGCGGGGTGATGGGATAGCCGAAGAAATACTTGCAGCCCGCCCGGATGGCGGCCTCCGCAATGGCTTCGTTGCCTTTCCAAAGTTCTTTCTCCATTGGGCTCCTCCTTTATGTGCGCTCCACGGTGATGATGGAATCGGGACACATCTTGGCACAGCTGGCACAGCCCACACACTTGTCCATGTCCTCGGGGCGCACTGTGGCGGGATGATATCCCTTGCGGTTGGTTGCAGTCTCGTCCATGACGATGATGTGCTTGGGACAGACCAGGGCGCACAGCTCGCAGCCCTTGCACCTGTCCCGACGGAAGGTTACGGTTCCGGCCATATTGTTTATTCCTCCTCACATGTGGTGATTTCCCATGGCTTCTTCATATAGATATTCATTGGAAATACCGGTTCATGCAGCAGCCTTGCCGCCTTCGGGGCAAAGCGCTCCTCCACCGCGTGGCAGACAATGGGGATGCCCGCAGCCCGGGACAGCTCCCCGGCCAGCCGGGCCCCCTTCAGGATTTCCTCCAGGGTGGTCTCCCCGCACAGGTGGGTGTTGTTTACAATGCCCGTGACCTGCTGGAGGCACTCTTTTTCAATGCCCCGCATATAGGCCAGGGCACGCTCCAGATCCCGGGTCTCCGGGCGGTTGGCGTTGAGCACATACAAGAGGTCAAAGTCCTCGGGGTGGAGCTGGGGGGCGAACCGGGCCAGCACCCGGGCCCCGATGGGATCGCCGCCGATGTCCAGCACCCCCCGCCAGGCAGCGTCCTGGAACAGGGACATGACCGCCGGATTGATGGCGGGGATATCCGCCGCTCCTCCGCAGGAGGTGACAATCACCCGGATGCCCGCCTGCTCCAGCCGCCGGGCCTGCTCATAGGAGCGGAAATAGGGATTCACAATGTCCAGGTCCGCCAGGGCCAGGTGGGTCTCCTCCTTCGCCAGGGCCAGAGCCAGGTTCACGGCGTACTCCGTCTTGCCGCTGCCGTAGTGGCCGGTGACGATCTGCAGGCGCTTTCTCATGCGTACACCTGCACCTCCTCCTGTCCCTTCAGCACCCGGATGGCCCCCTGGGCCAGGGCGAGCATCTCATCCTCGCCGGGATAGACGAAAACAGGAGCAAGGTAGTTTACATACTCTTCAATCCACTCCATGAGCATACTGTCGTTGGCAAAGCCGCCGGTGAGCAAAATGGCGTCCACCTCGCCCTGGAGCACCGCGCCGGCGGCGCCGATCTCCTTGGCGATCTGGTAGGCCATACCCCGGTAGGCCAGCTCCGCCTGCCGGTCCCCCTCCCGCACCCGGCGGGAGACCTCCACGCCGTTGTTGGTGCCGGTGTAGGCGGCAAGGCCACACTGGAAGGTGAAGAAATGGCGGAGCTCCTCATAGGTGCTGCCGTACTTCCCGCTGAAGGCCGCCCGGAGTACATCCAGAACGGGCAGGGTACCGGGACGCTCGGCGGTGTAGGCGCCCTCGCCCTCAAGGCCGTTGTTCACATCCACGATCTTGCCGTACATGTGAACGCCCACGGTGACGCCGCCGCCCATGTGGCAGACAATCAGCCGCAGGGAGTCATAGGGCAGGCCGTACTCCGCCGCATAGCGCTTGGCAATGGCCCGCTGATTCAGGGCATGGAACAGGGGCCGGCGGGGAAAGTCCGGGGAACCGGAGAGCTTCGCCAGCTCGGACATCTCATCAATCACAGGCGGGTCCACCACATAGGCGGGCTTGCCGATCTCCTGGCCGATTTCGGCAGCCAGAATGCCGCCCAGGTTGCACACATGGGTGCCGTAGGTGCAGTTCCGCAAATCCTCCAGCATCTTCTCGTTAACGGCGTAGGTGCCGCCCTGAAGGGGCTTCATAAGGCCGCCCCGGCCCACAATGGCGTCGAACTCCCGCATGTCCACCCCCTGCTCCTGGAGATAGGAGAGAATCAGGGGCTTGCGGATGGCGGCGTTCTGCTCCATGGTGCTCACGTTTTCCAGATCCTCCGCATTGTGGTGGAACACCTTCACCATCAGCTGGGTCTCTCCCTCGTACACGGCCACCTTGGTGGAGGTGGAGCCGAAATTCATAGCCAGTATTTTATATTCTTCCATAGCGTTTCTCCTTATCTGGGAAGGTTGGATGCGGAAATCATCAGGGCCAGGGCGATGGAGTTGAGCTTTGCCTCGTCGCTGTCCGCCCGGGAGGTGAGGACCACCGGGGCTTTGGCGCCCACAATCACCCCCGCGTTTTTCGCACGGGCCAGGAAAACCAGGGACTTGTAGAACACGTTGCCGGTCTCGATGTTGGGGACCAGCAACACATCGGCGTGGCCGGCCAGGGGGTCCTGAATGCCCTTGTGCCGGGCGGCCTCCGGAGAAACCGCATTGTCCAGGGCCAGGGGCCCCACCACCCGGCAGCCGGGCAGCTCTCCCGCCTTGCAGGCCTCCACCAGAGCGGCGGCCTCCAGGGTGGCGGGCATCTTGGGGTTTACCTTCTCCACAGCGCACAGGCAGGCCACAATGGGGTCCGGATTCCCAAGGGCGTGGGCCACCCCCACGGCGTTGCGGATGATGTGCTTCTTTGTCTCCAGGTCGGGAGCAATGTTCATGGCAACGTCCGTCACATAAAACAGCCGGTCATACCCCGCCACCTGGAACAGGGCCACATGGGACAAAACGGGACCCTTACGGAGACCGATCTCCTTGTCCAGCACAGCCTTCAGAATGACGGAGGTGTCCACCAGGCCCTTCATCACCACGTCGGCCTCCCCGTCCCGCACCAGCTTCACTGCGGTTCTGCAGGCCTGGACAGGATCTGCCTCGGGAATCAGGCGGTACGCCTCCAGAGGAATATGCCGCTGAGCGGCAATGGTGCGAATTTTTTCCTCGTCTCCCACCAGAATGGCGGAGGCGATGCCCAATCTCCGGGCCATGTCCACAGCCAGCAATACTTCCGCATCCCCCGCCGCAGCCACGGCAAGGGTTTTGCTTCCCTGACCCTTCACGGCGTCCCGCAGGGCTTCCAATGTTTGAATCATATATTGTCTCCTTTTTCATTGTCTGTTCTGACGAAAAGACGGACGTGTATCCCGGATTCAATTGGCAATTTTTCCACTGAATTTATCATAAAGCAATTTCCCGGAAAGTCAATTGGGAAACATACGAATTGGAAGAATTTACAAATTGAAAGGTGTTTTTTTGGATAATTTCACAAAAGCCTATCTCCCCTTCGCGGACATATCACCGTCTGCTCCGTTTTACAGCAATGTGTTTCCAATTTGCTTCCATTGCAATAAAAAGCCGCCACTTGAAAAATGGCGCCGGATGGGGTATGATGGAGGCCAAGACAAATCCGCAAAGGAGACGCCCCATGTGCTACGAAACCATTTACTTTGACCTGGACGGAACCCTGACGGACTCCGGCCCGGGCATTATGAACGCCGTGGCCTATGCCCTTGGAGCCATGGGCCGGCCGGTGCCCAGCCGGGCCTCCATGCGCCGGTTCATCGGGCCGCCCCTGTCTTACTCCTTTCAAGCATATGAGGGAATGAGCCCGGAAGATGCCCGCAGGGCGGTGGAGCTGTACCGGGTCTATTACAATGACAGGGGAAAGTTTGAAAACACCCCCTACCCCGGCATAGACCGTCTGCTGGAGGCCCTCCGGGCCAAGGGAAAACGCCTGTATGTGGCCACCTCCAAGCCGGAGGGGCTGTCCGTGGAAATTCTGGAGCACTTCGGCCTGGCCGGGTACTTTGAACGCATTGCCGGAAGCACCCTGGACGACAGCCGCTCCACCAAGATTCAGGTGCTGCGCTATGCCATTGGCATGGGCGGGCGGGAGCGCGCCGTCATGGTAGGAGACCGGCACCTGGACGTGGAGGGGGCCCGGGAAAACGGCCTGCCCTGCGTGGGTGTGGTGTACGGGTACGGCAGCCGTCAGGAGCTGCAGGAGGCCGGAGCCCTGGCTCTGGCAGACACCGTGGAGGATTTGCTCCACATTTTGGAGGATTGAGTATGGAAAAAATCGCAAGCTTTACCGTAAATCACCTGGTTCTGGAGCCGGGAATCTACGTCTCCCGGAAGGACCGGCTCGGCGCGGAGACCGTCACCACCTTTGACCTGCGCATGACCGCCCCCAACCGGGAGCCGGTGATGAACACCGCCGAGGTGCACACCATCGAGCACCTGGGGGCCACCTTCCTGCGGAACGACCCCCAGTGGAAGGACCGCACGGTGTACTTTGGGCCCATGGGCTGCCGCACCGGGTTTTACCTGCTCCTGGCGGGGGATCTGGAGTCCCGGGATGTGGCGGAGCTGGTAACCCGGATGTACACCTTCATCCGGGACTATGAGGGCCAGGTCCCCGGAGCCGCCCCCCGGGACTGCGGCAACTGCCTGGACATGAACCTCCCCATGGCAAAGCTCCTGGCGGGGCGGTACCTGGAGAGCACCCTGCTCTCTTTGGACGAGGCGCATATGCAGTATCCGGAGTAACCCACAGCAGGAAACAGTCTTGACCAGGGGTGTTGATTCGGGTTGCAGATTGTCATACTTTGCGGGAAGCGTTCCTCTGACACACTGGAGCGTGAACTGAAAGGTGCAATGTAGGGCGGCTGTCTTGCCCAATGTCACAAACGAAAGCGAAAAGCTTTCTGATCATTCGCAGGGGCTTTAGCCCCTACTGCGTTGTAACTTCTAAAAATCAACTACAGGTCGCTATAAGGGCCGTGATTCTACGAACCGTAGGGGAGGGTCATGACTCTCCCGCAGTACGGGACTTCCTTTCCCGGCGCACCCGGGCGAATCCGTAAAATCCTTTGACTCTGGAACAAAACAGGCCCGGGTGGGCCCGTTTTATTCCGGGAGGGTCATGACCCTCCCCTACCATGCACCAAAGTTATATTTTAAAAGTTACAATGTACTACAGGCAAGATCAGGGGTGCCCGGGTTCCGGTGGGCGCCCGGCGGGGTCAAGACCATTCTCTGCAATACAGAAACAGGTAATACAGAGACAAGAAAGGTGACATTATGACAAAACTTGGAATTATCGGGGCCATGGATGTGGAAGTGGCCCTTTTGAAGGAAAAACTGGCCCATCCCCAGGTGACCAAACGGGCCGGGTGTGAATTCTGGTCTGGGGAACTGGAGGGGCTTCCTGTGGTGATCGTCCAGTGCGGGGTCGGGAAGGTGAACGCGGCCCTTTGCGTTCAGATTCTGGCGGACCTGTTTGAGGTAACCCATGTGGTGAACACAGGCATTGCCGGTTCCCTGGACGCCAGTCTGGACATTGGAGACATTGTCATCTCCACCGACGTCATGTATCATGATTTTCACGTTGGGCCCTTCGGCTACCCCGTGGGGCAGGTGCCCGGGATGGACGTGCTGGCCTTCCCGGCAGACCTGTCGCTCATCGCCCTGGCGGAGGACGCCTGCCGCGCCCTGGGCATCTCCTGCCGCCGGGGCCGGGTGGTCTCCGGAGATCAGTTCGTCTGCGAGACGGCGGTAAAGGAGCAAATCATCGCCACCTGCGGCGGCCTGTGCACGGAGATGGAGGGGGCGGCCATCGCCCACGCCGCCTACCGGAACAAGCTTCCCGTGGTGGTGCTCCGGGCCATCTCCGACAAAGCCGACGACTCGGCCACCATGGACTACCCCACTTTCGAAGCCCAGGCGGCAAAGCACTGCGCCGGCCTCACCCAGGCCCTGGCCCGTGCCCTGGCCGAAGCAGCGTCCTGAACCGGCGCCGCTCCCTGAGCGGCGCCAGCAAAGCCCACCGGCGCTGCCGCGCCGGTGGGCTTTGCTGATACCCATGGCTATCCTGTCGTATAACCCCAGGAGCTGCCCACGCGTATCTTCCGGATCTTCCCCTCCCCTGCCAGTTTGGCAAGAATCCGGCCTGCCGTGGTGGCAGATACCCGGAGCATCTGGCGGACATCCGCATTTGTAATCGTACCGTTCTGCTTCAGGAATTGCTGGATTCTATCCCAGCGCAGCTCATCTGTGGACACATTGTCGGTTGCACCCCTTGTCTGCGCTGCTTCCGTCAGCGCTTCCCGGATGGCGGACAGCATGAATTCAATGAACGCCGTAGATTCGCCCTCAACATTCGAGCGATTGATCGCATGATAATATTCCTCCTGCCGGTCATGAATCATGGACTCTACCGGAAGCCACGCAAACAGAGGCTTCCACTTGGTCAGCAGCAGCGTGTGCCACAGCCGTCCGATTCGCCCGTTGCCATCGGCAAAGGGATGAATCAGCTCCAGTTCATAATGGAACACACAGCTCTTGATCAGCATGTGGATATCGCTCTCCCGAACCCAATCCAGCAGCTCCATCACCAATCCCGGCACATAATCCGGCAGCGTTCCAAAGTGGAGGATATTCCCCTGCTTGTCCACCACACCCACCGGGCCGGTGCGGAAGCACCCGGATTCCTCCACCAGCCCTCTGGTCATCACTCCGTGGGCATCCAGCAGATCATCTACGGAATAAGGGTTCAGGGAATCCATCATTTCATAGATTTGGTAAGCATTTTTAACCTCTGCAATATCCTTGGGCGGAGCAAGCACCCGCTTGCCATCCAAAACCGCTGTCACCTGTTCCAGGCTCAATGTGTTCTGCTCAATGGCCAGAGAGGAATATATGGTACGGATTCGATTGGTACGGCGCAGCGTGGGGTTTAGCGACAATCCCTGTGTTGCGTTCACTTGACCAACCAGCTCCGCAGTCTCTGCAATTTCTTTCAAAATGGCGCTTGTAACCTCAAAGGGCGGCTTCTTATTCCCCACGACTTATCACCTCGTCCCCATTATAGCACTTCATCGCCCATCCATCAATCATGATTGATGGATGGGCGATGATTTTATGGCAGCCCCATCTTGGCCGGATTCCCGCTTCTTATTTGGTTGTCTCCAGCTCAATGGGCCCGAATTCCCGCTCAAATTCCGCCACCCGCCGCTTCATCAGCTGCTCCAGCTCCCGGTTTTTGGTGCGGCCCTCATATTCTGCAACATATCCGAATTTGTCCAGCAGCTCCCTGTCAATACGCAGCGTAAAGCGGCACAGATTATCCTTCATTTTGCCATCTCCCAGAAGAAGTATTGGCAAAATTTTTTCGCAATATTATAATCAGGAGGAACTTTGACGCAATTTTGACGCACAGGAGGATTCTTTATGCCGGACGATTAGAAGCTGCATTTTTACCTTTTTAATTTTGGATGACCAGCTCATCCTCCCGGGCGTCTACGGTGACGGTCTGGCCGGGGAGGATGTCCCCTGCCAGGAGGCGTTTGGCCAGGAGGGTTTCCACCGTGTGCTGGACGTACCGGCGGAGGGGTCTTGCGCCGTACTGGGGGTCGTAGGCGGCTTCGATGATGAAGCGCTTGGCCTCCCCGGTCAGGCGGCAGGTGATCTCCTGCTCCGCAAGGCGGCGGTTCAGCTTTTCAATCTGAAGGTCGATGATGGAGGTCACATCCTCCTTGGTCAGAGGCTTGTAGAACACGATTTCATCCAGCCGGTTCAAAAACTCCGGGCGGAAGGACCGGTGCAGCAGCTCCATGACCTGGCCTCTGGCCTCCTGGGAGATGGTGCCGTCGGGGCGGATGCCCTCCAGGAGGTACTGAGAGCCCAGGTTGGAGGTCAGAATGATGATGGTATTCTTGAAGTCCACAGTGCGGCCCTGGGAATCCGTAATCCGTCCGTCGTCCAGCACCTGGAGGAGGACGTTGAACACGTCGGGATGGGCCTTTTCCACCTCGTCGAAGAGCACCACGGAGTAGGGCTTTCTCCGGACGGCCTCAGTGAGCTGGCCTCCCTCCTCATAGCCCACATATCCGGGAGGCGCTCCGATGAGGCGGGACACGGCGAATTTCTCCATATACTCGGACATGTCGATTCGGACCAGATTGTTTTCGTCGTCAAACAAAGCCTCTGCCAAACTCTTTGCCAGCTCCGTCTTGCCCACGCCCGTGGGGCCCAGGAACAGGAAGGAGCCAATGGGCCGGTTGGGGTCCTGGATACCGGCCCGGCTGCGCTGGATGGCCTCCGCCACCGCCTGGACAGCCTCGTCCTGGCCCACCACCCGGCGGTGGAGGGTCTCGTCCAGGTGCAGGAGCTTCTCCCGCTCCCCCTGAACCAGCTTGGCCACGGGAATGCCCGTCCACCGCTCCACAATCTTGGCGATCTCCTCCTCCGTGACCTTGTCCCGGAGCATACTGGACTCCTTGGCGTTCTGGGCAATCTGCTCCTCCGCCTCCAACTGGCGCTTGGCCTCGGGCAGGCGGCCGTACTTCAGCTCGGCGGCCTTCTCCAGGTCATAGCTCTGCTCGGCGGCCTCAATCTGCCGGTTCAGCTCCTCGATTTTCTCCCGGAGCTGCTGAACCCGGCCAATGGCGTTCTTCTCGTTCTCCCACTGGGCCTTCTTGGAGTTGAACTGCTCCCGCTCCTCGGCCAGCTCCTTTTGAAGCTCGGCCAGACGGGCCTTGGAGCGGGGGTCCTCCTCCTTTTTAAGGGCGGCCTCCTCAATCTCCATCTGGATGATCTTCCGGGAGACCTGGTCCAGCTCCGTGGGCATGGAGTCCATCTCCGTGCGCACCAGGGCGCAGCCCTCGTCCACCAGGTCAATAGCCTTGTCCGGCAGGAACCGGTCGGTGATATACCGGTTGGACAGTGTGGCGGCGGCAATGATGGCCGCATCGGTGATCTTCACCCCGTGATAGACCTCATACCGCTCCTTCAGGCCCCGGAGGATGGCGATGGTATCCTCCACCGTGGGCTCGTTCACCGTCACCGGCTGGAACCGGCGCTCCAGGGCGGGGTCCTTCTCGATATACTGGCGGTACTCGTCCAGGGTGGTGGCGCCGATGCAGTGGAGCTCGCCCCGGGCCAGCATGGGCTTTAAGAGGTTCCCCGCGTCCATGGAGCCCTCGGTCTTGCCCGCGCCCACAATGGTGTGGAGCTCGTCAATGAAGAGGATGATTTTCCCCTCGGACTTCTTGACCTCGGACAGAACCGCCTTGAGCCGTTCCTCAAACTCCCCCCGGTATTTGGCGCCGGCGATGAGGGCGCCCATGTCCAGGGAGAAGATGGTCTTGTCCTGGAGATTCTTGGGCACATCCCCCCGGACAATCCGCTGGGCCAGGCCCTCGGCAATGGCGGTCTTGCCCACGCCGGGCTCACCGATGAGGACGGGATTGTTCTTGGTCTTCCGGCTTAAAATCCGGATGACATTCCGGATTTCCTCGTCACGGCCAATGACCGGGTCCATTTTCTGCTCCCTGGCCCGGCGCACCAGGTCCGTGCCGTACTTCTCCAGGGCCTCATAGGTCTCCTCCGGATTGTCGGAGGTGACCCGCTGGTTCCCCCGCACCGACTGGAGGGCCTGGAGGCAATCCTCCTTCCGGATGTTGTAGGTCTGGAACAGGCTCTTGACCGGCTCCTCGGCCTCCTCCACCAGGGCCAGGAGGAGGTGCTCCACGGACACATACTCGTCTCTCATGCTCTTGGCCAGGCTCTCCGCCTGGTTGAAAACATTGTCCACCCCCTGGGTGATGTAGAACTTGTCCGCCTCCCGGCTGCCGGAGACCCGGGGGAGCTTGTTCATCTCCGCCGTGGCAGCGGCCTCCAGGCTCTCCACTGTAATCCCCATTTTCTTGAGAAGCTGGGGCGCCAGACCGTTCTCCTGGCGCAGCAGCGCCAGCAGGAGATGCACCTGCTCCATCTGCTGGTGATTGTTCTCCCTGGCTAAGGTCTGCGCACTCTGCACCGCCTCCAGGGACTTCTGGGTATATTGATTAAAGTTCATATACAACGCTCCTTCCGACGCCCACCCGGGCTCTGGTGTTAGCACTCTTTAGTTGAGAGTGCTAATTTCTTTACCATCACTATATCTCATTTTCCAAAAATGTCAAGAGGGGCGGGCCAGATTTTTTCTCGGGCCGGAGCCTTATTTTTCCCGGGGCAAGAGCGTTCCATGCGGATTGAAAAAAACAGGCAGTTTTGCGGATGGAAATCCCAAAACTACCTGTCTGATATCTGTTTTGCGGCCCCGTAATACGTTGTAAACTTTGGTGCATTGTAGGGAAGGGTCATGACCCTCCCCTACGGTTCGTAGAATTGCAGCCCTTAAGCTATCTGTAGTCGATTTTTAGAAGTTACAACGTAGTAGGGCTCTCACGAACCAATGGCTCCCTGTCATCCTGAGGCGCAGCCGAAGGATCTCCTGCGCACGGCTCCCCATGCTGAGCCTCCAGTGCGTGACCTCCTTCGCCCTTGGCTCAGGATGACAAATGGGATGGCGCGAAGGCGTTCATTCAGAATTCCACGGTCATGCCGTCGTAGCTTGCCAGGAAGCCCAGCTTCTGGGCCTCCCGCTCCAGCTCCTCATGGAGAAGCTCGCCGTTGTGGGAGAAGTGGTTTACCACCCAAATGGTGTTCTCATCCGCAAGGCCCCGCTCCAGAAGCTCCTGCTTCTGTTCCCAGGCGTCCCGGAGGCCCATGTGATAGGCCCCGTCCCGGTGCTTCTGGCTGGTGCAGTCCAGGCTCACCAGATCCAGCTTCCCGGGCTGTGCCTCCAGAGCCTCCAGGCAATCCGGCCAGAAGCGGCCGGTGTCGTGGGCATAGAGGAGGTTCTTTCCATCCCGGGAAATCCGGTAAAAGAGGCACCGCTCGTTTCCCGCATGTCTGGCCCGGAGAGGGAGCACCCTGTAGCCGGAAGTCTCAAAGGGCACATGGCAGGGCACCGTGTGATACCGGTACCGGGCCTCCTGGCTCCCCAGGCCCCCCGGCTCCCGGCGAAGCAGCTCCTCTATGGCCTCATTGCCGTAAATCTCCAGGATGTCGTCGTGGGTGTGGGAGAAGGGGCGGCGCAGAAACTCCAGATCCGGCAGATAGCAGTGATCCGAGTGGCTGTGGGTGAACAGAAGGGACTTCACCCGGCTTAAATCCAGCCCAAAATACAGGCTGTGCAGCTGGTTGTCCGGGGGCAGATCCAGAAGCAGGTCGTCGTTCACCAGGGTCTGGGATCGGGTGCGGATGTTCTTCCCTCCCAGCTGCCGGGCCTCCCGGCAGACCCGGCACTGGCAGAACACCCCGGGCCAGGCCTCCCCCGCCCCGGTGCCGTAATAGGTAATTCTCATGGCGATACCTCCATGCCGTTTTTCCTTTATGATACCCCTTTTGCCATCGGGATGCAAGCATGGATTTTCCGGTGTCATTCAGGCAGACCGGCGGTAAATGATCAGCTCCCCTGCCAGCTCCGCCCAGGGCCGGTAGCCGTTTTCCTCCAGAAGGGCCACGAGGCTATCGTAGCCCTCCTCACCGAAGGACGCGTATTTGGCATAGGAATTCGTGTCGGTCTCGCTGAGCACCACATACTCCGTGCTGAGCAGGTGCTCCCGGGAGGCATAGTGCACATCATAGAGGGTCTCCCGCTGGGACAGAAAGGTGGTGTAAAAGGTGGTGGCCGACGCGGAAGCGTCCCGGGGGATTTGGGAGAGAAACTCCCGGATGCCGTCATAGGTATCGGAATTCCGGATGCACAGAGCCGGGTAGCTTATGGCCTTGGGGACAACCACCGCCCCGAAGCAGCCGGCGCTCACTGCCCCGGCCAGGGCCAGGGCGGCGGTTTTCCTCCAGGGAACCTGCAGATCGGCCAGGTTCACCGCCGAAAGATACAGAAGAAAGGCCAGGGAGCCGAAGGTATACTGAAAGAAAATACTGTGCTGATAGGCATAGTCCGACAGGAGATTCACCAGAAAATAGGGAATCAGCAGCAGATACCGCTCGTACCGCCTGGTGAGAAGGGGCAGACCCAGCAGCGGCAGCAGGGTCATGGCTATGAACCACAGCTTCTCCCCATCCACACACTCGAACAGAGCCTTCATGGGATTTAAGATCACCGCCGTCACCACGGTGAGGAGGGAGGAAGAGCCCCCATAGAGGAGATTCTCATAGCGATAGGTCATCACCCCGTCCCCGGAGCTTGCCAGGAACGACGTGACCAGGAAAAACCAGGCGAGAGACGCCGCCAGAAGGGCCGTTCCCGTGAGAAGTTCCCTGCGTCCTTCCCTTCTCAAAAAAGCCCTTACCGTGAGCCAAAGGCCGATCACCGCCACATAGACGGCGGCGTCCTCCTTCACCGTCAGGGTCAGGAATGCAAAAAGAGCCGTGAGGGGGGTACTCTTCCGGTCAATGGCCCAGAAGAGCCACAGTACAAGGGGCGTCAGGAAGCAGTTTTCATGGATGTCATAGCTGGAGCCCCCGGAAAAGGCGGGGTATAAGAGCAGCAGCGCGCACAGGAGCATCCGCTGGGCCCCTGTGAGGCCGTGGAGCTTTCCAATCTTCCAGAGGGGAATCAGGGCGGAGGTCATCACCGCCGCCTGCAAGACCTGCAGGGTGGCGGGAGTGGGAAACAGGCAGTAGAAGGGCAGCAGGAGATAATAAACCGGGGACATATGTACCAGAAAGTGGGACAAAGGCCCGTCCCGCTCCAGGGTGGTCACAGGCAGACCAGTCTCCTTCATGCTGTAGAACATCTGGGAGAAGATGCCAAAGTCATAGGTGGGGGTGCGGAAGCTATACACCCGGCCCACCGTCCAGGCGCAGACAAAGAGGAAGAACAGGGCGCCCAGGCCTGCCGTAATCCGGCGAAAGGCCTTGCCCTCAGCGCCATCACAGGCCTCCGGCTCCGGGGCGGCGTTCCAGCCCCGGAGGCCGTACACCGCCAGCACCAGGAAAATCAGGACGCAGGCCCCCAGAAGGGCCCAGGAGAAGGAGGCGGACAGGGCCAGGGCGCTGAGGACGCCGAAGCACCCCGGAAGCATCCACCGCCGGGCCGCTCTGCCGGAGGCACAGCGGGAGAGGAGCAGAAGCAGCCCCGTCCCGGCGCAGGTCACCCCAAGAACTCTCCCCAGAGACATGTGGGCAAAGCCATCCAGCCCCTCCAGCGCCCGAAGCTCCCCGGGCAGAAGCAGATACTCCAGGGTCACCCCCAGGAGCCAGGCGGACAGAGCGCAGCGGGCCAAGTCCGCCCCTTTCAGGGAATTCTGATTTTTCACCGCAGGCATGGCGCCCGCCTCCTTCCAAGCTTCAGCAGTTGCTTACACCCCAGCTCCAGGAGCTTGCCCCCCAGAATGGAGCAGAGGAAAATGGGAACGGTGACCGTCAGGAACAACAGGGGGTATCGCCCCGGGGTTCTCCACCCCGGTATCAGCCGGTAGCACCAGGCGTCCAGAAGGTGGGACAGGAGATACCCACCGAAACAGCCCCCGGCTCCCCAGGAGAGCAGCCGCCCCAGGCGCCCTCCCGGACGCACCCGGTAGAGGCCCACGAACAGGCACACCACCATAACCACAATCCACAGGTCGCCGAACTCCTGGGTAAAGGCCCCGCTCAGGTCTCCCCCGGTAGACAGCACCGTGGCAGCCCCCAGGCCGAGGGCCGTGAGGAGCGCTCCGGCCAGGCCCGCCCAGGGGGGAATCTCCGGCTGGAAGCGGCGAACCAGGGCTCCCAGGACGTAATAGGTCAGGGGATACATACTCCGCCAGTACGCCGGGGCCAGCTCCAGGGGCGTGGCCCCGGGGAGGGCGGTCACCGCCAGCAGCACCGCCCCCAGGGCAAGCAATCCACCCCGGGAGGGCTGGGCCATAAGCGCCCGGTTCACAAAAGGGCTCAGGAGCATCAGTCCCACATACATCTCCACATACCAGCCATAGTAGACCCCCCGGAAGCCCAGAAGCCTTCTGACCCAGATAAAGAGGGGCTGGGGGTCTCCCAGGAAGAAGTGACGGACGGGAATGGAGACCGCCGCCGCCAGGAGGTAGCCCAGGAGCACCGAAGGGAGGCCTCTGTAGCAGGCGCGAAGCTCCGTCCTGCCGGACTTCAGATAGCCCGTCAGCATGAGGAACAGCCCCACGCAGCTGACGCTGAGCCACCGGACGCTCCCGGCCAGGAGCATGGCACCCCCCGCCTGGTGTTCCCGATAGTACCCATTATATAAAAAGCCGTGGAAGGTAATCACGCACAACAGGGCGACACACCGCAGCAAATCCAAACCCGGTTCCCGTTTCATCAAAAAAAGACACCTCCTGTATCTCCATGATACAAAAGGTGTCTTTCAAAAGAGCCGACGGAAATCTTACAGATTTCTTTCAGTTTTTCCTTTTTGCGTGTTCGGCGCATTGCCGGTGCGAAAGATTCTTCGGCTGCGCCTCAGAATGACAGGAAGGTGGGCGTTTCTTCACAGGGGAGGGTCACCAGGGCCCGGAACTGGTCGCCGTCCACCTCCACCCGGAACTTGCCGCCGCAGGACTCCGTGTAGGTCTGGGCGATGGCCAGGCCGATGCCGCTTCCCTGGGTGCTGCGGGCTTTGTCTCCCCGGGCAAAGCGCTGGACAATGTCCTCGGGGTTGAAATCCATGTCATAGGAGGCGGTGTTGGTCAGGCGGACGGTGGCCGTCCCCTCCCCTTTCCGCACCTCCAGATAAATCCGCGTGCCGGGGAGGGCGTACTTGATGGCATTTTCCAGAAGGTTGGTGAAGACCTGGTGCATTCTGCCCCCGTCGGTGCGGATGGGAAGCGCCCCCTCGGGGTAGTACCGCCGAACCTCCAGCCCCGCCTCACGGAGCCGGTCATCCAGAAGTCCCAGAGTCTGCTCCAGCAGACGGATCAGATCCAGCTCCCGGCGCTCCGCCTCCACCACGCCGCTGGAGACCTTGGTGAGCTCAAAAAGGGCCTCCACCAGGTCCCGCATATAGCCCGCCTTCCGGTTGAGAAGGGTCAGCCGCTCCCGGCCCCGGGGGGACAGAGTCTCCTGCTCCAGGAGCTCGCCGTAGCCCAAAATGGCGGTGAGGGGCGTCCGCAGGTCGTGGGACACGTTGGAAATCAGCTCCACCTTAAACCGCTCGCTGGAAAGGGCTGTCTTCACCGCCTCATCCCGCTGGTGCTGAAGATCCCCCAGGGTCTCCAGATCCCCGGCGAAGAAGCCCTCTCCCTGCGCCACAGGCTCCCCCTCATGAAGCCGCTGAAGCTCCCGGGTGAGCCGGTCCATATCCCGGCAGAGGCAGACCAGGCAGGCGGCAGGCACCCCGGCATAGAGAAGGAGGGGCGCACCCGTCCAATGCCGGAGAAGGCACAGGAAGACCCCACCGGTGAAGAACAGCACCGTCAGCGCCAGCTGCACCACCCCGTAGCCCAGGGCGCTGCCGGCTCGCCGCCCCAGGCGGCTGGCGCCGGTGTCTCTCAGATGGAGGCCCTGAACCAGGCGGCGCAGGAGGCTCCGGATGGCCCACAGGGCCCCGGCGGCAGTGAGTGTCCCGGCCCCGATCAGCCATGTGGCGCTCCAGTTCCACAGTACAAAAACCGTGAGTGCCCCCAGAGCCGCCCCCAGCAGCACCTCCGTCTCCGGGCACAGATAGGGGCTGCAGCTCCCCTTCTGGCGGAAAAACCACAGGGCCAGGAGGCTTCCCAGAACCATGGCCCCCAGAGCCCCGTACCGGAGGGCGCTTTTCCGCGCGGGAGGGGTCTCCTCCTCCCATACCTGCACCGTTCCCTCCGTGTCCTCCGTCTCCTCTACCCACTGGGTGACCGTGGTGCCCGCAACGGCCTGTGTCCAATCGGTCGGATAGGTGGTCATCATAGAGGTCTCCACGATGCTTCCGCTCCCCGGCGCGGAGGTCCAGCACCACAGGTGGAGTCCCAGGCACAGGAGAAAGGCGCTCAAAAGGCACAAGAGCCACCGCTTACTGTTCCGCAAATTCATAGCCAATTCCCCACACCACCTTCAAGTACTCCGGCTTCCGGGGATTCAGCTCCAGCTTCTCCCGGATGCGGCTGATATGTACCATCACCGTATTCTCCACAGCATAAGCGTCCGAATCCCACACCCGCTGATAAATCTCCTCGGCGGAGAACACCCGGCCGGGGTTGGACATGAGTAGGTGGAGAATCTTATACTCCGTGGCGGTGAGCCGCACAGGCTCCCCCCGGACCATCAGGCGCTTGGCCTCCGTGTCCAGAGTGATGGCTCCGATCCTCATGCACTTCTTCCCCGCCGTCTCCCGGATGGAGCCCAGGTCGTCATACCGGCGCAGCAGGGCCTTCACCCGGGCCAGGAGCTCCGCCTGGTAAAAGGGCTTCACTAGGTAATCGTCCGCCCCGGCCTCCAGGCCCAGCACCCGGTCACTGCCCTCCGCTTTCGCCGAGAGCATGAGAATGGGCACGTTGCTGTCCCCCCGGATTCGCATGGTGGCCATGAGGCCGTTGCACCGGGGCATCATCACATCCATAATAACGAGATGAACCCGGTCCGCCAGGGCACAGGCCCGCTCTCCGTCGGAGGCGGTGAGCACCCGGTACCCCGCCTGGGTCAGGGTGGTCTCCACAATATTCACAATGGCGGGGTCATCGTCCACCACCAGAATGCCATAGGGTTCCGTCATGGGTCGTTCTCCTTCCATACGACAAAGCGGGCGTTCACCGGCAGAACCGGCGGAACGCCCGCAGAAAATCAAAGGGTATCCCAGCGGGCATCCTCGCTCTCTGCCCGCTTTTCCCGGCGCAGGAGCTGATCCACCGTCCGGCGAACCTCCGCGCCCTCGTAAAGCACCCGGTAGGCCGCCGAGGCGATGGGCATGTCCGCCCCCAGCTTCTCCGCCAGGAGGTGGGCGGAGCGGGCTGCAAAGTAGCCCTCCACCACGGCCCCCACCTGTTCCATGGCCTGCTTGGGGGTGGCGCCCTGGCCGATGAGGATACCGGCCCGGCGGTTTCTGGAGTGCATGGAGGTGCAGGTGACAATCAGATCCCCCACCCCGGCCAGGCCCGCGAAGGTCTCCTGCCGGGCTCCCAGGGCCAGCCCTAAGCGGGCGGTCTCCGTAAGGCCCCGGGTCATGAGCATGGCCTTGGTGTTGTCCCCAAAGCCCAGACCGTCACAGATGCCGGCGCACAGGGCAATGACGTTCTTGAGCGCGCCGCCAAGCTCCACCCCCACCACGTCGGGGTTCACATACACCCGGAACCGGTCGGACATGAACACATCCTGCACCAGCTCCGCCGCGGCCCGGTCCGCGCAGGCGGACACGCAGCCCGTGGGAATGCCCCGGGCCACCTCCTCAGCGTGACTGGGGCCGGAGAGCACCGCCACGGTGTGGCCGGTCTCCTCCTGGGCAATCTGGCTCATACGCTCCAGGGTCTCCGGCTCAATGCCCTTGGCCACGGAGACCAGAAGGGTTCCCGGGTCCAGGTGCGGCGCCAGAGTTTTGCAGACGGAGCGGAAGGGAAAGGAGGGAGAGGCCAGGACAACCAGCTCCCGGCCTGCCACGGAAGCGGGGTCTCCCGAGAGGGCCAGCTCCCGTGGCAGGGGGATGCCCGGAAGCATGGGATTCTCCCGGCTCTCCTCCATAGCCCGGGCCTTTTCCGGATTGTGGGACCAGAGGGTGACCTCGTGGCCGTTTTTACACAGGTGGATGGCCAGGGCCGTGCCCCAGCCGCCGCTTCCCGCTACGGTAATGTTCATGTACGCCCCTCCTCATGTCCGAAGGACAGCTTTCGCTCCGTGCCCTTGCACAGCCGCTGAAGGTTGCCCCGGTGCATGAAAATCGCAGTCAGGGCGATGAGCCAGGCAAAAACAATCACCACCGGCTTGTCCCCGTGCATCACCGTGAAGCAGATGCCCAGGGCAAGGGCCGCCACGCAGGAGCCCAGGGACACATACCGGGTCAGCAGCACCAGCACCGCGAAAACCCCCAGAATCATGAGGGCAATCCGCCAGTCCGCCACAAAGGCCACCCCCAGGCCACACAGGATGCCCTTGCCGCCCCGGAAGCCCTGGGTCACAGGGAAATCGTGACCCAGGGAGACGGAGAAGCCCGCCAGCATGGCCCCCTCGGTATAGTACCCGTAGGGCTCCAGGAGAAGGGCCCCCAGGAAGCAGGCCAGAATGGTCTTGCCCAGATCCATGAGAATCACCAGGCCGGTCTTTTTCAGGCCGTAGGAGCGCATATAGTTTGTCATTCCGGCGTTGCCGCTGCCATGGCTGCGGACGTCGTCCTTGTCCAGGAGGCTGGAAACCGTGATTGCGCCGTTGAGATTTCCCAGGAAATAGGCTGCAAGGACAGCCACAATGATCGGGCCCAACATGTCAAGCATAGCTTACTCCTCCTTGTCGCCCTTCTGGCGAATGGTCATGCGGATGGGCGTGCCGGTGAGGCCGAACACCGCCCGGATCTGGTTCTCCAGATACCGCTGGTAGGAGAAGTGAAACAGTCTGGCGTCGTTGCAGAAAATCACAAAATGGGGGGGCTTCACGCCGGCCTGGGTCATATAGTAGATCTTCAGCCGGCGGCCCTTGTCCGTGGGAGGCTGCACCCGGGCGGTGGCGTCGGCCAGGACGCTGTTGAGGGCGCCGGTGGTAATCCGCATGGCGTTGCTCTGGGCGGCCTGATTGATGACCTCATAGAGCTTGTCCACCCGCTGGCCGGTGAGAGCGGAGAGGAACACCACCTGGGCATAGGGCATGAAGCTGAGATCCTGCCGGACCTTCACCTCCATGTCCCGCATGGTGTTGGTCTCCTTCTCCACCAGGTCCCACTTGTTCACCGCAATCACCACAGCCTTGCCCGCCTCGTGGGCCAGGCCCGCAATCTTGGTGTCCTGCTCCGTGACCCCCTCGGTGGCGTCAATCATGACGATGCACACATCCGCCCGCTCGATGGCGCTGACAGAGCGCATGTTGCTGTAGCGCTCAATGGCGTCGTCCACCTTGGACTTCCGGCGCATACCGGCGGTATCGATGAAGCAGTATTTTCCAAATTCGTTTTCAAAGTAGCTGTCAATGGCATCCCGGGTGGTTCCGGCCACGTCGGACACAATGACCCGCTCCTCCCCCAGAATCTGATTCAGGAGGCTGGACTTGCCCACGTTGGGCTTTCCCACAATGGCCACCTTGGTGACCGCCTCATCCTCTTCCTCCCAGGCCTCCTCCGGGAACTGCTCCACGCACCAGTCCAGCAAATCGCCGGTGCCGTGGCCGTGGACAGCAGAGACCTCCAGAGGGTCCCCCAGGCCCAGGGCGTAAAACTCGTAGACGTCCGGGTTCACCCCGCCCACGGAGTCGCATTTGTTCACCGCCAGGAGAACAGGCTTCCTGGCCCGCTGCAAAATGGTTGCCACAGCGGAGTCCGCCGCCGTGAGGCCCACCTTCACGTCCACCACCATTATGATGGCGTCCGCCAGCTCAATGCCGATCTCCGCCTGGCGGCGCATGAACTGGAGAATCTCGCTGTCGGTGCCCGGCTCGATGCCGCCGGTGTCCATCAGGTCAAAGGTACGGCCCCGCCACTCGCACTGGCCGTAGATTCTGTCCCGGGTGACGCCGGGGGTGTCTTCCACAATTGCGGCTCTCTGGCCGGTCAATTTATTGAAGAGCATGGATTTTCCCACATTGGGGCGGCCCACAATGGCCACCAAGGGTTTTGGCATATGGAATCCCTCCTATACTCACAGTATATCCAGATTATTATTGCACACAAATGCCGTAAGGTCAAGAAAAAAGAGGAAGGCGGTGCCTTCCTCTTGCTTTCTTCGCCTCTTACTTGGACTCCACAGCGACAACCTGACGGCCATTGTAGTAGCCGCAAGCCTTGCAGGCTCTGTGGGGCAGGCAGAACTCGCCGCACTTGGGGCAAGCAACCACGCCGGGGGCGGACAGCTTCCAGTTGGAGCCGCGGCGCTTGTCGCGTCTTGCCTTGGAAACTTTACACTTAGGGACAGCCATGCGTGACACCTCCTTAGGTCGAACTGCTTTTCACAGCGTCAAAAATTACTCATCACTCAGAAGCTGCTTTAAAGCAGCAAAACGGGGGTCCAGTTCCGGCTGACAGCCACAGGGGCCGTCGTTCAGGTTCGCGCCGCACCGGCAGCACAGACCCTTGCAGTCCGGTTTGCACAGGAGCTTGGAGTCCATATTGAGGACAAAGGTGGTGGTCACGATGTCATCCAAGTCCGCACTGTCGCCTTCCAGCTGAAAGACCCATTCATCCTCATTCTCCTCGTCGCTGAGCTCCGTCACCAGGACAGCCTCCATAGGGAACTCCACGTCCCGCTGGAACTCTCTGGCGCAGCGGTCACAGACGCCATACAGCCGGGCGGTGAGAGAGCCCGACAGCACCAGGACGCCTGCAGTGTTCCGCACCGTGCCGGAAGCCCGCACCGGATCTCTGGCAGGGCAGCAAGCCCCAAAACGAAGATCACTCAGATCCACACTGGTCGCAAAGGATACGCTCCCGCCGGGGCAGTCTATAATCTTGGACAGTCCTAACAGCATACTTATCCCTTCCTCGCAGTCATGCAGGAGATATTATAGGCGATTTACTGCCGTTTGTCAAATGTTATTTTCGGGAAATTGCAGGATTTTCTCTCGTTTATCCCCCTCTGCCCCGGCTTCCCGATTCCCCTCATTTAAATACAGCCCTTCACAGGTCTGCTGCGCCTGAATCAGGATGCGGATGGCCTGTTCCATGGCCCTGGCAGATACCAGATACATCTCTTTCCAATCGGTCTCTTTTTCCGTTTTCCCTCACCTCCCCAGGCGCACACCTCACTTTATAGGCTCCATTATAGTCTCTATTACGACTATAGTCAAGGAGATGGTTATATCCTAGGATAGAAAAAAACTTAGGAGATGAGGAAATGATCAGTTTCCGGCCATTTTGGGACACACTGAAAGAATCTCAGGAGTCCACCTATACTCTGATTAAGAATCACCATATTTCAAGCTCCACCATTGACAAGCTGAGAAAAAACAAGCCGGTGAACACCACCACCGTCAACGATCTCTGCCGGATTCTACGGTGCCCCGTGGAGGCCATTATGGAATACGTTCCATCGGAGGATGACCAGGTCTTATAAAAGGAACGCGACCTGTAAGGCCGGAATTGATCACAGCCTTCAGCGCCACAACCCGCCAGATATATCTGCCACAGTTTGAGACGGATCTATCAAAGTCCTTATGGTTTACCGTAGGGCGGGTACCCACCTGAACCCAGATGCCCCGATTCTGCCCGTAGGGGAGGGTCATGCCCCTCCCCTACGGGCACTTACTGGAACCTGGGCGCTTCCAATCTCTCCTGCAAGAGCTGGTACCTCAGAACGGAGCTGCCAATCAGACTTGCTGCTGCCCGGGAGGGTCATGACCCTCCCCTACAGGCGCACCACAAAGCCTGCCCTACCCTGCGCGCTTTAGTTCGTGACATTGGGTCTTGCCCCCGCCCTACGGTATTACAAATCAGAAGGCTTCCCCTCATGTTCATAACATTGTCCCGCGACACTGTAACCATTGCAACTTTTTGTAAACCATTCCCTGCGGCACTGCAGGTCATTTGCCTGAAAATCTCCCGGGTTTCCCCGGAACGGAGCAGAAGCTCCTGACACCGGGGTTATGGGAGCTCACTGCCACATCAGACGTTCATATGACTGTTTGTTGTGTAAAATGGTCAAATAACCGCGAAAATCCTACTTTTTTATTAAGATTTTTCAAAATCCATTGTAAATCTCTCACCGATGTGCTATGATGCAGGTGCCCTTGGGTAATACGAATATAAGAAGGTATGGCTATGCTTCGGATTGAACATTTTACCAAGCGCTATGGCGGCAAGCTCGCTGTGGATGATTTGAACCTGCACATTGCCCCCGGCGAGATCTTCGGCTTTATCGGCCACAACGGCGCGGGCAAGACCACCACCCTGAAGGCCTGCTGCGGCATCCTCCGGTTTGACCAGGGGGAGATCTTTGTCAACGGTCACTCCATCCGGAAAGACCCCATGGCCTGCAAGCAGGATCTGGCCTACATACCGGACAATCCGGATCTGTACGAGTTCCTCACAGGTCTGCAATATCTGAACTTCGTGGCGGACATTTACGGCGTCAGCCAGGCGGACCGCACCGCCCGCATCCGGGAGTACGGAGAGCTGCTGGGCATGACTGACGATCTGACCCTCCCCATCTCCCAGTGCTCCCACGGTATGAAGCAGAAGGTGGCGGTGATCTCCGCCCTGCTTCACAAGCCCAAGCTCATTCTTATGGACGAGCCCTTTGTGGGCCTGGACCCCCTGGCCACCCATCAGCTGAAAAACGTCATGGCCCAGCACTGCGCCGCCGGCGGCGCCATCTTCTTCTCCACCCATGTGCTGGAGGTGGCGGAGAAGCTGTGCCACAAGGTCGCCATCATTAAAAACGGCAAGCTGGTGGCCGCGGGGCCCATGGAAGAGGTTCGGGGAAACACCTCTCTGGAGCAGGTGTTCCTGGAGCTGGAGGAAAAGGCATGATGAAAGCGCTGCTTCGCGTCCGGTTCCGGGCGCTGTTTCACACCCTCTCCCAGCGCAATCAGGGGAAGAAGGGCCGGGGCACCGGTATGAAAATCCTGATGATTGTGCTCTTCGCCTATCTGGGCGTGGTCTTTGTGGGGATGTTCGCCTATCTCTTCCATTCCCTGGCGGAGCCCTATCACCAGGCCGGGCTGGACTGGCTGTATTTTGCCATGGCTGGGCTCATGGCTCTGGGGCTCAACGTCATCGGAAGCGTCTTTATCACCCAGAATCAGCTCTACGACGTGAAGGACAATGACCTGCTCCTCTCCATGCCCATCCCGCCCAGCCGGATTCTCGCCAGCCGGATGATTCCCCTTCTAGCCCTGAGTCTTCTGTTCTCGGGTCTGGTGCTGGGGCCTGCCGGCGTGGTCTACGGCATTGTGGTGGGCTTTACCCCCATGGGTCTTTCTGCCTTTCTCCTGAGCATCCTCATGGTCACCCTTATGGCCCAGGCCATCACCTGCCTGCTGGGCTGGCTGCTCCATCAGCTTCTCCAGCGGATGAACCGGTCCGTGGCCTCTGCGGTCTACATGGTGGTTTTCCTGGGACTTTACTTCTATCTGTACTCCCAGGCGGGGAACATCCTCACCGCCATGGCCGCGGGAGGCGGGCAGCTGGCCGGTGCGCTGAAGGTTTGGGCCTGGCCCCTCTACGCCATGGGCCTGGGCTGCACCGGCGAGGGGCTGTACCTGGCGGCCTTCCTGGCCTGCGGCGGGGTGATCTTCGCCCTGGTCTGCTGGTTCCTCTCCGCCACCTTCCTGCGCTCCACCCTCCTGGCCGCCCGCAGCCGGAAGCGGCGGAAGGTGGACTACGGCTCCATCCAGTCTGCCTCCGTCTCCGGTGCGCTCCAGCGCAAGGAGCTGCGCCGGTTCCTCCGGTCTCCCGTCTATCTCACCAACATGGGCCTGGGCCTGGTGCTGGTGGTGGTTCTGGCTGTGCTGGGCGTGGTCTTCCGGGGAAAGGTTCTGGAGTTCCTGGAGCTGATTCCGGAGCTTCGGACGGAGCTTCCCTTGGCGGCCTCGGCCATGCTGGTTTTTCTCAGCACCACCATCTGCATTTCCACGCCCTCAATCTCTCTGGAGGGAAAGTCCCTGTGGATTCTCCAGTCCATGCCCCTGACTGCCCGGCAGATTCTTCTGAGCAAGCTCCGGTTCCACTGTGTCATGACCGTACCGGTGCTGTCCCTCAGCGGCCTTGTTCTGGCCCTGACCTACGGCTTCTCCCCTGCGGACATCCTCCTGACCACCCTGTTCCCCGGCCTGTCCGGGCTGCTGTGCGGTCTTCTGGGTCTGGTCTGCGGCCTGCGCTGGGCCCGGTTTGACTGGACCAACGAGGCCTATCCCTGCAAGCAGTCCATGGCCCTGCTGATCACCATGCTGGGGCTCATGGCCCTTGTGATGGTGCTGTCCGTGCTCTATGTAGTGGGGCTGTACGGTCTCATTTCCGCGACCCTTTTCCTGGGAATCTGCACCCTGGCAATGGCTCTTGCCTGTCTGGGCCTGTACCGCCTGCTCCTCACCTGGGGCTGCAAGGCCTGGAATGCCCTCTGATCCTCCTGAGTTCCATAACTGCTGACAGCGCCCCTGCCAAACCTCCGGCAGGGGCGCTT
>JALETK010000028.1 GCA_022781505.1 Clostridiales bacterium | reverse complement strand
AACTCGTAGCCCTTGCCGGGCTCGTTGGGCTCCACATGAATCTTGACGTGGCCGTACTGGCCCTTACCGCCGGACTGGCGGGCGTACTTGGTCTCCTGATCCACAGCCTTGCGGATGGTCTCCTTATAGGCAACCTGGGGAGCGCCCACATTGGCCTCCACCTTGAACTCCCGCAGGAGCCGGTCCACAATGATCTCCAGATGGAGCTCGCCCATACCGGCGATGATGGTCTGACCGGTCTCGTCGTCGGTGTAGGTCTTGAAGGTGGGATCTTCCTCGGCCAGCTTGGCCAGGGCGATGCCCATCTTCTCCTGACCAGCCTTGGTCTTGGGCTCGATGGCAACCCGGATCACGGGCTCGGGGAAGACCATGGACTCCAGGATGATGGGATGATTCTCATCGCAAAGGGTGTCGCCGGTGGTGGTGTTCTTCACACCCACGGCGGCGGCGATATCGCCGGAGTACACCATGTCGATGTCCTCCCGGTGATTGGCGTGCATCTGCAGGATGCGGCCCAGACGCTCCCGGGCGTGCTTGGTGGAGTTCATCACCGTGGTGCCCTTGGCCAGGGTGCCGGAGTACACACGGAAGAAGCACAGCTTGCCCACGAAGGGATCGGTGGCAATCTTAAAGGCCAGGGCGGAGAAGGGCGCTTCGTCGGAGGCAGGACGGAAGTCCTCCTCGTCGGTCTCGGGGTTGATGCCCTTGACGCCCTTCTTGTCCAGGGGAGAGGGCATATAGTCCACGATGGCATCCAGCATTTCCTGCACGCCCTTGTTCTTGTAGGAGGAGCCGCAGGTGACAGGCACCATGGTGTTGTCAATGGTGGCCTTGCGGATGGCGGCCTTGATCTGATCGATGGGGACTTCCTCCTCCATGAGGACCATCTCCATGATGCTGTCGTCCACGTCGGAGACGGCGTCCAGGAGCTTCTCCCGGTACTCATTGGCCAGGTCCACCATGTCCTCGGGGATCTCCTCTTCCCGCATGTCCTTGCCCAGCTCATCATAGAACACATAGGCCTTCATCTTCAGAAGGTCAATGACGCCCTTGAAGTCGGACTCGGCGCCGATGGGCAGCTGAATGGGAACGGCGTTGCACTTCAGGCGATCGTGCATCATGTCCAGCACGCGGTAGAAGTTTGCGCCCATGATGTCCATCTTGTTGACGTACACCATACGGGGAACCTTATACTCGTCGGCCTGGCGCCACACGGTCTCGGTCTGGGGCTCGACACCGCCTTTGGCACACAGGACGGTCACGGAGCCGTCCAGCACGCGCAGGGAGCGCTCCACCTCAACGGTGAAGTCAACGTGGCCCGGGGTGTCGATGATGTTGATCCGGCAGCCCTTCCAGAAGCAGGTGGTAGCGGCGGAGGTGATGGTAATACCCCGCTCCTGCTCCTGCGCCATCCAGTCCATGGTGGCAGAGCCGTCATGGGTCTCGCCGATCTTGTAGGTACGACCGGTATAGAACAGGATGCGCTCGGTAGTGGTGGTCTTGCCGGCATCGATGTGGGCCATGATGCCGATATTTCTGGTATTTTCAAGCGAGTACTGTCTAGGCATTGAGGAACTCCTTTGTTACCAACGGAAATGGGAGAATGCCTTGTTGGCCTCTGCCATCTTGTGGGTATCTTCGCGCTTCTTCACGGAAGCGCCGGTGTTGTTGTAGGCATCCATGATCTCGGCGGCCAGGCGCTCTTTCATGGTGCTCTCACTGCGCTTACGGCTGTAAGCGGTGATCCACCGCAGGCCAACGGTCTGACGGCGGGCGGGACGGACTTCGATCGGCACCTGATAGGTGGCGCCGCCCACACGACGGGACTTGACCTCAACGGCGGGCATTACATTTTCCATGGCCTGCTGGAAAACTTCCAGGCCATTCTTGCCGAGCTTGTTCTCGACAATCTCAAAAGCACCGTAGACGACCTTCTGGGCGACGCCCTTCTTGCCGTCGAGCATGATGCTGTTGACGAGCTTAGTTACCAGAACGGAGTTGTAAATGGGATCCGGCAGGATCTCTCTTTTGGGTACGTTACCTCTTCTGGGCACTTCGCTTCCCTCCTTCATATAAAGATGATTTCATAGGTACTTCAGAAGTGTACTTCTGTTGGTGCCTGCCAAGAGGTTTTTTACAGAAATCTATAAAAAACGTCATGGCAAGGCCTTGCCTTGCGAAGGCGTGTAGTTGCAGTTAAAATAGAGGGCTTTCCAGGAAGGATTACTTCTTGGCAGCCTTGGGCCGCTTGGCACCGTACTTGGACCGGGACTGCTTCCGGTTCTGCACGCCCTGGGTATCCAGAGTGCCGCGGATGATGTGGTAACGGACACCGGGCAGGTCCTTAACACGACCGCCGCGGATCAGCACCACGGAGTGCTCCTGCAGGTTGTGGCCCACACCGGGGATATAAGCAGAGACCTCGTAACCGTTGGTCAGACGCACACGGGCGATCTTCCGCAGAGCGGAGTTCGGCTTCTTGGGGGTGGTGGTTCTGACGGCGGTGCAGACACCTCTCTTCTGGGGGGAAGACAGGTCGGTGGTCTTGTTCTGCAGGGTGTTCAGACCCTTCTGCAGAGCGGGAGAAGTAGACTTGTAGGTAGCCTGCTGTCTGCCCTTTCTCACGAGCTGGTTAAAAGTAGGCATTGGGTTCTCCTTTCTTTCGTTCTCGCCAAATGGCGGATTTATATCCTCAGGCTTTGCCTGGAAGGATCGCGCCGGGATTCAATACGGCGGCTGCCGCCGCGCCTACGTCAATGCCGCAGGCCTTGCCCAGATCCGCCATGGAGGCGGCCCAGACGCAGGAAATGCCGTACTGGCTGCTGAGCTGGCTGACTGACTGGGTGATCTCGGGATCCGCATCCAAGGCCAGGAACACACGCTTCACGCGGCCGTCCCGCAGGGCCTTTTTCAGCTGCTTCACCCCTACCACCTTTTGCTCCGTCTCCAGCTCCGCAAGCGAGGGCGGCACCTCGGGGGATGTTGCATTCATAATGTCCATACGAAAGTTTATTATACTCGTTTTTTAGAAAAAGTCAACAAAATTTCCAGGGAAATTTCTACCTTTTGCCAAATTTATTTTTTCCCGCTTTCTGGAAAATATACGCGCCGGGCGGCGGGAACGGCTCCCGGGCCATGAAGGGGGCCTCTGGCCCCCTTCATATGCCTTTTAAAGCGCTGCCGGTCAGGCGGGGTCAGCCTCGGGGGTGGGCTCCTGGGGAGCGGCCTCGGAACCGGCGCCCTCCTGGAAGTCCCGGTAGGCCATGAGGCCGGCGCCGGCGGGAATCAGCTTACCGATGATGACGTTCTCCTTCAGGCCGATGAGGTGGTCCACCTTGCCCTTGATGGCGGCGTCGGTGAGGACCTTGGTGGTCTCCTGGAAGGAGGCGGCGGAGAGGAAGGAATCGGTGGCGAGAGAGGCCTTGGTGATGCCCAGCAGCACCATGGAGCAGGTGGCGGGGCGCAGGTCCGTCTCACCGGCGTCAAGCCGGGCCTGGATGGCGGCGTTGGCGTCCTCAAACTCGAAGGAGTCCACGGTGGTGCCAACCAGCAGCTCCGTGTCGCCGGGGTCCTCAATCTTCACCTTCCGCATCATCTGGCGGATGATAACCTCAATGTGCTTGTCGTTGATGTCAACGCCCTGCTGGCGGTACACGGCCTGAACGCCCTGCACCAGATAGTTCTGGACGGCCTCCACGCCGGAAATCCGCAGCACGTCCTGGGGGTAAAGGGCGCCCTCGGTGATGGGCTGGCCCTTCTCCACCCGCTTGCCGTTCTCCACCTTCAGGGTCATGGAGTAGGGCACCTGGTACACCTTCACCTCGCCGTCGTCGGCGGTGACGGTGATGGCACGCAGGGCGGTGCGGTGGGTCTCGTCCACATCCACCATGCCGGAGATCTCAGCGATCTGGGCCATCTTCTTGGGTCTCCGGGCCTCAAACAGCTCTTCGACACGGGGAAGACCCTGGGTGATATCGTCACCGGCGATGCCGCCGGAGTGGAAGGTACGCATGGTCAGCTGGGTGCCGGGCTCGCCGATGGACTGGGCGGCGATGATGCCGACGGCCTCGCCCAGGTTCACTTCCTCGGAGGTGGCCAGGTTCATGCCGTAGCACACGGCGCACAGGCCGCTTCTGGCCTGGCAGCCCAGGGGGGTGCGGATATACACCTGATGGATGCCGTGCTTCTCAAAGAGGTCGGCGTCCTCGGGCATCATGAGCTTGGTCTTGGGATGGAGCAGCTCGCCGGTGGCGGGGTCCACAATGTCGTTCACGGGGTACCGGCCCCGGATGCGGTTGCCGAAGGTGTCGATCACATGGCCCTTGTCCACCACCTCGCTGACCCAAATGCCATGGGTGGTGTGGCAGTCGTGAATGCGGATGATCATATCCTGGGACACGTCCACCAGACGGCGGGTCAGGTAACCGGAGTCGGCGGTACGCAGGGCCGTATCGGTCAGGCCCTTCCGGGCGCCTCTGGAGGAGATGAAGTACTCCAGGACGGACAGGCCCTCGCGGAAGTTTGCCTTGACGGGAATCTCAATGGTGCGGCCGGAGGTATCGGCCATAAGGCCACGCATACCGGCCAGCTGACGGATCTGGTTCATGGAGCCACGGGCGCCGGAGTCGGCCATCATATAGATGGTGTTGTACTGATCCAGGTTCCCCTGCAGGGCGTCGGTGACCTCCTTGGTGGTCCGCTCCCACTGCTCTACCACCAGGCGGTAGCGCTCGTCGTTGGTGATATAGCCCTTCTTATAGAAGTCCTCAATCTTCACAACCTGCTTCTCGGCGTCCTTGATGAGGGTGTACTTGGCCTCGGGGATCTTCATGTCCGCGATGGACACAGAGATGGCGCCCTTGGTGGAGTACTTGTAGCCCAGGGCCTTCACCCGGTCCAGCATCTCCGTGGAGATGGTGAAGCCGTGCTTCCGGATGCACCGGTCGATGATCTGGCCCAGCTGCTTCTTGCCAACCAGGAAGTCCACCTCCAGGCCGAACTCCTGGCCGGGGACGGAGCGGTCCACAAAGCCCAGATCCTGGGGGATGGGCTCGTTGAAAATCAGGCGGCCAACGGTGGCGTTGATGAGCCGGTACTCCATCTTGCCGTCAATCTCCTTGCCGTAGCGCACCAGAATGGGAGCGTGGAGGCCCACGTCTCCGCTGGCGTAGGCGGCAATGGCCTCGTCCACGCTGGAGTAGGCGTGTCTGGGCTTGAAGGTAGCCTCCTTCTTGCCCTCTGCCTTCAGAGCCTTGTTGGCGGCCAGGAAGTCGTCGGCGTCCACCAGCTGATCCTTGGCCCACTGGGTATCGCCGGGATCCTGGATTACCACTTCCTCGGCGCCCTTCTCCGCCTTGCCCAGGCGGACATAGGTGAGGTAGTAGGCGCCCAGGATCATATCCTGGGTGGGCACCGTGACGGGCTTGCCGTCCTGGGGCCGCAGCAGGTTGTTGGCGGAGAGCATGAGCATTCTGGCCTCGGCCTGGGCCTCGGCGGACAGGGGGACGTGAATGGCCATCTGGTCGCCGTCGAAGTCAGCGTTGAAGGCGGTGCAGCACAGGGGGTGCAGCTTCAGAGCGCGGCCCTCCACCAGGATGGGCTCAAAGGCCTGGATGCCCAGACGGTGCAGGGTAGGCGCACGGTTCAGCATCACGGGACGGTCCTTGATGATGTCCTCCAGGGCGTCCCAGACCTCGGTCTTGCCCTTGTCA
Source organism: Clostridiales bacterium (assembly GCA_022781505.1). Taxonomy (GTDB): domain Bacteria; phylum Bacillota; class Clostridia; order Oscillospirales; family Oscillospiraceae; genus Faecousia. Next base: position 13,484 of record JALETK010000028.1, on the reverse strand, counting down.
ATCATCTTCTTGGCGGACTTGATGTTGCTGGCCAGGCCGTCGGCCACCAGCTTCTTCATAACAAAGGGACGAAACAGCTCAATGGCCATTTCCTTGGGCACGCCGCACTGATACAGCTTCAGCTCGGGGCCGACCACGATGACGGAACGGCCGGAGTAGTCCACGCGCTTGCCCAGCAGGTTCTGGCGGAAGCGGCCCTGCTTGCCCTTGAGCATGTCGGACAGGGACTTGAGGGCCCGGTTGTTGGCGCCGGTGACGGCGCGGCCCCGGCGGCCGTTGTCAATGAGGGCGTCCACGGACTCCTGGAGCATCCGCTTCTCATTGCGGATGATGATATCCGGGGCGGAGAGCTGCATCAGCCGCTTCAGGCGGTTGTTCCGGTTGATGACCCGGCGGTACAGGTCGTTGAGGTCGGAGGTGGCGAACCGGCCACCGTCCAGCTGCACCATGGGGCGCAGGTCGGGGGGAATCACGGGCAGCACGTCCATGACCATCCAGCTGGGCTTGTTGCCGGACTGGCGGAAGGCCTCCACCACCTCCAGGCGCTTCACAATCCGCAGCTTCTTCTGGGCGGAGGCGTCCTTCAGCTCTCTGTGGAGCTGCTCGGAGAGCTCGTCCAGATCCAAATCCTCCAGGAGCTTCTTCACGGCTTCGGCGCCCATGCCGGCCTGGAAATCGTCCTCATACTTCTCCCGCATGTCCCGGTACTCCTTCTCGGTGAGCACCTGGTTCTTGGCCAGGGGGCAGTCTCCGGGGTCGGTGACGATATAGGCGGCGAAGTACAGAACCTTCTCCAGAACCTTGGGGCTGATGTCCAGAATCAAGCCCATGCGGGAGGGGATTCCCTTAAAGTACCAGATGTGGCTGCAGGGGGCGGCCAGCTCAATGTGGCCCATGCGCTCCCGGCGAACCTTGGCCTTGGTGACCTCCACGCCGCAGCGGTCGCAGACCTTGCCCTTGTAGCGGATCTTCTTGTACTTGCCGCAGTGGCACTCCCAGTCCTTGGTGGGTCCGAAGATTCTCTCGCAGTACAGGCCGTCCCGCTCGGGCTTCAGGGTGCGGTAGTTGATGGTCTCCGGCTTTTTGACCTCACCGTAGGACCACTGGCGGATCATATCCGGGGAAGCAATTCCAATCTTAATCGCATCAAAGGTGGCATTTGCCATAAAACACGCCTCCTTATTCTTAGTCGTCGGACTCACCGGCGTCCTCGCCGGTCAGCTCGCTGAAAACATCCATAATATCTTCCGGGCCGTCCTCATCCACATTGTAGCCGGACTCAAAGACCTCCTGCTCGTCGGTGACGTAGACCTCGTCATCGGCGGTGTAGACGGCTTCATCATCGTCGTCCTCGTCCTTCAGCTCGATCTCGTTGCCGGCCTCGTCCAGCACCCGGATGTCCAGGCACAGGGACTGAAGCTCCTTCACCAAAACCTTGAAGGACTCGGGCACGCCGGGCTCAGGGATGTTGTTGCCCTTCACAATGGCCTCGTAGGTCTTCACACGGCCGGTGATGTCGTCGGACTTCACCGTGAGGATCTCCTGGAGGGTGTAGGCCGCGCCGTAGGCCTCCAGGGCCCAGACCTCCATCTCGCCAAAGCGCTGGCCGCCGAACTGGGCCTTGCCGCCCAGAGGCTGCTGGGTGACCATGGAGTAGGGGCCGGTGGAACGGGCGTGAATCTTGTCGTCCACCAGGTGGTGGAGCTTCAGGAAGTAAGGATAGCCAACGGTAACGGGATTGTCGAAGGGCTCGCCGGTGCGGCCGTCGTAGAGGATGGTCTTGCCGTCATCCCGGAGGCCCGCCAGCTTCAGAGTGTCCCGGATGTCCTTCTCGTTGGCGCCGTCGAAAATGGGGGTGGAGACCTTCCAGCCCAGGGCCTTGGCGGCGTAGCCCAGGTGAACCTCCAGCACCTGCCCGATGTTCATACGGGAGGGCACGCCCAGGGGGTTCAGCACAATGTCCAGGGGGGTGCCGTCGGGCAGGAAGGGCATATCCTCCTCGGGGAGCACCCGGGACACGACGCCCTTGTTGCCGTGGCGGCCGGCCATCTTGTCGCCCACGGAGATCTTCCGCTTCTGGGCCACATACACCCGGACCACTTTATTGACTCCGGGAGGCAGCTCGTCGCCGTTCTCCCGCTTGAAGACCTTCACATCCACAATGATGCCGCTCTCGCCGTGGGGCACCTTCAGGGAGGTGTCCCGCACCTCTCTGGCCTTCTCGCCGAAGATGGCCCGGAGGAGCCGCTCCTCGGGGGTGAGCTCCGTCTCGCCCTTGGGGGTGACCTTGCCCACCAGGTAGTCGCCGGCACGAACCTCGGCGCCGACCCGGATGATGCCCTCCTCGTCCAGATCCTTCAGAGCGTCCTCGCCCACGTTGGGGATGTCTCTGGTGATCTCCTCGGGGCCCAGCTTGGTGTCCCGGGACTCGGTCTCGTGCTCCTCGATGTGGATGGAGGTGAACACATCCTCCCGCACCAGGCGCTCGTTGAGCAAAATGGCGTCCTCGTAGTTATAGCCCTCCCAGGTGACGAAGCCGATGAGGACGTTCTTGCCCAGGGCAATCTCGCCCTGGGAGCAGGCGGGGCCGTCGGCAATGATCTGCTCGGTCTCCACCCGCTCGCCCACGTCCACAATGGGCCGCTGGTTGACGCAGGTGCCCTGGTTGGAGCGGGTGAACTTGGTGAGCTTGTGGTTGACGATCTCACCCTCGTCGTATTTCACGGTGATGCTGTCGGCGCTGACGGCGGTGACCACGCCGGGGCCCTTGGCCTTGATGCACACCTCGGAGTCCACGGCGCACTTGTGCTCGATGCCGGTGGCCACAATGGGGGCCTCGGTGACCATAAGGGGCACGGCCTGGCGCTGCATGTTGGCGCCCATGAGGGCACGGTTGGCGTCGTCGTTCTGGAGGAAGGGGATGAAAGCCGTAGCCACGGAGCACATCATCTTGGGGGACACGTCGATGTAATCGATCACGTCCCGGTCCACCTCAATGATCTCGTTGCGGTGGCGGCAGGTGATACGGGCGTTGGCCAGGCAGCCGTTCTCGTCCACAGGCTCGTTGGCCTGGGCCACATAGTAGTCGTCCTCCACGTCGGCGGTCATGTATTCCACAATGTCCGTGACCTTGCCGGTGGCCTTGTCCACCTTCCGGAAGGGGGCCTCCACGAAGCCGTACTCATTGAGCTTGGCGAAGGTGGCCAGGTAGTTGATCAGGCCGATGTTGGGACCTTCAGGGGTCTCGATGGGGCACATACGGCCATAGTGGCTGTAGTGAACGTCACGGACGTCGAAGGAGGCCCGCTCCCGGCTGAGGCCGCCGGGGCCCAGGGCGGAGAGGCGGCGCTTGTGGGTCAGCTCGGCCAGGGGGTTGTTCTGATCCATGAACTGGGACAGGGGCGAGGAGCCGAAGAACTCCCGGATCACCGCCGTCACAGGACGGATGTTGATGAGGCTCTGGGGGGTGACGGAGTCCAGATCCTGGACGGTCATCCGCTCCCGGATCACCCGCTCCAGACGGGTGAAGCCCACCCGCAGCTGGTTCTGAAGCAGCTCGCCCACGCAGCGCAGGCGGCGGTTGCCCAGATGGTCAATGTCGTCGGTTGTGCCCACCCCGGCGGCCACGCAGCACAGGTAGTTGATGGAGGCCAGGATGTCATCGGAGATAATGTGCTTGGGAATCAGGTCGTCCCGCCGCAGCTCAATGGCCTCGGCCCAGTCCTGAGGCTCCTGCTCCAGGAGCTCCCGCAGGACGGAGAAGCGAATCTTCTCCTTGATGCCGTAGGTCTTGGGGTCAAAGTCCACAAAGCCCGCCATGTCCACCATGTCGTTGGAGAACACCTTCAGGGTGCGTCCTCCCTCCAGGGACAGAACCGCCTGGTTGACGCCCCGGGCGGAGAGCTCCTTGGCTCTGGCGCGGGTCAGGGTCTCCCCGGGCATGGCCAGAATTTCGCCGGTCATGGGGTCGGCCACAGGCTCGGCCAGAGTCTGACCGGACAGCCGGGACCAGATGTCCATCTTCTTGTTGAACTTATAGCGGCCAACCTTGGACACGTCGTAGCGCCGTGCGTCGAAGAACAACGTGTCCATATAGGCCTCGGCGTTTTCCACCGTGGGGGGCTCGCCGGGACGCAGGCGGCGGTAGATCTCCAGGAGGCTCTCCTCCCGGGTCTTGCAGGTGTCCTTCTCGATGGTGGCGTTGATGAAGGGATCGTCTCCGAAGAGCTCCCGGATTTTCTCGTCGGTGTCCACACCCAGGGCCCGGATCAGGCAGGTGATGGGGAGCTTCCGGTTCTTGTCGATGCGGACGTAGAACACATTCTGGTTGTCCGTCTCATACTCCAGCCAGGCGCCGCGATAGGGAATCACGGTGGTGGTGTAGGTGTGCTGATCCGCCTTGTCCACCTCATGGCCGTAGTACATGCCGGGGGAGCGGACGATCTGGGAGACGATGACACGCTCGCCGCCGTTGATGACGAAGGTGCCGCCATTGGTCATGATGGGGAAATCTCCCATGAAGATTTCCTGCTCCTTGATTTCATCCGTAGCGGTGTTGCGCAGGCGCACCCGAACCTTGATGGGCCGGGCGTAGGTGGCGTCCCGCTCCACGCACTCCTCCACGGTATACTTGGGCTTGTCCTTCATGGAGAAGTCCAGGAAGGACAGCTCCAGCTTCCCGCTGAAGTCGGTGATTGTGCCTACATCCCGAAAGACCTCCTGCAGTCCCTCGTCCAGGAACCACTGGTAGGAGTCCTTCTGGATCTTCAGAAGGTTTGGCATTTCCAGGATTTCGTTGTACTTGGCATAGCTCTTACGCAGGGTCTTGCCAAACAGTTGATCCTTGACCATTGCCATTTTCGTCATCACTGCCTTTCTTTCGGCCTATGCCGGAGTCGTAATTGCATTTTATCGTACACGCGGGGTCGTTGTTAACTTTTTGAGCACCCGTTTTTTCGGGGCTTGACAGAGCCGCGGGACTGTGGTACTATAGCCATACAAGATGGGGTTCCAGGCAGAGTCCAGTGCCGCAGCATGGACTGTCATGATACCACATCTTCTTTCTTTTGTCAATAATATGAATGAAAAATCCCCGATTTTGCCGTTGTGCACAAATCGGGGATTTTATTCTTGCGGGTTTTCTATGTTGCTTCGGGTTCCGTTGGAGCGGTATCAGTTGAAATTGCCGGAGGAATTTTAGGCCCAGAAAGATAAAATTCGTACCCTTGCCGCGGATTGCCCGGAGCGTTTGCCGGCTGACATGAAATGCTTCTTCGATTTTCCGGGGAAAAGGAGATTTTTGCCCAGAAAACAGGTTGCGGAGTTTGAGCTTATTACTTCCAACCAGGAAGCCGTTCCATAGGCCCTGGTTACGGAACGAGGGAGACCATCGCCTCCGCCTCTTCCTGGGTACAGACAATATCACCCAGGGCCTCCTCGTATGCATCCTGGCCATATTGTTCAATATACAGATTAACTTCAATCAGGTCCGCATAGCAGTCACGATCCCGGGCCTCACGCGAAACCACAGCCAGGCTCCATTTGTCCGTTTCCAGGGTTGGTGCGGTTTCGAGTGAGAGCGTTGAGGCACCGTCCACTGTTTTCGGTTTTATGAAAAGATCCATCACCGGGTCAATGAGATATTCCGATCCCTCTATCTCGGGGCGGATGGCATGGAGCGCTTCTGCGTAGGAAATGCTGTATACCATGACGCGAATGTAGCTGCCATCTCCATCATCTGTTGCACAAATTCGCACTTTTCCAACCCAGGACTCCGGCAGAGTCAGTGCAAATAAATCTCCGAACACAACGGGATTTTCCGCAGCGGTATACAGGTAAAAACCAGTGTCTTTGTTGATTGGCTCCCAATTCTCATCATCCACAACGCTGTAGGAAATGGGGTAGGTCTCTTGCGGAAGCTCCGCAGCAGGGGGAGTGGGCATAAGTTCCGCCGGTGTGGCCTCGCCGGAGAATTCTGTGACGGGTACGGTTGGCTCAGCAGCAGGCTGCGCAGTACCGAGCGTGGTGGATTCCGCAGAGAGGCGGGCATCTGTTTCCCCTCCAGGTCCCTTGGCACAGGCAGCCAACGTCAATAATAGCGCTATCGCAAAAATACAGCAATGCAATTTCATTCAATGGCACCTCCTCTTAATAAACACGAAAGGAAAGCAAAACTGCAATTTCTCTCCATCTGTTTTTACGATGTTGCCCCCCCGATATTTTTTCACTTTGTTGTATAATTAAATTAATATAACACATCATGCATGATTTTGCAACTGAGTAAAATCACCAAAACAGACATTAGGGTTCGCATAATTTGTCGAGTGTTTTCGTGCAAGTTGATCTGCGCCCGGGAACCGTTTCATGGTTCCCGGGCGCAGCGGTGCAGGGAGCAGGATTTGCAAACGGACTTGCAGGAAATTGTCTGTACAAGGCAAAAAATGTGTGTATAATAGAGGTAGACTTACAGCTCCCGGAGGGCCTCCACCAGGGCGGTTTTTCCGGTGGCTACGTCCTGCTTCTTCTTGATGATCCGGGCGGGGACTCCCGCCACCACGGTCTCCGGGGGAACGTCGGAGATGACCACCGCGCCGGCGGCCACCACTGCGCCCCGGCCCACCCGGACGCCCTCCAGGATGACGGCGTTGGCTCCGATGAGCACATCGTCCTCAATGACCACGGGGGTGGCGCTGGCGGGTTCCACCACACCGGCGAGAACCGCTCCGGCGCCCACATGGCACCTGGCACCCACGGTGGCCCGGCCACCCAGGACGGCGCCCATATCGATCATGGTGCCTTTTCCCACAATGGCGCCGATGTTGAGGACGGCCCCCATCATAATCACGGCCCCGTCGTGAATCTCCACCTGGTCCCGGATGATGGCCCCGGGCTCAATCCGGGCGTTCACGTTCTTCTTGTCCAAAAGGGGAACGGCGGAATTCCGGGCGTCGTTTTCAATGACCAGATCGGCGATGGCCTCCTTCTGGGCCTCCAGCTGGGGGCCTACGGTCTTCCAGTCGCCGAAGACCAGCTTCGTCCCGGCTCCGGTGGGGAACTCCTTGGCCCCGGGGAAGCTGGTGGGGGCTTTTTCCCACACATAGACCTTCACCGGGGTCTTCTTCTCCGCGGTGCGGATGAATTCAATGATTTGTTCTGCGTTCATCGTATATACTCCTTTTCCGATGGTTTTCCATAGCATATCACGAATCCAACAAAAAAACAACTGCCACTGTTTTCAGAAAGGTGGGAATTCCCATGAACCAAATGGTTAAGGACCGGCGGGCCCTGCACCAGATCCCGGAGCTGGAGCGGAATGTGCCGGAGACCCTGGCCTACATCCGCGCCGCCCTGGCCCCCCTGCCCTGCAAAATCACCGCCCCGGCGGAGAGCTCCCTCGCCGCCTTCTTTGACTTTGGGAGGCCGGACACCCTGGCCTTCCGGGCGGACATGGACGGTCTGCCCGTGACCGAGACCACGGGGCTGGACTTTGCCTCCCGGCACCCCGGGCGGATGCACGCCTGCGGCCACGACGGCCACATGGCCATGGCCCTGGAGCTGGCCCGGCGGGTGGCCGCCGCAAAGGAGCTCCCCCACAATGTCCTGCTGGTGTTCCAGCCCGCCGAGGAGAGCCCCGGCGGGGCGAAGCCCATCTGCGACAGCGGGCTTTTCCAAAAATACAACACTATTGCCATTTTCGGCCTGCACCTGTGGCCGGATCTGCCCACCGGCACCATCGCCTCCATCCCCGGCGGCATGATGTGCCGGGCCTCCGAGGTCACCCTCACGGCAACCGGGCGCTCGGCCCATGTGGCCCGGGCCTCCCAGGGGCTGGACGCCCTGGAGGCCGCCGCCCGGTGGTATCTCCGGGCCCTGGAGCTGGAGGAAGCCCTTCCTCCCGAGGAGCCCAGGCTTTTGAAGTTCGGCCGCATGGAGGCGGGCACCGTCCGCAACGCCCTGGCCGCCACCGCCCGGCTGGAGGGGAGCCTCCGGGCCTTCCGGGATCCGGTGTTCGACTCCCTCCGGCAGGGGCTTGACCGCCTGGCCCGGGAGATTCAGGAGGACACCGGCTGCACCATGTCCCTCCGGTACTCCGAAGGCTACCCCGCCGTGTGGAATCCCCCGGAGCTTCTGGCCCGGGCGGAGGCCCTGTACCCCCTGGCCCGGCTGCCCCAACCTGTCCTCATCGCCGAGGACTTCTCCTGGTACCAGCGGTATCTCCCGGGGCTGTTCCTCTTCGTGGGCTGCGGCCCCTCCCCCGCCCTTCACGCAGCGGACTTCCGGTTTGACGAGACGGCCCTGGAATACGGCGCGGACTTCCTGTGGCGCATGGCGGAGGGCTTTTAAATATGGACTTCAATCACAATCTGGAGGGCCTGCGCCTGGGTGGAATCCGCCGGTACACGGGCCTTGCCAGGGAGCAGGGAGACTGCGTCATGCTCACCCTGGGGGAGCCGGAGTTTGACACCCCCGCCCCCATCCGGGAGGCGGCCAAGGCCGCCCTGGATCAGGGCCTCACCCACTACACCCCCAACGCCGGAGACCTGGCCCTCCGCCGGGCCATCTCCCAATTCGAGGCGGAGAAGCGGGGCCTCTCCTACGCCCCCGAAGAGATTCTCGTGACCCTGGGGGCCACGGAGGCCATTTACACCGCCATGACCGGCGTTCTCAACCCCGGGGACGAGGTGATCATCCCCACCCCCGCCTTCTCCCTCTATGACACCGTGGCCCGAATGGCCGGGGCGGTGCCCGTCCCCGTGTACACGGCGGAGGAGGGCTTCCAGCTCAGGGCCCAGGCTCTGGCCCGGGCCCTGTCCCCCAGGACAAAGCTCCTGGTGCTGAACTCCCCCAACAACCCCACAGGGGCGGTGTACACCCGGGAGAACCTGGAGGCCATTGCCGCCCTTCTCCGGGACCGGGAGCTCTATATCCTCTGCGATGACGTATACTGGGGCCTCGGCCCCTGCTTCACCTTCACCCAGCTGCCGGAATTCCGGGATCGGATTCTGGCGGTGCAGAGCTTCTCCAAGCCCTATGCCATGACCGGCTGGCGCATGGGCTACCTCATGGCCCCCCAGCCCCTTCTGGACCGGCTGGCGGTGCTCCACGCCCACGCCGTCACCTGCGCCCCCGCCATGCTCCAGGCCGCCTGTGTGGAGGCCCTCCGCTGGGACCCCTCAGCCATGGCCGCCGCCTACGCCCGGCGCAGAGAATACATCGTCTCCCGGCTGGAGGAATTGGGTCTTCCCTGCGGGCAGCCCCAGGGAGCCTTTTACGTCTTCCCCTCCGTGTCCCACCTGACGGACGACGACGGGGATTTCTGCGTCCGCCTCATCCGCCAGGGGAAGCTCGCCACCGTCCCCGGCTCCGTCTTCGGGGCCCCGGGCTACCTGCGCATGTCCTACTGCTGCTCCATGGAGGATCTGAAGGAGGCCATGAACCGGCTGAAGAGATTCCTGGGGGAATCCAAATAAGCTTCCCCTGTCCACAGCCGGTGTCCGGTAATGAACTGCAACAGCCATGTAGGGCGGGGTCATAACCCAATGTCACGAACTTAAAAGCGCAGGATATGGCAGAAAACCGCACAAAAAATAGCAGGAAAGTGCTGAATTTCCAAAAAGCTTACACGAAAACGAATTTTTATTCATCATTTTCTGATCTCGAAAAAGCTCCATTTCATGTTCGTAGGGGCGGACCCATGTGTCCGCCCGCAGGGAAAGATGTCGTTCCGCAAAAATCCAATGCGAATTCGCACAAAATTCGGAGAAAATACGAATTCGCCCAAGATTTTCACAAATTTATACGCCCCTGCCGCGGGCGGACACATGGGTCCGCCCCTACGAACGGTCAGGAAGCCGTTTGCCTAAGTTCGTGACATTGGTCATGTTCCCCCTGCGGTTCTTAGAAGTTACAACGCAGTAGGGGCGGCTCCTGCTCTTGACCGTTCTCTGCGGTGTAAAAACAGGAAATCACTGAACAGATACTGAAAATATAGAAACAAAGGAGACCATCCCATGAAAAACGAGATTTTTAAGGGCATTGCCACCGCTCTCGTCACCCCCATGAACCTGGACGGAACCATCGACTATGAAGCCTATGGCCGTATCATTGACTGGCAGATTGACTCCGGCATCGCCGCCCTGGTTGCCTGCGGCACCACCGGGGAGAGCGCCACCATGACCGAGGACGAGCACAAGGAGGTCATCCGCTTCACCGTGGAGCGAGCGGCGGGCCGGGTGCCCGTCGTCGCCGGCACCGGCAGCAACTGCACCGCCAAGGCCGTGGCCATGACCAAATTCGCCTGCTCCGTGGGCGCCGACGCCTGCCTCCTGGTGACCCCCTATTACAACAAGGCCACCCAGGCCGGTCTCATCGCCCACTACACCGCCATCGCCGATGCCTCCACCAAGCCCCTGATTCTCTACAACGTCCCCTCCCGCACCGGCTGCAACCTGCTCCCCGCCACCTGCGCCGCTCTGGCTAGCCATCCCATGGTGGCGGCGGTGAAGGAGGCCTCCGGCAACATCAGCCAGATCGTCTCCCTGGCCGCCCAGGCCCCGGAGCTCACCATCTACTCCGGCAACGACGATCAGATTGTGCCCATCCTCGCCATGGGCGGCTCCGGGTGCATCTCCGTTCTGTCCAACGTGCTGCCCCGGGAGACCTCGGAAGTATGCCGCCGGTTCTTCCAGGGAGACGTGGCCGGAGCCGCGGAGCTCCAGTGCAAGCTCCTGCCCCTGGTGAACCTCCTGTTCTGCGAGGTGAATCCCATCCCCGCCAACGCGGCCCTGGCCGCCATGGGCTTTGGGGAAGGCGGCGTCCGCCTGCCTCTGACCCAGATGGAGGAGGGCCACCGGGAAGCGCTTCTGGCCGAGATGAAGAAGTGGGGGTGCCTGGCGTGAGAGTGATCGTAAACGGCGCCGCCGGCGCCATGGGCCGGGAGCTCCGGGCCCTTCTCCAGGGGGGCTACGCCGGGGGCGAAATCGCCGCCCTGGTAGACACCCGGGGGGGCGAGGATATCTCCACCGACTTCTCCCAGGTGACGGCCCCCGCCGACCTGGTGACGGACTTCTCCTTCCACACCGCCACCGCCGCCGCCGTGGACTATGCCCTGGCACACCGCCTGCCCCTGGTGGTGGGCACCACCGGCCACACGGAGGAGGAGCGCGCCCGCATTCTGGCCGCCGCCCGGGAGATTCCCGTATTTTACACCGGCAACATGAGTTTGGGAATCGCCGTTCTGTGCCGCCTGGTGAAGGACGCCCTGCGGTTTTTCCCCACAGCGGATGTGGAGATTCTGGAGATTCACCACAACCGGAAGGCCGACGCCCCCAGCGGCACGGCCCTGATGCTGGCCAAGGCCGTCCAGGCCATGCGTCCCGGGGCCGTCATTCACTGCGGCCGCTCCGGCCAGTGTAAGCGCACCCCGGAGGAAATCGGCGTCTGCTCCATCCGTCTGGGGAACACCGTGGGCATTCACGAGGTGATGATCTCCACCGGCACCCAGACCCTGACCCTGAAGCACGAGGCCCACGACCGGAGCCTCTTCGCCCAGGGCGCTCTGGACGCGGGCGCCTTCCTTCAGGGCAAGGCCCCCGGCCTTTACACCATGGATGACCTGGTTTCGGAATAAATGCCCTCTTTGGTATGGGGAAAGGATAGAAAGACAATGATAACAGCAAAATTCGGCGGCACCTCCCTGGCGGACGCCGCACATTTTCAGATGGTTCGGGACATTCTGGCCCTGAACCCGGAGCGCCGGTTTGTGGTGGTCTCCGCCCCCGGCAAGCGCTCCGGGGAGGACACGAAGATCACGGATCTCCTCTACCGCTGCCACAGGGAGGCCCGGGAGGGGGGCGACGTGGCAGCCGCCTTCCGGCCTGTGGAGGAGCGGTTCCGGGAGATCGTGGCAGGGCTGGGGCTGGAGCTGGATCTCACGGAGGAGTTCCACGCCACCCTGTGGGCCATGGAGCGGGGGGCCGGACAGGCCTTCTGCGCCAGCCGGGGAGAGTATTTCAGCGGCAGAATCATGGCCGCCCTTCTGGGGCTTCCCTTCATCGACCCGGCCCAGTGCGTGTTCTTTGACGAGCACGGCCAGTTTGACGGGGATGCCGCCCAGGCCTCCCTGTCCGCCAAGCTCCGGGAGCTGCCCGGGGCGGTGATGCCCGGCTTCTACGGCGGTATGCCCGACGGGGCCGTGGCCACCTTCTCCCGGGGAGGCTCCGACATCTCCGGAGCCATCCTGGCCCGGGCCTCCGGCTCCGCCGTCTATGAGAACTGGACGGACGTCTCCGGGGTTCTGGCCGCCGACCCCCGGGTGGTGCCCAGCGCGGCGCCCATCGGCACCATGACCTACACGGAGGTTCGGGAGCTGGCCTACTTAGGAGCCACGGTTCTCCACGAGGACGCCATCTACCCCGCCAAAATGGCGGGCATCCCCATTCACATCTGCAACACCATGGACCCCCAGGCCCCCGGCACCTGGATTGTGGCCAACTCCCAGGAGCCCGCCGGAGCCATCACCGGCCTGGCAGGCCGCCGGGGCTACTCCGCCATCCAGGTGGAGAAGGAGCGCTCCAACAGCGAGGTGGGCTACTGCCGGAGGATTCTCTCCTGCCTTGAGCGCAACGGCGTGCCCTTTGAGCACCTGGCCACAGGCATCGGAAGCGTCTCCCTGGTGGCCCCCACAGAGCTTCTGGACCGGCACCGGGACACCCTTCTGGAGGACATCCGGGCCTCGGTTCACCCGGACAGCCTCCAGATTCTGGACGGCCTCGCCATGATCGCCGTGGTAGGCCGGGGCATGGCCGGGCGGCCCCAGGTGGCCTCCCGCCTCTTCTCCGCCGTGGGCGACGCGGGGGTAAACGTCCGCCTCATCGACCAGGGCACCAAGGAGCTGAACATCGTCCTGGGCGTGGACGAGACCGACTATCAAAACGCCATGAACACCATCTTCCAGGCCTTCTTCCCCCAGGCATAGGGGTTGGGCCAGCCCAGTGGCACGCGCCTTTATCCCCCTTCCTTTAAGGAGTACGGTGAAGCTGTTGCTTCCCTACAGTAGGGCGGGGTCATGCCCCCGCCAGGCACTCGCAAATCTGCTCTGCAGCTCCATCCAAACCCACCAGGCCCCCAACCCTGTCATTGTTATGAAACAACCGCCGCACCCCCGACATGTCATCCTGAGCCGCAGGCGAAGGATCTTGCGCAGAAGGGTTCCGACACAAAAGCCCCGGTGCATGAGATCCTTCGGCTCCGCCTCGCCGATGACAAGGGAGGCCTTTCGTTTATGGTAGTGTGAAAACACAGGATGATTGCGAGGAGCGCAGCGACGTGGCAATCCGTTCCCTTGCAATGCGCAGCATTGCACCGGTCGTGAGGCCCATCCTATGTCCGGGCCGGTATTGCGCCCCTGCCGGGGCGCTGCAGCCTCACGGCTTGCTGGGAGACGGATTGCCACGACCCCTGCGGGGTCTCGCAATGACAGACTT
>JALETK010000184.1 GCA_022781505.1 Clostridiales bacterium | reverse complement strand
GGCCTTCTCTTCCACCTTGAAGATCTTGCCCAGGTTGCGGATGTCCTCGTAGACGTCGTCCATGACCTCCGGGCGGCCGGAGACGATGGTGCCCTTCGCCTGGTAGACGGGGATACCGGCGGCGTCAAACTGCTCCACGGTACCGCTGGCCTTCTCCCGGAAAGCGGTGTTTCTGCCGATCAGGAAGTCCGGCTCCTGGCTGATGATCACCTCGTGGGAGGCGTAGGTCTCAGACAGAATGGGAATCTGATCAAAGGCCTCCTTGTATTCCGGCAGTACCTCGCAATTGTTGTAGCTGGTTCCGATCAGCTTGTCCTCCAGACCCAGGGCCATCATCATTTCCGTGGTCTGAATGTTCATGCTGATGACCCGCTGGGGCATCTGGGTAAAGGTGATTTCCCGGCCGTTGTTGTCAATGACCACGGTGCCGTAGTCATCGGCGGGGGCGGTGGTGTCGGCGGGGGTGGTGGTACCGGCAGGGGTGGTGCTGGGGGTCTCGTTTGCGCCGCAGGCGCACATGCTGAGCACCAGGGCCATGGTCAAAAGAAACATCCAAACTTTTTCCATGGTAAATCTCCTCTTCATTTTGTTGTGAAATCCTTGGGCAGCGCCCATCCGTCATCCGGACGGAAGAAGGCTCCGGCGGAGGTGGCCGCCGGGCTTTTTCAGGGAATCGGCTCGCCGATGTTTTCCAGCCGGGGGCTGCCGTGGGTTCCGTTGATCACAGGAATGCCCGCGTCCCGGAAAACCCCGGCCATGGCCTGGATTTTGGGGCAGCGGCTTCCGTCCTTTTTCAGGGTGCACACCCCAAGATGCACCGCGTCCGGCCGGATATGGAGGATTCGGTCTGTTTTTTCCTCCAGGCTCTGCTCCGGCTGGCATCCGTTGCAATGGAAAAACGCGGTCAGTTGCAGCTCCTCGCCCTGATACGACTGAAAGGCCCCGGAGCGGTTCTGAAACGCGGCCAGGCAGGAGGCTCCGGTGCAGCAGCTCCCGGCGGCGTTCAGGCAGGTGAGAATGGCGATTTTCTTCGTTTTCGTCCCTCCTTTTTCCGTTGCAGATGACAAAACCCGTATCGCAGAATTGCGGTACGGGTACAAAAAGCAAACACACCCACCTAGGGCAAGTGAGTTCATTTTTGTAACGCTTCCGTCGTCCGCAGAATTCATTACTTCGGATATGGCAGGTCTTCTGACTTATGCATCATCGCAAGCCTTCGCCTTCTCAAAATCATTCAATGGCATTTTGAAAGCCGCTCCGCAATTACAGCAGCGGGACTGTACAAGAATTTCACTTGTTTCCCTTTTAATCCTTCGCCGCCGGGGGCGGAAAAGGAACCATATCGCCTTGTTATTTATATCACCGGCTGGGGAGCTTGTCAAGAATATTTCTCCGGATTTCCCACGGACGATTTTTCGTGTTGCAAGAAGCGGTCGGAATGTGCTACAATGATTATAACCATAAAAAATTGGAGGTTATTATCATGGTCAATCGCTTTGTACTCAATGCAATCTCCTATCATGGCAAAGGGGCCATTGGGGAGATTCCCGGTCTGGTCGCTGCCAAGGGATTCCGCAAGGCGTTCATCGCCTCCGACCCTGACCTGGTCCGGTTCGGCGTCACAAAGAAGGTCACGGACCTGCTGGATGAGGCCGGCATGGCTTACGAGGTCTACTCCGAAATCAAGCCCAATCCCACCATTGAAAACGTCCAGTCCGGTGTGGCCGCCTACAAGGCCAGCGGCGCGGACTACATGATCACCATCGGCGGCGGCTCCTCCATGGACACCGGCAAGGCCATCGGCATCATCATCAACAACCCGGAGTTTGCCGACGTCCGCAGCCTGGAGGGCGTGGCCCCCACCAAGAACCGCACTGTGTTCACCATCGCCGTCCCCACCACCGCCGGCACCGCCGCCGAGGCCACCATCAACTACGTCATCACCGACGTGGAGCGGAAGCGGAAGTTCGTCTGCGTGGACACCAATGACATTCCCGATATCGCCATTGTGGACCCGGACATGATGTCCACCATGCCCAAGGGCCTGACCGCCTCCACCGGCATGGACGCCCTGACCCACGCCATTGAGGGCTACACCACCAAGGCCGCCTGGGAGCTGGCCGACTGCCTGAACCTGGAGGCCATCCGGCTCATTGCCAAGAATCTCCGGGGCGCCGTGGCCAACGAGGCTGAGGGCCGGGAGGGCATGGCCCTGGGCCAGTTCGTCACCGGCATGGCCTTCTCCAATGTGGGCCTGGGCATCGCCCACTCCATGGCCCACACCCTGGGCGCCGTCTATGACACCCCCCACGGGGTGGCCTGCGCCATGATGCTGCCCATTGTCATGGAGTACAACGCCGGTACCACCGGGGAGAAGTACAAGGCCATTGCGGAGGCCATGGGCATGGACACCACCGGCATGGATCAGGAGACCTACCGGAAGGCCGCCATTGACGCCGTCCGCCAGCTGAGTGTGGATGTGGGCATCCCCACCAAGCTGGCCGCCCTGAAGGAGGAGGACCTGGACTTCCTGGCCCAGTCCGCCTATGCCGACGCCTGCCGCCCCGGCAACCCCAGAGACACCAGCGTGGAGGACCTGAAGGACCTGTTCCGGAAGCTGATGTAACCCAAAACCCCAAGGACGCCAGTCAACCCGACTGGCGTCCTTTTTTGGGAAAACAAATGCATTGGAAGAAGCAAACTCACTCCGGTTGTGCGCAGCGGCCCTGCAGGATGTTGGCAACCACGGTGTCAAAAACAGATTCAACGGATTCGGAGCCGGAATTGTTTACATAAATTGCAGTGGAGCCTCTTTGCAGGACAAGGCAGATTCCATAGCCGCCGGTCAAGAGCTCTGTTTCCGTCCAGGCGCACTGCATTCCGTCGGGGGCATCGGATATTGGCTCCATATTGCCCATGTCCCGGCAGAAATGGTGATAAAAGCTCTTTGCCATCCAGCTTGCCGCAAAGTCGAATTGGGACACATAGACATAATCCTCGTCCCAGGGGGAGTCTGTTCCAGGGCAGTCCTCCCGCCAATCTGTCTGAAAGCCGCCCAGCACAGTACGGTATGACGCCGGAACCGATGCCCCGCTCTCATAGAAGGCTGCGTGTGTAACCTCCCTGGGAGAAACGGTGTCTCGGACGATAAGGGCGGCAAAGCTCACAGCCAGGAGCACATAGAACCCCTTTCGGACGTATTCGACCCACGCAGGCCATCGGAATTTTGGAATCAGGGCACGAATTTCCTGGGGTATGAGCAGCAGGATGTACCAGAATGCCACCATGATACAGGCGGCGTTATAGCCCAGCAGCCACTCCGCGTGAACCTGGTAAGAGCTTCCCCGGAGCAGGGCAAACAGCAGCAAGGCCGGTGAGAGAACGCCTACAGCAAGCAGTATCATAAGCGACAGTCTGGGATAAGGATCTTCCTTTTGAGGAGGGACGTTCTCTCTGTGATAGAAAACCCGGTAGCGCAGCATCCCAAAATAGTACCGAACCAGCTTCCCGCCGTTATAGGGAAGATCCTTGGAGGAGGCGGGAACACGGAGAAAACACCGGCTGGAGGGCGCTCCCCGCTTCAGGATGACCATTCCGGCGAGAATAAACTGAAGATAAAGTCCCTTCTGCGCCTGTACGGTCAGCCACTTCTCAAGATCCTCCCTTGCCATGATTGGGCAGGGAGGGATTTTGCATGTATACGGAAATTTCATGGTAAGGATCTCCTTTGGCTTTCAAAATATGTATCTGTTCGGTACTCCCTACATTAGCAAAGTGCTTACCTCCCGGATTGGGTATGTAAGGGAACAGCTGCCCTTACGAGGTGAAAATTAAGAGAATGTCAGCAATGGATCCAAAAACAATCAGCAGGCTCAGAAGACCGGAGAGAAAACGGGCGGCAGCTCCGGGGGGAACTTCCATGTTTCTCCTGCACAGAAACCAGTGGACGACGAGGGACAGGCCCAATACAAGGCTGGTAATTACCTCGGCCCACCACCATGTTCCCCTGATCCTGTCATTGGCGTCATTTGCCACACACAAGAGCAAAGAGATGCCGTACAGCAAATCCACCATCATAAC
>JALETK010000167.1 GCA_022781505.1 Clostridiales bacterium | reverse complement strand
GGCCCATTGTTTTTGAAAAATTCAAAATTGGGGGAAGACAATTCCACTTCCCTGTGATATAATGTTGTCTAATGGGTTCTCTGACCAATTTTCATTACTTGCAAAGGAGGTCGCTTTATGAAAAACCTGCGCGGAATCATTGTGGCGGCCCTGTTCTTTTTCCTGACCCTGGTGCTGAGATGGGCGGCGGAGCAGTTCGGGCTGCTGATGGGCATGGCCTATCCCTTCTTCTCCAAGACCTTTATGGAGTTCCTGGGGGCCGCCGTGGGAAAATTTGACTTCTGCCTGTGGCAGGTGATTGTGGCGGTGTTCGCCGTGGCGGTGGTGGTGTCCCTGGGGCTCACCATTTTGTTCCGGGGGAATCTCCTCCGGTGGCTGGGCTGGGTGCTTGCCCCGGTGTCCATCGTCTACTTCCTGTTCACCGCCGTCTGGGGCCTGAACAATTACACCAAGCCCCTCAGCGAGAGCATGAAGCTCCCGGTCTCCGACTACACGGTGGAGGAGCTGAAGGAGGCTGCCATTTTCTACCGGCAGCAGGCGGACCGTCTGGCTTCTACCGTGAGCCGGGACGAAAAGGGGGACATTGTGCTTCCCACCCTGGAGGAGATGAATGAGACCGCCACCCAGGGCTATAATAACCTGGTGTGGAGCTACTCCGTCTTCGCCGGCCCCCGGGGCCCGGTGAAGGAGCTGGGCTGGAGCAGCCTCTTCAGCGCCTTCGGCACCGACGGGGTCACCATCGGCCTCACGGGAGAGGCCGCCGTGAACATGGAGCAGTACGGCTCCCGGATTCCCTTCAACATCTGCCACGAAATCGCCCACCTGTGCGCCATCGCCCGGGAGGACGAGGCCAACTTCGCCGGTTATCTGGCCTGTGAAAAAAGCGATGACCCCCTGTTCCGGTACTCCGGATATCTGGAGGCCTTCCTCTTCTGTGCCGACTCCCTCTACGATGCCAGCACCACCGCCTGGCAGGAGGCCTGGGCCGGGGCCTCGGAGGCCCTGCGCCACGACGTGGAGCAGCTGAACCAGGTGGCCGCCAGCCGGGAGGGGCCGGTGCAGGATCAGGCCAGCGCGGTTTACAATGACTATCTGGTGGCCAACGGCCAGGAAAACGGCGTGGCCTCCTATGGCCAGGTGACCGATTTGCTCCTGGCCTGGTATCAGGATCAGTATGTCATCGACGACACCCCGGAGCCCACCCAGTTCAATCCCTACAGCTATGAGGACGTGTTCGGCGAAACCCAGCCGGTCACGGAACCAACGGAGGAGGGCTGATATGGAGGAAGCGCTTCGCACAGGGCTCCAGGAGCTGGGGCTCAGCCTCCCCCAGGGGGCCCGGGAGACCATGTACCGCTTCGGCCGGGCCCTGCTGGAGAAGAACCAGGTGATGAACCTCACCGCCATCACGAACCCGGAGGCCGTGGCCCGGCTCCATTTTGTGGACTCTCTCACCCTTCTGACCCTGGAGGACTTCCGGGGGAAGACTCTCATTGACGTGGGCTGCGGCGGCGGCTTTCCCGGGGTGCCCCTGAAAATCGCCTGCCCGGAGCTGGAGCTGACCCTGCTGGACTCCCTGGGAAAGCGCATGGCCTGGCTGGCAGAGACGCTGCCTACTCTGGGCGTGGAGGCCACCTGCCTTACCGCCCGGGCGGAGGAGGCGGTGGAAACCCGCCGGGAGCAATATGACTTTGCTGCCAGCCGGGCGGTGGCCCGGCTGAACATCCTGTGCGAGCTGTGCCTGCCCTATGTGAAGGTGGGCGGGGCGTTCCTCGCCATGAAGGGCGCGGCGGCCCGGGAGGAGCTCCAGGAGGCCCAGTCCGCCATCGCCGCCCTGGGCGGCAGGCTGGAGCGCCTGGCGGAGTTCCCCGTGGAGGGGACGCAGCACACGGTGCTGGTCATCCGGAAGGTAAAGCCCACCCCCCAAAAGTACCCCCGCCGGTTCGGCAAAATTAAGCAGCAGCCCCTGTAGAGCAGCCCGCACAAGAGGCTCTGTGGAAAGCCACGCCCGTGGGTTCCGCGTTTTGATGTTGACATTACAGGGGCATTGGAGTATAATAAAAATGTGGAAACCCAGACGGTTGCCACATTCAAACATAGTTCACAATATCATTAGAGCTAGTCTCCAAGAACAGTGAGCTGTCTGGTTGCGACAGACGGCTCACTTTCTCTTGTTCTTGGAAGATATGTAAGCATGAACGGCAAATGCCAGTCCGATGATGCTGCAAATACTGCCAATACAAGACAAAATGTCCATATCAGACAACCTCCTGGAATCAGATTCCCGCGAGGCTGCGATATTTCACCTTCCTTTCCGCTCCCGCGGGTTGTCAGGCAACCGTCCTTTTAACCGCCAACCGTCTACAAAATGGCTAAAACTCAACAGTAAACGGTGGGTTTCCACAAATTGAATTATATCTGCAATATGGCAATATGTCAATGCTTTTCCTGCCCGTCCGGAATGGAAATCCCACAGGAATCTGGGCATTGACAAACGCCCGAATATGTACTAAAATAGCTCCGTAATTGAGAGAGAAAGCCCCTGGCTTTCCCCTGGAGGAATCATTATGTTTGAAAAAATCGTTTCCTATGCCTCACGGCAGCTGGAGATCCCCGCGGAGGAGATCACCCGGGACACCACCTTTGAGAGCTTGGGCGTGGACTCCCTGGACATTGTGGAGATGACCATGGACTTCGAGTCTGAGCTGGGGGTTGAGCTGGATCTGGAGGGGCAGAAGATCACCACCTTCGGCGAGCTGGCCGACTACATCGAGGACAAGCTGAACTAAAAGCCACCCCTTTCAATCGAATATCCCTTGTTACAAGCGGCCGGCTTATAACAAGGTCGCACTAGTCGGGGAGATAGCGGTGCCCTGTAACCTGCAATCCGCTACAGCAGGGATGAATTCCCATACCCGGATCAGTTGCAATACCGTCTGGCCCGCGTAAGCGGCGTTGAAGAACCGGTCTCACGCAATGGGCTCCCGTGAACCATGTCAGGTGGGGAACCAAGCAGCATTAAGCGGATCTGTCCCGTGTGCCGTGAGGTTGCCGTTTCCGAGCTGGCTGCGCCGGTATCGGGTGTTGCACTGTTTCAAATGTGGGTGTGCGATCTTGTTATGAGCCGGCCTGTTTTTCGCCCCACCGGCAGCCCTCCAATCCTGCCCGTAGGGGAGGGTCATGACCCTCCCGGGCACCCACCGGAACCTCCGCACCCCATCCGAACGTACCGGCACACCTACTGTCATCCTGAGGTGAAGCTGAAGGATCTCACGCACCGGGGCTCCGTATCAGCACGCTCGCGCACGAGTTCCTTCGCATTTGGCTCTGGATGACAAGGCGGGGGTGCGGTTCGTTGGGACGGAGCTGCCGGTGAGATTTGCAGTTGCCCGGGAGGGTCATGACCCTCCCCTACAGACGCACCACCGAACCTGCCCCCGCCGGGCAGCTGCCGGTGTGATTGGCACCTGCCGGTCTTTTCCAATTGCATTTCCCGGCATCCACACCACCACCCGGGAGAGGAGGAACATCCATGTATCAGGCTCTTTATCGGAAATACCGGCCCCAGACCTTCGACGAGGTGGTGGGGCAGACCGGGGTCACCCGCACCCTGCGGAATCAGCTTGTCACCGGGAAGCTGAGCCATGCCTACCTCTTCACCGGCTCCCGGGGCACCGGCAAGACAAGCTGCGCCAAAATTCTGGCCAAGGCGGTGAACTGCCTGGACCCCCAGGACGGCAGCCCCTGCAACCGCTGCGCCGCCTGCCGGAGCATCGACGCCGGCAGTTGCATGGACGTACTGGAGATCGACGCCGCCTCCAACAACGGCGTGGACAATGTGCGCTCCCTCCGGGACGACGCGGTGTACTCCCCCTCGGAGGTGCGGTATCGGGTGTATATTGTGGACGAGGTGCACATGCTGTCCCTCTCCGCCTTCAACGCCCTGCTGAAAATCATTGAGGAGCCCCCGGAGCACCTGATCTTCATCCTGGCCACCACGGAGCTTCACAAGGTGCCTGCCACCATTTTGTCCCGGTGCCAGCGGTTCGCCTTCCGGCGGCTGTCTCAGGAGGACGTGTCCGGGCGGCTGCAATACATCGCCGCCCAGGAGCACATTGACCTGGACCCCCAGGCCGCCCTGGTTCTGGGCCGCATGGCCGACGGGGCCATGCGGGACGGGGTGAGCCTTCTGGATCAGTGCGCCTCCGCCACCGTGGGGCCGGTGACCACCGAGGCGGTGTACCGGTGCCTGGGCCTGGCGGGAGAGCAGAAGGCCGGGGCTATGATGGCCGCCATCGCCGCCAGGGACAGCAAGGCCGCCCTGGAGCTCTTCGACCGGCTCTACGCCGACGGGAAGGACGTGGGGGCCCTGTTTGACGAGCTGTGCGCCCTGGCAAGAGACCTTCTGGTGCTGAAAACCGCCCCCCGGGCGGGGCTGGCCATGCTCTCCGGGGTGTGCAACCACCAGGAGGCCCTGGCCCTGAAGGACCGGTTTTCCGCCGGGGAGCTGGTGGAGATTATGACCAGGCTCCAGGCCACCGCTGCGGGCTTCACCCGGGGCGGCAAGACCCGGCTGGACGGGGAGCTGTGCCTCATCCGCCTGTGCCGCCCGGAGCTGAGCCTGGAGCCGGAGGCCCTGAACGCCCGGCTCACCCGCCTGGAGGAGACGGTGGCCCGGGGTGTCACCCTGGCCCCGGCCCCCTCGGAGCCTCAGCCGGCGCCCCAGCCGGAGGAGGAGCCGGAGGAGCGGCCCCCCCTCCCCGGCGACGAGGACGCCCCCCCGGCTCCCCCGGAGGAGGCCTCCGACGTCTGGCCGGAGCTGGTGGCCCGCATCCGGGCCTCCATCCCCAACCCCGTGCTCCTGGGCTACTTCACCGCCGGGCCCAACGCCCCCGTGGTGGGCAGGCTTCTGGGAGACCGGCTGGAGCTCCAGTGCGGCACCACCTATGTGTTTGAACTCATCAATAAGCCGGAGCTGCTGCAGCAAATCGGCCAGACGGCCTCCGGCTTCGCAGGCCGCCCCATCCGGGCCGCGGCAGTGGATCTGTCCGTCCGGCCCAAAAACAACGGGAATTTGGAAAAGCTCCTGGCCTTCGGAAAGCAGCACAGCGACGTAGTCAAAATTCGATAATACTTTATAATGAAGGAGAATGGTTACAATGGCAAAAGGCGGATTTCGCGGCGGCCCCATGGGGGGCATGAACCAGGCGGCCATGCTGAAGCAGGCCCAGAAGATGCAGCAGGAAATGATGCGGATGCAGGAGGAGATGCAGAACAAGACCTATACCGCCACCTCCGGCGGCGGCATGGTGAAGGCCACGGTGAACGGCTCCCACGAGGTGGTGGCCCTGGAGATCAACCCCGAGGCCGTGGACCCGGAGGATGTGGAAATGCTCCAGGATATGGTTATGGCCGCGGTGAACGAGGCCATGCGCACGGCGGAGAACGAGGCCTCGGAGAGCATGTCCAAGCTCACCGGCGGTCTCAACCTGGGAGGCCTGTTCTGAGCCATGCAGTATTTTCCCACAGCCCTGGAGCGCCTGGCGGAGCAGTTTGGCCGTCTCCCGGGCATCGGCAGCAAGACGGCCCAGCGGCTGGCCTTCTATGTGCTGGGCCTGCCCCAGGAGGAGGCCCAGGCCTTCGCCCAGGCCATTCTGGACGCCAAGCATGAGGTGAAGACCTGCCCCCGGTGCCAGAACCTGACGGATCAGGAGCTGTGCCCCATCTGCAGCGATCCCCAGCGGGATCAGAGCCTCATCTGCGTGGTGGCGGAGCCCCGGGATTTGGTGGCCATGGAGCGGGCCAGGGAGTACAAGGGGGTTTACCATGTGCTCCACGGGGTCATCTCCCCCTTAAACCATGTGGGCCCCGACGACATCCGGATTCGGGAGCTTCTGGCCCGGGTATCCGCCGGGAACGTCCGGGAGGTCATTATGGCCACCAACCCGGACACCGAGGGGGAGGCCACGGCCATGTACATCTCCCGGCTCCTGCGCCCCCTGGAGGTAAAGGTGACCCGCCTGGCCTACGGCGTCCCCGTGGGAAGCCAGCTGGAGTACGCCGACGAAGTAACCCTCCTCCGCGCCCTGGAGGGCCGGCAGGAGATTTAACACAGGAACAACGCAAGGGCGGCTGCCTGTCCCCGCCGCCTGCTTTCTGGAACCTCCATACCCCATTCAAATGCACCGTACTCCCAAGCCAGTCATTGCGAACCAGCGCGCACGCTGGTGTGGCAATCCGATCCCCTGCAAGCCGCAAGGCTTGCGCGCCCCGGCAGGGGCGCAATACCGGCCCGAACCTATGACCGGCCTCACGGCTGGTGCAATGCTGCCGCATTGCGGGGGACGGAATGCCACGTCGCCGCGCTCCCCGCAATCATCATGTGTTTTCACACCACCATAATCGAAAGGCCCCCGATTGTCATCGGCGAGGCGAAGCCGAAGGATCTCATGCACCAGGGGTCCGTATCGGAACCCTCCTGCGCGAGATCCTTCGCCTTAGGCTCAGGACATTGACCCATGTGTCCGCTCCCTATGAGGGGGAAGGATGGCTCTCTGCGTAAGGCTGTGGCCCTGTAATGTGTGCGGAAGAACTGCCCACACCCCCTGTTGAAAAAATTTCAGATTTTTTGAAAAAAGTCCTTGACAAATGGGGCGTGGTCTGATAATATATGCAAGCGCTTCGGGTGAGGCGCCCGGCGGAAAGGCCGGGGGCGAAAACAAGAAAGAAATTCAAAAGAATTTGAAAAAAGTTCTTGACAAATGCGAAGCGATGTGCTAATATAGACAAGCTGACCGCGAGAGTGAGCTGCTTGAGGGATTAGCGAACTGTGTACCTTGTAAATTGAATAACGTGAGATACAAAGACACCTTGGACAATTTATG
>JALETK010000165.1 GCA_022781505.1 Clostridiales bacterium | reverse complement strand
TTACAGCAGGGTCGCCGGGTCCGTGTAGGGCAGGTTCTGGGCCTCGGCCACGGCCTTGTAGGTGAGGTGGCCCTGGTAGGTGTTGAGGCCCTTCATGAGGGCGGGGTCCTGCTTGCAGGCGGCCTCGGGGCCCAGGTTGGCAATCTTCAAGGCGTAGGGCAGGGTTGCGCCGGTGAGGGCCAGGGTGGAGGTGCGGGGCACGGCGCCGGGCATGTTGGCCACGGAGTAGTGGAGCACCCCGTATTTCACAAAATAGGGGTCTGCATGGGTGGTGATCCGGTCGATGGTTTCGATGGAGCCGCCCTGGTCAATGGCCACGTCCACCAGGACGCTGCCGGGGCGCATGGACTTCACCATCTCCTCGGTCACCAGCTTGGGGGTCTTGGCGCCGGGGATGAGGACGCAGCCCACCACCAGATCCGCCTCCCGGACGGCCCGGGCGATGTTATAGGGATTGGACAGGAGGGTCTGCACCCGCCCGCCGAAGATGTCATCCAGATAGGCCAGCCGCTTGGCGTTCAGATCCAGGACGGTGACGTTGGCGCCCATACCCACGGCGATCTTCGCCGCGTTGGTGCCCACGTTGCCGCCGCCGATGATCACCACATTGGCCCGCTCCACACCGGGAACGCCTCCCAGCAGAATGCCTCTGCCGCCCACGGCGGACTCCAGCAGATGGGCGCCCTCCTGGATGGACAGACGGCCCGCCACCTCGCTCATGGGGGCGAGCAGGGGGAGGCTCCGGTCGGAAAGCTCCACAGTCTCATAGGCGATGCCCGTGACCTTCCGGCGCAGCAGGGCCTGGGTCTGGGCGGGGTCCGGAGCCAGGTGGAGGTAAGTAAACAGGGTCTGGCCCTCCCGAAGCAGCTCGTACTCCGGCTCCAGGGGTTCCTTCACCTTTACAATCATGTCCGCGGCATCATAAACGTCCTTGGCGGTGGGGAGAATCTCCGCACCCACGGCCACATACTCAGCATCGGAAAAACCGCTGCCCATGCCTGCGCCCAGCTCCATGTAAACGGTGTGTCCGGCGCGGACAAGAGCATCAGCGCCGGCGGGGGTCAGTCCAACACGGCCTTCCTGGGGCTTGATTTCCTTGGGGCAACCGATACGCATGATAATGACTCCTTTCCAATCTTTGCACAAATCTGTGTTGGGGCGGTGTGTGCCCCTTCCGTTATCATAGCACATTTTTGAAGATTTTCAATTCCTTTTTTGTCTTTTTCTCCAAACTCCCCTTTTGATTCCAAGTATCATATGTGCACATTGCACAGTCCCATACAGACCGGGCAGAGCGGAGAGTTGTGCGTCCTATATGGATTTCCTCCTTTTTGTTGTCGGTATGCTCAAAAATGGCAGTCTAATTTTGTGCACCTTGCCATAATTCCCCGGGGAGGTGTTTCAAAAGTTTGGGGCCGGATTCCATTTTTCGAGGCGAAAAACGGTTGAAACTGCCACGCTTTTCGTATATAATGAACCCACGGCACCAGAAAATACCCTGCAGGCCTTCGGCCCCCGGAGGCCTTGACTGAGCCGGGGCGGAGCAAGGCCCCAGCGCTCAGGCTTTATAAGGAGGTTTTTATACAAATGAAAAAGATCATCTGCAAGCGCGAATACAACACCGAAACCGCAACCCTGGTGCACAAGCACACCGTGGGCTACTTCGGCGACCCCGCCGGCTATGAGGAGACCCTGTACCAGACCCAGGATGGCCTGTACTTCCTGTACTTCTGCGGCGGCCCCCAGTCTCCCTATGCTGAGGAGAACATCGAGCGTCTGGCCAAGACCAAGGTGAAAGCCTGGGTCGAGAGCCACTAAGCTGTCATGGCGGGAAAGAGTCTCCGGGTGCGGTTTTGCTTCTGAAGCCGCGCAGGAGACTCTTTCGCTTTTTAACCCCGGAAAGGAGGCTTTCCACAATGAACGATGAAAAACTGATTCTCACAAGCCCGGTCTCCGGCCGGGCGGCCGCCCTGGGGGAGACCCCGGACCCCTTCTTCGCCTCGGGGCTCATGGGCGCCGGCGCGGTGCTCTACCCGAAGGAGGGCGTCCTGCGGGCCCCCTGCGACGGGGTGGTGGAGTATGTGCTGCCCCGGAAATACGCCCTGAGCCTGAAAGCGGAGAAGGGGCTGGAGCTTCTCATGCAGGTGGGCATCGACACCGGCTGCATGGCCGGGGTGGGCTTCTGCCCCCTGGTGGAGCCCGGCAGCCGGGTGCGCCGGGGCCAGGAGCTGGCCCACTTTGACCTCCCCACCCTGGAGCGGGTCGGCGCCCAGACCGCCACCCCCGTGGTGGTCAATCTCCCCGCCAGCCAGGTCCACCCCCTCACCACCGGCGACCTCGCCGCCGGTCAGGCCCTTTTGGAGCTGACCCTGTAATCGTTCCGCAGCCGCCCGGCAAACCCTTGCCGGGCGGCTGCATGTTCCACCGGCTCCGCCCCTCCCTTCCACCTCGGCTTTTGGGCGTCCAATCTGCGCCGTAGGGCGGCTGTCTGTCCCCCGCCGGGCGCCTGCAAATCTGACAGGTACCCTCGTCCCCTCGCACTCGCCCCCGATCCCGTCATTGTTATGAAACAACTGCCGCACCCCCGACATGTCATCCTGAGCCAAAGGCGAAGGATCTCGCGCAGGAGGGTTCCGACAAGGAAGCCCGGTGCATGAGATCCTTCGGCTGCGCCTCGCCGATGACAATCGGGGCCTTTCGTTTATCGCGGTGCGAAAACACATGATGATTGCCAGGAGCGCAGCGGCGTGCGCGCTGGTTCGCAATGACAGACTTGAAAGTACGTTGCGTTCGGATTGGGTGCGTAGCTTCCGGAAAGCGGGCGGCGGGGGGGCAGACAGCTGCCCTGCATCGCGCCTTGAAGTTCGCGCTCCAGTGCACCGGGGGGCGCCTCCCGTAAAGTATGACAATCTGTAGCCCTGATCAACACCCTTGGTCAAGAGGGAAGCATTTGATATCTTATGCAGGCCGCCGTGTTATGTCCCCGGGCGGGCGTTTTGCACAGATGTGGAAAACACACAAATTTTTTCCACCGGCCTGGGGACAGCCCTTGAAATTCAGGGGCTTTTACCAGGTTTGGCTGTGGAAAAACCTGTGGAAACTGGGGAAAACTTTCACTTGTCAACATGGGCCGGTTGCAAAATTTGAAAAATTATGTCTACCATTTGGGTGGAAATTCCGAAATCCCGGGGTTTTTGTGAAATCGAACAAGTCCGGCGGCAAAAACCACCGGGTTTTTTTCCGGAATCCCCCGGATTTGACTAGCACTGTGGGGAAGTCTGTGTTATAATAAAACCCGGTTCGGCTGTTCCGGTGGGAACAGCCCTTTGCCGCCCGAATTGGAGGCGGCGGGTTGGTTTTTTGCGGCTGTCAGCCGCTGGTGATAGAGCCCCGTGAGGTGTGGCATATGCTTGAATTGTTGGCTCCGGCCGGTTCCATGGAGGCCCTGCGGGCCGCCGTTCAGAACGGCGCGGACGCGGTATATCTGGGAGTCGGTCCCTTCAATGCCCGGCAGGGCGCGCGGAATTTCACAGTGGACACCCTCCGGGAGGCGGTGAAGTACGCCCACATCCGGGGGGCTGCGGTGCATCTGACCCTGAACACACTGGTCTCCGACCGGGAGGCCCCCCAGGCGGCGGAGCTCATCCGGGCCGCCGCCCGGGCGGAGGTGGACGCGTTCATTGTCCAGGATCTGGGGGTTCTTTCTCTGTGCCGTCAGATTGCCCCCCACATTCCCATTCACGCCTCCACCCAGATGTCCATCCACAGCCTGGACGGGGTGCAGCAGGCGGCGGCCCTGGGGGTGAGCCGGGTGGTCCTGGCCCGGGAGCTGTCCCGGGAGGAGATCGCCCGAATCTGCCGGAACAGTCCGGTGGAGATCGAGGTCTTCGTCCACGGGGCCCTGTGTATGTGCTACTCCGGCCAGTGCTACATGTCCGGGGTCATCGGCCGCCGCTCGGGAAACCGGGGCCAGTGCGCCCAGCCCTGCCGTCTTCCCTACGGCTACGGCAGATTTGAAAACAAATATCCCATGAGCCTGAAGGACAACTGTCTCATCTCCTACCTCCGGGACCTTGCCTCCATGGGGGTGGCCTCCATTAAGCTGGAGGGACGGATGAAGCGGCCGGAGTATGTGGCCACGGTCACCCGGGTCTACCGGGAGGCCCTGAACACCGGCCGGGTGACCCAGCGGCAGATGGACGACCTCACCGCCGCCTTCAGCCGCCAGGGCTTCACCGACGGCTACTTCCGGGGGGAGACCGGCCAGGCCATGTTCGGCACCCGGGGGGAGGAGCGGGAGGACAAGGCCCGTCTCGCCGCCGCCCGGGCCACCTATGAGTCCGTGGAGAACCCCAGGGTTCCCGTGCAGTTTTATATGATTGTCAACCGGGAGACCTCCATGCTGGCGGTTCAGGACCCCCAGGGCAACGTGTGCAAAACCGTCGGCCCCAGGCCGGAGCCCGCCCAGCGGCGGGGGCTCACAGAGGCGGAGCTCTCCGCCCGCCTTGCCAAAACCGGGGGCACGGCCTACACCTGCGCCCGGGTGAGCGCCTCGGTGGAGCCGGGCCTCAGCCTCTCCGCCGCCGCCGTCAACGCCATGCGCCGGGAGGTGCTGACCCAGCTCACCGCCCTCCGGGGCCGCCGGGAGGAGGCTCCCCTGGGGAAATTCACCCGGCCCATGATCTACCCCGGCCAGAAGGAGGCCCCGGGCCTCACGGTTCAGGTCACCGCCACGGAGCAGGTCACCCGGCGCATTCTGGAGCTGAATCCCCTGTTCCTCTACGTCCCCCTGCATCTTCTGGTGCAGGACTGGGATTTCTACACCACCGTGGTTCGCCGGGTTCGCCTGGCGGCGGTGCTGCCCCGGGTGATTCACGACACGGAGCTGCCCCGGGTTACCCGGCTCCTGGATCAGGCCTACGACCTGGGGGTGCGCCATGTGCTTCTGGGCAATCTGGGCCAGATTGCCGTAGCCAGAGCCAGGGGCTTTGCCATCTGCGGGGACTTTGGTCTCAACATCTACAACAGCCGCTCCATGAACACCCTCCGAACCCTGGGGCTGGCCAGCGCCACCGCCTCCTTTGAGATGACCCTGCCTCAGATTCGGGATCTGTCCAAGGCGGTGCCCACGGAGGCCATTGTCTACGGGCGCCTCCCTCTCATGATTACGGAAAACTGCCTGATCCGGGGCCGCACCGGCCAGTGTACCTGCGCCACCGGCTCCACCAAGCTCCTGGACCGGAAGGGCGAGGAGTTCCCCATTGTGAAGGACTGCGGCACCTGCCGCTCGGTGGTGCTCAATGGCAAGAAGCTCTACTGGCTGGACCGCCAGTCCGACTGGCGGAATCTGGGCCTCTACGCCCTGCGGCTGCTGTTCACCACGGAAAACCCCCGGGAGGTGGATCAGGTTCTGAGAGCCTGGCAGTCCGCCGCCCCCTTCGACCCCGGCGGCGCCACCCGCGGCCTGTACCTCCGGGGCGTGGAGTAAATCCCATATATTTTTTCATGCCCCAATATCACGAACTTAAAAAAATTCTTCCTGACCGTCTGTAGGGGCGGACACACGGGTCCGCCCCTACTGCGTTGTAACTTCTAAAATCGACTACAGATCCCTATAAGGGCCGTGATTCTACGAACCGTAGGGGAGGGTCATGACCCTCCCGCAGTACGGGACTTTCTTTCCCAGCGTGCCCGGGCGAATCCGTAAAAATCCTTTGACTCTGGAACAAAACAGGCCCGGGTGGGCCCGTTTTGTTCCGGGAGGGTCATGACCCTCCCCTACAATGCACCAAAGTTATATTTTAAAAGTTGCAACGTACTACAGTCATGATACAACACTTTTCTGCTTTTTGTGTGGTTTCTATCTTGTCCTGCGCTTTTTCGTTCGTGACATTGGCTGTCACCCCCACAGAAAACCCATACACTTGGAGGATTTATTTACATGAGCATCATTCTCGCCTCCCAGTCGCCCCGGCGGCGGGAGCTTTTGGAGCTGATGGGCCTGACCTTCTCGGTTCAGGCCGCAGATATTGACGAGGCCATGGACCCCACGGCGGACCCCCGGCAGGAGGTGGCCCGGGTCAGCCGGGCCAAGGCCACGGCCGTTTCCGCCGGCCCTCAGGACATTGTCATCGCCGCCGACACCATCGTGGTGTGCGACGGGAGGATTCTGGGCAAGCCCGGCACCAAAGAGCGGGCCTGTGACATGCTCCGCCTCCTGTCCGGCCGGGACCATCAGGTGATGACCGGCTTCACCGTCCGCCGGGGGGACACCCTCCTGACCCGGACGGAGGTAAGCCACATTTTCTTCCGTCCTCTGGAGGAGAAGGAAATTCTCGCCTACGCCGAGACGGGAGAGCCCCTGGACAAGGCGGGGGCCTACGGCATTCAGGGGAAAGCCGCCCTGTTTGTGACCCGGCTGGAGGGAGATTATTACAACGTGATGGGCCTGCCCGTCTGTGCCCTGACCCAGTGCCTGCGGCAGCTGGGCGTCACCATTCTGGGAGCGTGAAACCGTGAAAAAACTCTTTAACACCAAGGTAAAGGCCGTTCTGGCCCTGACGGTGGTGCTGGCCGTGGCCCTGGCCCTGCTGGGGGCCCTGGGGCAGGGAGCGAGCCTCCCCCAACGGATTGTCCAGGGGATTATGACCCCCCTGCGCTCCGCCATGAACGATCTCACCCGCCACGCCGAGAAGCTCTACAGCTACATCTTCCGCTATGAAGCCCTGGAGGCGGAGAATCAGGCCCTCCGGGAGCAGATTGCCGAGATGGAGAACGACGCCCGCACCACCGACACCCTCCAGCGGGAGAATCAGCGGCTGCGGGAGCTGGTGGGCCTCAAGGAGGAGCGGCAGGATTTTGAGCTGGTGGCCTCCTATATCATCACCTGGGACTCCAACGACTGGACCAGCTCCTTCACCATCGACAAGGGCACCGGCTCCGGCATTCAGGAGGACATGGTGGCCATCACCGCCCAGGGCGAGGTGGTGGGCCTCGTCACCGCCGCCGGCTCCAACTGGGCCACAGTGACCACGGTTCTGGACTCCTCCCTGGAAATCAGCGCCAACATCGCCTCCTCCGGCTACGCCGGTATGGTACAGGGCGCCTACACCACCGGCTCCGAGGGTATGCTCCGGATGGACTACCTGCCCACGGACGCGGTAATCCGGAACGAGGATCAGGTGGTCACCGCCGGCTCCACCCTGTACCCCCGGGATCTGATTCTGGGCTACGTGGCCAACGCCGGTTTTGACGAAACCGGCGTGGCAAAATACGCCCTTCTCACCCCGGCGGCGGATTTTGAGAACATGGAGCAGGTGTTCATCCTGACCAATTATGTGAATGAGTAAGGCCAATCCCCCGGGAGACGGCCATGGGAGGACTCTCTTTTGAACAAACGCGTATTGACCAAGCTGGAGCAGGGAGAGGAGACCACCCTTCTGGGAAAGCTCCTCCTCACCCGCCGTCAGCGGCAGGTAGTTTTAAAATGGCTGCTCCTGAGCGCCGGGTATCTCCTTTTGCAGGTGCTTCAGGATGTGGTATTCAGCCGGGTTCGCATTCTGGGCGGCTGCCCGGATCTGGTGCCCGGGTATCTGCTGCTGGTGTGCCTGCTCCAGGGCCCCGGCAGCGGCGGACTGTTCGCCCTGTGCGCCGGGGTGTTCCGGTGCCTGT
The DNA here is from genome assembly GCA_022781505.1 of Clostridiales bacterium. Taxonomy (GTDB): domain Bacteria; phylum Bacillota; class Clostridia; order Oscillospirales; family Oscillospiraceae; genus Faecousia. The sequence continues at coordinate 17,448 of JALETK010000165.1, read as the reverse complement.
CCGGCGCGGTGCTGGGGCCGGTGTCTCTTGTGATTCTGACCTTCTCCGGCATTCTTCTGTCCATCTTCCGCCGGGCCTGCCTCCGGCGGCAGTTCTGGGCGGAGCTGCTGTGCTGCTGGCTGGGCCTGGCGATCCACCAGGGGCTGCTGTTCGGTCTGGGGCTTTTCCTGGGCAGCACCGCCCCGGAGCGCTGGGTGGCCTGCCTGGGGGGAACCCTGGGGGCCTGCCTGGCAGCGGCGCTTTTGTACCTGCCTGTGAAGGCAATGGGTAGCATTGGAGGTTCGCAATGGAACGAGTAACACGTCTTCGGGCCACGGCGGTTTTTCTGCTGTTCGCCCTGATTCTGGGCCTGTTTGGCTTCCGGATGTATCAGCTTCAAATCCGGGACGCGGACACCCAGAGCTCCAGCCTCTCCACCTACACCACCTGGAGCCGGGTCACCGCCGCCCGGGGAGAGATTCTGGACCGGAACGGCAACGTCCTGGTGACCAACCGGGCCAGCTACAACCTGGTGTTCAACAACTATGTCTTCTACAATTCCGACAGCCCCAACGAATCCCTGCGGAAGCTGGTAAACCTTCTGTCAGAGAACAAAATCGCATATGTGGAGCACTTCCCCGTCACCCTGGAAAAGCCCTATGAGTACACCATGGAGGACCTCTCCTCCACCTGGCAGAGCTATTTCAAGGACTTTCTCAACTACCGGGAGCTGGACTCGGACATCTCCGCCGCCCAGCTCATGAAGCAGCTCCGCTCCGCCTACCGGATTCCCAACACCTTTACGGAGGAGGAGGCCCGCCGGGTCATCGGCCTGCGCTACGAGCTGGAGCTCCGCAGCGACCTCACCTCCCTGTCCGCCTACACCCTCATTGAGGACGTGTCCTCAGAGAACCTCTCCGCCATTCTGGAGCTGAACACCCCGGGGCTCTCGGTGGAGTCCTCCACGGTGCGGGAGTACGCCACCAAGTACGCCGCCCACATTCTGGGCTTCACCGGCCAAATGACCGCGGAGGAATATGAGGTCTACAAAGACCAGGACTACTCCATGGACGCCTATGTGGGAAAGAGCGGCTTCGAGGGGGCCTTTGAGGAGTATCTCCACGGCACCGACGGGGTGAAGCTCACCACCGTGGATGCCGACGGCAACATCGTCTCGGAGTACTTCACCCGGGAGCCCAAGGCTGGGGCCAATGTGGAGACCACCATTGACCTGGAGATTCAGATCGCCGCCGAGAAGGCCCTGGAGGAGGTCATTTTGAATCTGCGGGAGAATGGCGTGGGCAGCCACGGAGAGGGTACCGACGCCGAGGGCGGCGCGGTGGTGGCCATTGACGTCAAAACCGGCGAAGTTCTGGCCTGCGCCAGCTACCCCACCTATGACCCCGCCACCTACTATCAGGATTATAATCAGCTCCTGGAGACGGATTTCGGCCCCCTGAACAACCGGGCTCTCACCCTCACCTACGCCCCCGGCTCCGTGTTCAAAATGGCCGTGACCATCGCCGCCATCAACAATGGCACCATCAGCTCCGGCACCACCATCGAGGATCAGGGCGTTTACACCAAATACGAGGACTATCAGCCCCAGTGCCTGATTTACACCAACTACAAGCAGACCCACGGGGTCATCAACGTGATGCAGGCCCTGGCGGTCTCCTGCAACTATTATTTCTACGAGGCCGGCAACCGGACCGGTATGCCCGCCATCGACCAGGTGGCGAAGGCTCTGGGCCTGGGAGAGAAGACCGGGGTGGAGCTCTTTGAGCGCCAGGGCTACCGCTCCAACCGGGAGACCAAGGAGGAGCTGTATCCCAACGATCCGGATCACTCCGGCTGGTATGACGCCGACACCCTGCAGCTGTCCATCGGCCAGGGTGAAAACCGGTTCACCCCCATGCAGCTGGCGGTGTACACCGCCGCCCTTGCCAACCGGGGGGCCCGCTACCGGGCCACCTTCCTGAGCCGGGTGATCTCCTCGGACTATCAGGAGCTGCTGGTGGACAATCAGCCGGAAATCCTCAGCACCTGTGACATCAGCGACGACGCCTATTATGCCTATACCCGGGGTATGCGCATGGCCGTATCCGACCCCAGCGGTACGGTATACAGCTATCTGAACGACTACCCCGTGGCCGTGGCGGCCAAAACCGGCACCGCCCAGCACGGCGGCCCCGGCTCGGACAACGCCTCCTTCGTGTGCTACGCTCCCTACGACGATCCCCAGATTGCCATCGCCGTCTTTGTGGAGAAGGGCGCCCAGGGCGGCAACCTGGCCAACGTGGCCAAGGCCATTATGGACGCATACTTCAATCAGGCCGCCCAGCCCAATACGGAAATCCCCGGGGAAAATGTGGGCAGCTGAAATGCCCGGCAAGGAGGCAAATCATTATGAAGCAGCAATATCTGGAAGCGGGTCAGATCGTCTCCACCCATGGAATCCGGGGAGACGTGAAGGTTCTCCCCTGGGCCGACGGCCCGGAGTTTCTGACCCTGTTTGACCGGGTCTATCTCAAGGGCCGGGAATATGCCGTGGAGGCCGCCCGGATTCAGAAAACCTGTGTTTTGCTGAAGCTCCGGGGGGTGGACACCGTGGAGGCCGCCCAGGCCCTGCGAAACACCGTGGTTTCGGTAAACCGGGACGACGTGGAGCTGGAGGAGGGGGCCTATTTCATCGCCGACCTCATCGGCCTCCGGGTTCTGGAGGGGGACCGGGAAATCGGAACCCTCCGGGAGGTTATGACCATGCCCGGAAACGACGTGTATGTGGTAAAGGGAGCCCATGAATATATGATTCCGGCGGTGAAGGAGTTCCTGCTGGAGACCAATCTGGAGGAGGGCTTTGTGCGGGTCCGCCTCATTGAGGGGATGCAGACCGATGCGGATTGACATTATGACCCTGTTCCCCGATTCTCTGGGGGATGTGCTCTCCGAGAGCATCCTGGGCCGGGCCCAGGAGCGGGGATACATCCGCATTGAGGCCCACCAGATCCGGGATTTCACCGCCAGCAAGCAGTGCCAGGTGGACGATTACCCCTATGGCGGGGGCCGGGGAGCCATCATGCAGGCAGACCCCCTCTACCGCTGCTGGGAGCATGTGTGCGACGAGGCCGGTGGCCCAGTGCACACCATCTACCTTTCCCCCTGCGGCCACACCTTCCGCCAGGCGGACGCCATCCGCCTGAGCCGCATGGAGAATCTGGTGCTGGTCTGCGGCCACTACGAGGGCATCGACCAGCGGTTTATTGACGAGTGCGTGGACGAGGAGCTGTCCCTGGGGGACTTTGTCCTCACCGGGGGGGAGATTGCCGCCATGGCCGTCACCGATGCCGTGTGCCGTATGGTGCCCGGGGTGCTGGCGGACCCGGAGTGCTTTGAGGACGAGAGCCACTACAATGGGCTTCTGGAGTACCCCCAGTACAGCCGCCCCGCCGCCTGGCATGGCCTCACGGTGCCGGAAATTCTCCGCTCCGGAGACCATGCAAAGGTGGCCCGCTGGCGGAGGAAGCAGGCCCTGCGCCGCACCCGGGCCAGGCGGCCGGACATGTTTGAGAAAATCACCTTTGAAACCAAGCAGGAGAAAAAGCTCCTGGCCGAGATTGAGTCCGAGGGCTGGGACAATGAATTCTGCTGAGAGATACACAGGGAGGGGAAATCCATGGAAAAGATCGAAACCTTGCAGCAATGGGTTCGGGAGAGCAGCCGGATTGTGTTCTTCGGCGGCGCCGGTGTGAGCACGGAGTCGGGCATTCCCGATTTCCGCAGTGTGGACGGGCTGTACAGCCAGAAGTTCGACTATCCCCCGGAGACCATCATCAGCCACAGCTTCTACAAGCGCGACCCCCAGTATTTCTTCCGGTTCTACAAAGAGAAAATGCTCCCCCTTGGCTTTGAGCCCAACATCACCCACAGGAAGCTGGCCCAGTGGGAGCAGGAGGGGAAGCTCCTGGCGGTGGTCACCCAGAACATCGACGGCCTCCACCAGAAGGCCGGAAGCAAAAAGGTCTATGAGCTTCACGGCAGCGTCCTTCGGAACTACTGCGAAAAATGCGGGAAGTTCTACCCTGCGGAGTATGTGAAAAACGCCAAAGGGGTGCCCCTGTGCCAGTGCGGCGGCATCGTGAAGCCGGACGTGGTTCTCTACGAGGAGAGCCTGGACCCGGACACCATGTCCTCCAGCGTCTCCGCCATCCGCAATGCAGACCTCCTGATTGTGGCCGGCACCAGCCTCACGGTGTACCCCGCCGCTGGGCTCATCCAATACTACCGGGGCAACCGCCTGGTGCTCATCAACCGGGACGAGACCCCCTATGACGACGATGCCAACCTGGTTCTCCACGAGAGCCTGGGAACCGTGTTCTCCCAGCTGTAAACCCGCCCGGAGCCGGCTTTGCCGGCTCCGGGTGAATTTCATTTCCCCATTGACAACCGAAGCGTCAGGAGATACCATAGGGGCGTAAAACAACACATAAAGGAGCATACAGCCATGGAAATTCCTCGTCCGGAGCATCCCTTTCCTCAGTTTCTTCGGGAGCGGTGGCTCAATCTGAATGGTCTCTGGGAGTTTGAATCCGACCCCGGGAAAAGCGGCATGGACCGCGGCCTCTTCCAGGGAACGGCCCTCCGGGGGCAGATTATGGTGCCCTTCTGCCCGGAGAGCCTCCTGTCCGGCGTGGGAAACCGGGACTTTCAGGAGGCGGTGTGGTACCGCCGCACCTTCCGCCTGCCGGCGGACTGGCCGGCAGGCCTCACCTTCCTTCACTTTGGCGCTGTGGACTACCGGGCCTCTGTCTTTGTTAACGGAGAGAGGGCCGGGGAGCACACCGGTGGCTATTCCTCCTTCTCCTTTGACATCACCGGGCTTCTGACACCCGGGGAGAACGTGATCACCGTCTATGTCCAGGATCTCCAGCGCAGCGGCCGCCAGCCCCGGGGCAAGCAGTGCGGCACATACGCCTCTCAGGGCTGCGAGTACACCCGCACCACCGGCATCTGGCAGACCGTGTGGCTGGAGCACCGGCCCCGGCACCACCTGGTCTCCGCCAAGTTCTATCCGGACGTGGAGAACCGGAAGCTGGACATGGAGCTCCGCGTCACCGGCGCGGAGCTGCTCACCGCCACGGCCTTCTACGAGGGGCGCGTCGTAGGCCGGGCCCAGGCCCGGGCTCAGGGGCCCTGCCTGCACCTCTCCCTGCCGCTGGAGGAGCTGCACCTCTGGGAGGTGGGCATCGGGCGGCTCTACGACCTGACCCTGGAGTATGGCCAGGACCGGGTGGAGAGCTATTTCGGGATGCGCAGCATCCGCTTTGACGGAATGCGGTTCCTCCTCAACGGGAAGTCCGTCTTCCAGCGCCTGGTGCTGGATCAGGGCTTCTACCCCGACGGCATTTACACGGCCCCCACGGACGAGGCTCTCTCCCGGGATATTCTCCTCTCCCAGGCCATGGGCTTCAACGGGGCCCGGCTCCATGAGAAAATCTTCGAGCCCCGGTTTTTGTACCACGCCGACCGGCTGGGCTACCTGGTCTGGGGAGAGCACGCCAACTGGGGTCTGGACATCACAGGCCCCGAGGCCCTTCACGCCTTTCTCCCGGAGTGGGCCGAGGCGGTGACCCGGGACTTCAACCACCCCAGTGTCATCGGCTGGTGCCCCTTCAATGAGACCTGGGATCTGAACGGCGCCCGGCAGTTGGACAGCAACCTGGAGCTGGTCTACCGCATGACCAAGCTGCTGGACCCCACCCGCCCCTGCATCGACACCAGCGGCTGCTACCATGTGGCAACGGACATCTTTGACGCCCACGATTACCGCCAGGACGTGGCCGCCTTTGCTGCCATCGCGGGAAAGGACGGGAAAAATCGGGGCATTTACAACGAGTTCCCGGAGCGCCAGCACTACCGGGAGGGCCAGCCCTATTTCATCAGCGAGTTCGGCGGTATCCTCTGGAACGAGGAGCCCGGCAGCGCCTGGGGCTACGGCAACGCCCCCAAAACCAAGGAGGAGTTCCTGGCCCGCTTTGCCGGTCTGGTGAACACCCTTCTGGACAATCCCAACCACTTTGGCTTCTGCTACACCCAGCTCTACGACGTGGAGCAGGAGCGAAACGGCCTGTACACCTACGCCCGGGTTCCCAAGTTCGACCCGGACATAATCCAGGACATTGTCGCAAGGATGGCCGCCATCGAGAATTAACCCCCGGCAAAAGCGCTTCCCAACTGCTCTTCCATCACCACGGAAAACATTGAAAAACCCCCTGAAGGGGCCGGGAGAAATCCCGGCCCCCTTCAGGGGGTTGTGATTTTTCTCAGGCAAACAGCTCCCGGTTGGGGCGCTGGCCCATGGTGAGCACCAGGGTGCCGCCCTCCATCAGCTGGCTGTGGGTGAACCGGGGCTCCGTCAGAGTCTGCCCGTTCAGGACGGCGGACTGGATGTACTTGGCCCCCCGGGAGGCCCCCTCCGCCAGAAGGGTGAAGGTTTTCCCGTTGGGGAGATCCAGCTCAATTTTGTCAAAGATGGGGCTTCCCAGGTCGTACACGTCGCTGGCGGGGTTCACCTGGTAGAAGCCCATGGCGGAGAACACCAGGAAGGCGCTCATGGCGCCGCCGTCCTCGTCGCCGCAGATGCCCAGGGGGGTGTCCCGGAACCAGAGGCGGATCAGCTCATGAATCTTCCTCTGGGTCTTGTAGGCCTGGCCGCAGTAATTGTACAGGTAGGGGATGTGGAAGCTGGGCTCGTTGCCCATGCAGAACTGGCCCATGAGCCCCGTGGCATCGGGGTACTGCATCAGGAAGGTGGACTTGAGCACACCGTCGTACTGCTCCACATAGAGGTTATCCAGGCCCCGGGCAAAGGCCTCCTGGCCGCCCATCAGGGCCACGGTGCCGGGGATGTCGTGCTGGGCGGCATAGCGGTAGATGTAGGCATTGTTCTCCGCGTAATACCGCCGGCCTCCCTGGCCGCCGCAGAATTTGGGGTTGTAGTCCCGGGTGAAGGAGCCGTCGGCCTTCCGGGGGTGGAAGAAGCCGATGGCGGGGTCATAGAGCCTCTTGTAGTTCTGAGACCGGGCCAGGAAGGTCTCCGCCTCCCGCTCCCTTCCCAGGGCTCTGGCCAGCTGGGCCACACACCAGTCGTCATAGGAATGCTCGATGGTCACCGCCACCGCCTGGCGGTTTTCAAAGGGGTGAACCGCCGGGCAGGTCTCGGGCTCGTTCTCCTCCTGGGCGGGGAAGAAGCCCTTTTCATAGTAGCAGCGGGTCAGCTCCTCCGCCTCTCCGTCCCGCCAGGGGAGCATGGTGCGCCGGGTGGCGTTCTTGTAGGCCGCCTCAAAGGCAAGGGCCCGGTCGAATTCCACTCCCTTGGCCGCCGCTCCGGCGAAGATGGACACCGTGTGGTGGCCGATCATGCACGGGACGTTTCCACCCAGGTAGGGGAACCGGGGCAGCCAGCCGCTCTGGCGGTACATCCGCAGATAGGACTCCAGCACATCCCGGTGAACCTCCGGCTCCAGCAGCAGCTGGAGGGGGTGCATCCCCCGGAAGGTGTCCCAGATGCCGTCGTCACAATAGAAGGCGTGGCCCTCGTCCCTGTGAATCTGGCCGTCAAAGCCCAGATACTCCCCGTCCACGCTGTAGTTGTGCATCCGGCTCGTGGCCCGGTACACCGCCGTGTAGAAGACCCGCTTCTCCTCCAAGGTGCCGCCGGTGACCCGGAGCTTGCCCAGAAGCCCGTTCCAGGCCTCCCTGCACAGCTCCCGCACCGTCTGGAAGTCCTTGCCCCGAACCTCCCGGTCATAGCACCGGGCCAGGCTCTCAAAGCCCATGGGGGACAGGACGAAGGGCAGGAAAACCTGCTCCCGGTTCCAGCGCACCGCCACAGCCTTGGCAGGCTCCCGAACCTTGGGGTCATGCTGGTTGGGAACCGTGGTGTCACAGACCTGCACCTGAAGGGCGCCCGTGAGGTCCAGCAGGGTGCTGATGGGCCTGCCCACGCCGAAGCTCTGGCTCCCTGTGGCGTAAAGCCGTCCGTCCTCCACCCGGCACTCCCGGCAGTTCCGGATGTAGATCACCGCCCCGGCCCCCTCCGCCCTGGGATAGGTGAAGGAGAACTGGCCGTAATTCCGGAAGGCTGTGTGCCGTTCCTCGATGCCCGTGTCCTCCAGAAGCACCCGGTAAAAATCCGGCCCCGCCTCCTCCAGGTCGTGGTCAAAGGTGCTGGCGGTCTCCTCGTAGACCGGGGTTCCCGTGAGGAAAGTGGGCATAACCGTGGCGCAGCCGGCGGTGAAGCCGAAAATCCGGTCGGAAAAATACCGGTCCTTCATCCCCGCCCGGAACACCGGCTCCACCAGAGCCGCCCCGTGGGGAGACTGCACCGTGGGAGCCGTGGCAGTGAGCAGATGGCCAACGGTGCCGATGTTGGGGTTGACATATTGTGTGTAATCCATTGTATCGCCTTTCCTTTTGCAGAAGTATCCATGTCCGGCAACAAACACGCAGCCGCCCTCACACCGCAGGGAAGTCGGGCATATGGCCGGAAGCAGCCCAGGGACTGCCGCTCAATCTTTACAGAATTCCAAATACAGCCAGCAGGGTGACCATGCACACAATGCTGATGAGGATGCACAGGGAGTTGACGCAGGCCGCCTCTCCGGGGTCGCCCCCGGCCCTCTCCGCAAAGGCCGTGGAGGCCACGGAGACCGGGGCGAACACGGTGATGCACAGGGCCTGGCGGATCTCCAGGGGCAGGGGCAGCAGGAAGTAGCACCCCAGGGCCACCACGACGGCGGCGGCCAGCCGGAGAGCCACCATCCCCGCCACGTCCCGGAGAATCTCCCGGTCCAGCTTCAGGTCAAACATCATACCCACCATAAACATGGCCAAAAAGGCGTTGGCGGAGGCCATGGGGCTGATAAAGCTGACGATTCCCGCCGGAATGGTGACGCCCAGGAGGGTCAGCACCAGCATGGTCACATAGGTCAGAAAGGGCCGGGAGGACAGGAGCCGCTTCCCGATCTCCCGGAGGGAGAGGCCCTTGCTCTCCCCCAGCATCCCCGACGTGAGGGCATAGGTGCCGCCGGTGCACATGATGGCGCTCCCGGCGTCAAACAGGCAGCAGGCCACCACCCCGGCAGGGGGCAGGAAGCTCTGCACAAAGGGCAGGGCAAAGGCTCCGATGTTATAGCCCGGGACGCTGTTCAGCCAGACGGCCCGGGAGGCCCGCTTCTTCCCCCGGCTGAGCACCACGGCAAAGCCCAGCAGCACCCAGTTGAGGCCGAAGCCCACCAGAACCGCCAGAAGCAGGGTGTAATCCGGCCGGTAGGAGGCAAAGCTGGTGATCACCGCCATGGGCAGGGTGATATTCAGCACAATTTTCATCACAATCCCGTAATCCCGGGGGCCGAAGAACTTCACTCTTTTCAGGATATAACCCAGAAAAATCAGGAACACAAAGGAAGCGGATTTCAGCAGAATCTGTACCATGACGTATCCTCCCGGGCGGCCGGAGACGGGGCCGCAAACAAATCGGACAAATTATACCACGCCGCCGGAATAATTTCTATATGCTTGCGAAAAAAAGAAAATTCCGGTATAATAAAACTATATTTTGGGAAAGGGTGTCAGCTATGTCGGATTTCCGCCGTGTCAAGACCATTCGCAGCCAGGTCTACCAGATTCTCCGGGATGAGATATGCAGCGGTCAGTATGCCCCGGGAGCCTGGCTCCAGGAGGCGGAGCTGACGGAGCATTTTGGAGTCAGCCGCAGCCCGGTGCGGGAGGCCCTGCGCCAGCTGGTGGCGGACGGGCTTCTCATTGAGGTGCCCAACAAGGGGGTGTTCGTGAAGGAATTCACCCCCAAGGACATTGATGAAATCTTCGACATGCGGTTGATGCTGGAGTCCTACTGCATTGAAAACAGCCGCAAGAGCATGACCTCCGCCCGGATTCAGCAGCTTTTCGACATTCTGAGCACCCTGGAGCGCACCCACGGAGCAGGCGACCTGGAGGCCTACACCCGGGCGGACGAGGAGCTGCACAACCGGATTGTGGAGCTGGGGGACAACAGCCTGGTGAAGTCCACCTATGACCGGGTTCGCTCCATGAACCAGCAGTTCCGGGTGCTCTCCCTCACCAGCCACCGCCGGTTTGACGAGTCCCTCACAGAGCACCAGCAGATCATCCACGCCCTGGCCCTGCGGGACGTGGCCACGGCGGACAGCACCAACCGCATTCACCTGGAGCTGGCCCGGAAGTGCATCAAGGAGCAGCTGGAGGCAAGAGCGAAAAAATAACCGTTCTGGGGCTGTCTCAAAATAAGCATTGAGACAGCCCCAGAACGAAGACAGGACGGCAGCAGCGGGATTAGGGAATCAGCATCACCAAAGTGCCCGCCACAATGAGCACCAGGCCCAGGGCAGATCTTTTGGACAGGCGCTCCCGGAACACCACATAGGAAAAGGCCACGGTAACCAAAATGCTCAGCTTGTCAATAGGCACCACCAGGCTGGCGGGGCCCTCCTGAAGGGCCTTGTAGTAGCACAGCCAGGAGCCTCCCGTGGCGAGGCCGGACAGGCAGATGAAGCCCAGCTCTTTTCTGGGAACCTGCCGGACCAGAGGGCCCTTGCCCGTGACCCCTACCATCACCCAGGCCATCACCAGCACCACCCCGGTGCGGATGGCCGTGCCCAGGTTGGACTCCACGCCGGAAATGCCGATTTTTCCCAGGATGGCCGTAAGGCTGGCAAAGAGGGCGGAACCAAGGGCATAGAGCAGCCAGCCCCGGCCTCCGGACGCTCCGTGGGCCGCGTCCTTTTTCTCAATCATGAGAAGCGTTCCCGCTCCGATCAGCACCACCCCCACGGCCTTGGGCCAGGTGATTGCTTCATTTTCAGGGAAAATCAGAAAGGCCAGCAGAATGGTGAGCACGGTGCTGGACTTGTCAATGGGCACCACCTTGTTGATGTCTCCCAGCTGCAGCGCCTTGAAATAGCACAGCCAGGAGGCCCCGGTGGCAAGGCCCGAGAGAACCAGAAACAGCAGGGTTCTCCCGTCCAGGCTTTTCAGCTGGGTCTGAGAGCCCACTATAAAGACCATGAGCCAGGCAAAGGCCAGCACCACAAGGGTGCGGATGGCCGTGGCCACGGTGGAGTCGGTCTTCCGGATGCCGCACTTGGCCAGGATAGACGTCACCCCCGCAAAGAGGGCCGAGCCGAACGCATATACAATCCACATATCAACGCCTCCCAATGGGATAATGTCCGGCGCACCTCCATCCGGCAGTCCTCTGTACGGTGACGCAAGCCGCCGTAATACGACTCTTCCGCCGGATGGCTCCGCAGGCCCCATTATATCACATTCCCGCAGGAACTACAACCTCCCCCACGCCGCCGCAGAAAAATCGCCATGCAGAGAGATGTCCCCCCCTGCATGGCGGCGCATTATTTCTTGGAGAATCCTACGTCTCCCCGGCTCTTAGTGGATGAACAGGCTCAGGATGATAAAGATCACGGAGCCAAAGGCGGGAACCAGAATGGAGCCGATGGTCCAGGTCTTCAGGCTGGTCTTGATGTCCATGCCGGAAAAGTTGGTGACCACATGGAAGTAGGAATCGTTCAGGTAGCTGGGGCACATGGTGGTGAGACACAGGGCCAGGGCAGCCAGATAGGGGTTGATGCCCAGGGTGCCCACCATGGGGGCGATAATGGCGGAGCCGGTGATCATAGCGGTGGTGCCGGAGCCCTGGGGGAACCGCATAATCACGCCGATGATAATGGGAACCAGAATGCCGGGGATGCCGGTGGCCACGATCCAGTCGGCCATCATCTTGGCAGCGCCGGTGGCATTGATGACAGCGCCCAGAGCGCCGCCAGCGGCGGTGATGAATACGATGGGGCCGGCGTCGCGGCAGGCCTCCTGCATGAGGCCCACGCAGGTCTTCTTGTCATAGGAGCGGCACAGCAGGAACGCGCCCATGCACAGGGAGATGAACAGAGCAATGACGGGCTGGCCCAGGAAGGTGACGATGCTGGCAAAAGTCGTGCCCTTCAGAGCGGTAATCTGGCCTACGATGGTGTTGGCGAAAATCAGGAAGATGGGAACCAGCAGGGTGGCGAAGGAGAGACCGGCGCTGGGCAGCTTCTCGGCGGCCAGCAGCTCGGCGAAGTCCTCGGTCACCAGATCCTGACCGGCTTCCTGCTTGGCGGCAATCCGGTCCAGAACCTTCAGCTGATCGGCGGTGTACTTGCTGCGGTCAATCTCATTGGGAACAATGAGGTTGGGATACTTCTTGCCGAAGTACCGGAACAGCAGCACGGAGAAGATGAACAGAGGCACGGAAATGGCAATGCCGCACAGGATGAACAGGCCCAGGTCGATCATCAGGCCGTTCTCCTGGAAGGTGCCGACCACCGCCAGAGGGCCGGGGGTGGGGGGAACCATGAAGTGGGTGATGTACAGGCCCATGCCCAGGATGCCGCCCAGGCCCACCATGGACTTCTTGGTGAGGCGGGAGAACTCCTTTGCCAGGGAGGACAGAATCACGAAGCCGGAGTCACAGAACACGGGGATGGATACCACAAAGCCGGTGAGGCCCAGAACCACATCGCAGTTCTTCACGCCCACGAGCTTCAGGATGGTCAGAGCCATGCGCTTGGCAGCGCCGCTCTTCTCCAGGAAGATGCCCATGATACAGCCAAAGCCAATCACAATACCGATGCTGGCCATGGTATTGCCGAAGCCGCTGGAGACGGTCTTCACGCAGCCGGTGAGGGTGTCCACCACGGAGCCCTCCGGGCCGAAGGGCATTGCCAGGACAGCAATGAGGATTGCGGAGATGATCAGGGACGGGAATGCGTGCATTTTGGTAAAGATGATCAGTACCATCATTACGACGATGCCGATCGCCATTGCCAATACGGGATTCAACATGTTTACTACCTCCTGTTTTCCTTTTTTCTTTTTTATACCGAACGCCGAAGCGTCAAGTACCGATCAGATCACGGGGCCCAGGCAGAAGATATCCATGGAGCCGAAGTAGCCCAGGGCCTCGTTCTTGGTCATCTGGCCGGAGAGCACCTGGAGCATCAGCTGGAACGCCTCCTCCCCTACCTCTTCAATGGTCTTTTCACCGGTGATAATCCGTCCGGCGTTAAGATCCATGTCGTGCTGCATTCTCTCATAGGTGTTGGGATTGCCGCAGATCTTGATCACCGGCATGGAGGGGAAGCCCTGGGGGGCGCCCCGGCCGGTAGAGAACATCATGAACTGGGCACCCGTGGCCGCCATACCTGTGAGAATCTCCGGCTCCCGGCCGGGGGCGTCCTTAATCCACAGGCCCTTCTGGCCGTCCACCCGGTCGCAGTACTCCAGCACACCCTGGATGGGGCGGTGGCCGGATTTCACAATGGCGCCCAGGCTCTTCTCCTCGATGCTGGACAGGCCGCCGGCAATGTTGCCGGGGGTGGGCTGGCCGCCCCGCATGTCCTCGCCCACGGACTTGGCCCGGGCCTCCATGCGGTTCACAATCTCATAAATCTTCTGCCCCACGGGGCCCTTCTCGCCGCCCACGGCCCGGCGGGCCAGGATGTGCTCGCCGCCCAGGAACTCCGTGGTCTCTCCGAAGACCACCGTGGCGCCCAGATCCACCAGCTTGTCCGCCACATAGCCAAGGACGCAGTTGGAGGCCATGCCGGAGGTGGTGTCCGAGGCGCCGCACTTAATGGCCATCACCACATTGGACACGTCCACCGGCACCCGCTGGATGCCGGAAATCTGCTGCACCAGCCGCTGGGCCGCGTCGATGCCCGCCTGAATGGCCCGGGAGGTGCCGCCCAGCTCCTGAATCCGGATGATCTCCACCGGCTTCCCCGTGGCCCGGATCTCCTCCACCAGGCGCTCATGATCGGTGCCCTCACAGCCCAGGCTCACCACCAGGGCGGCGCCCACGTTGGGGCTCTGGCCCAGGTTGGACAGGGTGTCCGTGACCCGCTTCAGGTCAATGGGCAGCTGGCAGCAGCCCTGATGATGGAAATAGCCGATGGTGCCCTGAACCTGGCGGCAAATGGCCTGGCCCACGTCGTTGGCACAGATAACGCTGGGAATCACGGCCACCAGGTTCCGGGCGCCGAACTTGCCGTTGGCCCGGGGGTAGCCCATAAACGTATAACCCATGCTTCGCCCCTCCTTACAGATCGCCCCGGCCGCGCATGGCGTCCAGATTGTGCACATGGACATACTCGCCCTTCCGGATGTCATGGCTGGCGGCGCCGATGGACTCGCCGTACTTCATAATGGGCTCGCCCTTGGCAATGTCCCGCAGGGCAATCTTGTGGCCGTAGGGCACGTCGCCAATGACCGTCATAATCTCGGAGTTGCCCTTTTTGTCCCGAACCTCCACCTGGGTGCCGTCCACAATGCCGTTGGCAAAAATGGTGGCCACATTGTCCAGGTCGTCCACCTTCAATGCAAGCTTCAGCTCCATGAAATTTCTTCACTCCTTCACAGCCAGGACGGCCACGCCGTCCGGAATCACAACCACCCGGGCATCCTTGCCCATGATCTCATATGCCATGGCCAGCGCCTCGTCGGGAGAGGAGGCGGGAATCATGTTGGCCTTTCGAACCAGCTCATGATCCAGATAGGTGGTGACCAGAATGACCTTGTGTTTTTTCAGAATCCGGGAATAGATCTGGGCGCACCACTGCTCCGCAATGGTCTCCTTGGGGGGGATTTTGGAGAGGTACTCGTCAATCTCATCCACGGTGCCCCGGACAATGAGCTTTTCAAAGTGGGTGCCGCCCATGCCGTCGAAGCAGGAGGCGCACATGATAATCACGCCCCCGTCCACACAGCAGGCCTCCGCCGTGGCCACGGCCTTGGGGCTCTGGTACAGATTCTGATCCAGAGGATAGCCGCCGTTGGAGGTCACCACAATGTCGCCGGTGATGCCGGGGCACTGGGCCAGCTCCCGGACAAAGGCCACGCCCCTGGCATGGGCCTCCTCCAGGTCGCCCGCAAAGGCGGCGATGACCTTCTTCTCCCCGTTCAGGGCCACGTTCAGGATAAACTGCACATTCACCGCCCGGGCGGCGCAGACCATGTCCTCATGGATGGGGTTGTGCTCCAGGACGCCGGTGGTGGCGTAGGGGCTGGAGATGGCCTTGTAGGAGTGATTCTCATTCACCGTGGCGGCGTTGCAGATGCCCGGGAGAATGCTCTTCCGGCCTCCGGAGAACCCGGCGAAGAAGTGGGGCTCGATAAAGCCCTCGGTAATCAGAAGGTCACAGTCCAGCGCCACCTTGTTTACCCACAGCTCCGCGCCGGAGGGGAGGGTGCGGACATAGGAGAAGTCCTCGTCCTTAAAGGCCTCGTTCACCACGATTTTCTCATGGTCTACAATCGCATCGCCGAACATCCGCCGCTGCTCCGCCTCGGTGGTGGGGCGGTGCAAGCCCGTGGCGATGAGAATGGTGATGTCCGCCTGGGGGTTCCCTGCCCGGATCTCCCGCAGCAAAATGGGGAGGGTCAGCTTGCTGGGCACCGCCCGGGTGTGGTCGCTGGTGACGATGACCACCCGGTTTTTTCCCACGGCCAGCTCCCGAAGCGGCGGGGTGCCAATGGGATTGGCCAGAGCCTCCTCCACCAGGGCGGCCTCGGACTTGTCCGCCTTGTACTCGTCGGTCTTGGCTGTAATCACAGCCTTCAGGTTCTCCTCCGCCACATGCAGCTCCAGGGAGGAGGTGTAATAGGGAATCTGAATCGTTTTCATATTTTTTACCTCTTTCTCCTGAGAAGGCCTTCATCTTTTTGTAAAAAATGACCAAATATTGTCAAACAATGTATACATTATACAACCGGTGCCCATTCCTGTCAATGGTGATTTCCACAGGGAATTGGGGGTTCCATTTGTTGAATTTTGCCAAAAAATGGGTTTTTCCTCCTTTCAGCACATTGCCATAGGGGGAAATGGGAGATTTTGCAGGGATATTTACATTTTTGGTTTCCTGTGATAAATTGTAGGAAGAAAAAATGCCCCAAAGGGCACAGGAGGAATGATTATGGATCAGTCAATGCGCAAGCAAGCGGACGCCATTGTCTCGGCGTCCATCCGGGCGGTGCAGCCGGACGAGGCGGTGGGCCGGGCCCTCCGGGGGCAGACCTTCCCCGGGCGGGTCGTGCTGGTGGCGGCGGGCAAGGCCGCCTGGCAGATGGCAAAGGCCGCCCACGACTGCCTGGGCAGCCGGATTGAAGCCGGTGTGGTGGTCACCAAATACGGCCACGTCATGGGGCCCATTGCCAACTTCGACTGCCGGGAGGCGGGACACCCTGTGCCCGATGAGAACTCCTTCGCCGGAACCCAGGCGGCGCTGGAGCTGGTGGAGGGGCTCACGGAGCGGGACACGGTGCTGTTTCTCCTGTCCGGCGGCGGCAGCGCCCTGTTTGAAAAGCCCCTGGTTCCCGGCCCGGTGCTCCAGGACATCACCGGCCAGCTCCTGGCCTGCGGGGCGGATATTGTGGAGATCAACACCATCCGCAAGCGCCTGTCCGCCGTGAAGGGCGGCCGCTTCGCCCAGGTCTGCGCCCCTGCCCGGGTGTTCGCCGTGATTCTCTCGGACATTCTGGGGGACCCTCTGGACATGATTGCCTCCGGCCCCGCCTGTCCGGACAGCACCACCTGCACTCAGGCCCAGGCCATTGCCAAAAAATACAACCTGCGGCTCACCGACGAGGCCCGGGCCTGCCTCGCCACGGAAACCCCCAAGGCTCTAACCAACGTGACCACCCAGATCACCGGCTCCGTCCGGGAGCTGTGCACGGCGGCGGCCAATGCCTGCCGCGGCCTGGGCTATGAGCCGGTGCTTCTCACGGACCAGCTGTGCTGCCAGGCCAAGGAGGCCGGGAGCTTCCTGGCCTCCATTCTGAAGACCCACCACGGCCAGGGGAAGAAGCTGGCCTTCCTCGCCGGAGGGGAGACGGTGGTGCAGCTCACCGGCCACGGAAAGGGCGGCCGGAACCAGGAGCTGGCCCTGGCCGCCGCCACAGGCCTGGAGGGCCTGGAGGGAGTTTGCGTCTTCAGCGTGGGCAGCGACGGCACCGACGGCCCCACGGACGCCGCCGGAGGCTACGCCGACGGCCAGACCGCCCCGGCACTCCGGGCCCTGGGCCTGGAGATCTACGACGTCCTCCGGGACAACGACGCCTATCATGCCCTGGAAAAAACCGGTGGCCTCATCCGCACCGGCCCCACCGGCACCAACGTCAACGATGTGGCCGTGGCGCTGCTGAATGGGTAACTGGCCCCCTTCCGGAGAATCACACTGTATAAAACGGCCCATGCCACAAACCCCAGCGCCCGGTGCAGGGCGGTTGGCTGTCTCACGAAAACGAAAACAAGCCGGAAATTCCAATTATTTCCCAGCCTATAGGGGAAAATATTTGCCCGCCTTTGCCTTGGAAAGC